>NC_013894.1:0-300115 GCF_000025605.1 Thermocrinis albus DSM 14484 | reverse complement strand
TGCCGGTCATCTCCAGACACCTGTAAAGAATGGACAGTCCCAAGAGGTACACCTGTCTTCCCGCATCGTTTATGTAGTACTCCCTCGTTACATCAAAACCAAAGGCGGTTAAAAGTCTTGCTATGACGTCACCTACCACCGCTATCCTGCCGTGTCCTAAGTGTAACGGACCGGTGGGGTTGGCGCTCACCAGTTCCACCAGTATCCTCTTGCCTTCTCCCACCTTTTCAAGGAAGAAGCTTTCACCTTCCTGTAGAATTTGTTTTGTCATCTCTTTCACTGTACTTTCCAGTATGCGGATGTTGATAAAGCCTCTCTGAGCTGTTGCATCAAAACCGTGCTGTGATAAGAGGTTTGCCAAATACTGGGCTATTTCCTGTGGGTTTCTTCTGAGAGTCTTAGACAGGATAAAGGCCACGTTGGTGGCAAGATCTCCCAGTTCCTCCTGCCGAGGTGGTTCCACCTGAAACTCTTCCACCTCTGTCTTGTATTCCTGACGTACTATCTCCCTTATCTTCTGAAATAGATACCTTCTCATGCTACAGCCTCCAATACACGAAGCCGAGTTTTTGAGCCTCCTCTTTGTCCCACATCCCTTTTATATCCACTAGGATAGGGGGCTTATCGCACAGAGTTTTAAGGAGTTCTAAGGAAAATATTTCCTTAAAAATGTTGTGTCTTACCGCAAAAATCACGGCATGGTAGGGGGCTCCTACTGTGTAGTCTTCTACCAGCTCCAGGCCGTACTCTTCTTTCAAACCTTCCCTGTCCGCTATAGGATCAAAGATGTAAGTTTCCATCTCAAAGTCGGCTAGTTCTTTTACCAGGTCGTAAACCTTAGAGTTTCTTACATCTGGTACATTCTCCTTGAAAGAGACTCCCAGTACCAGTACGCGTGCTCCCTTAATCTTTTTTCCACTTCTCACTAAAGTCTTTACCACTTGGTGGGCCACAAACACGGGTATATGCTCGTTAACCCTTCTGCCTGCTAGAATAAGCTCCGGAATATATCCCACCTCCTTAGATTTGTGAGCCAGATAGTAGGGATCCACAGGTATACAGTGTCCTCCCACGAGTCCAGGTTCAAACTTCAGAAAGTTCCACTTGGTGGAGGCCGCTTTTAGAACCTCCCTTGTATCCAGCCCAAGACGGTGAAATATTATGGCTAGTTCGTTTATGAGAGCTATGTTGATGTCTCGCTGTATGTTCTCTATCACTTTGGCCGCTTCTGCAGTCTTTATATCAGGAGCAACATACACGCCAGCTTTCACCACCTTTTCGTAAACCCCTTTCACCACCTGCAGCGTCTGGGGTGTATCAGCAGACACCACCTTTACCACTTTCTCCAAGCTGTGATGAGGATCTCCCGGGTTTATTCTCTCCGGGGAGTATCCCACAAAGAAGTCCCTCTTCCACACAAGACCGCTCTCCCTTTCCAGTATCGGTACGCACACCTCTTCTGTAGCACCGGGATAGACGGTAGATTCGTAAACCACCACACTTCCCCTCCTCATGTACCTACCCACCAAGGCGGATGCAGATCTTATAAAGGAGAGATCCGGGTTCTTAAGTTTATCCACAGGTGTGGGAACAGCCACTATTATAAACCTGGATTGGGATATGACGGAGGGATCTGAGGAAAACTGAACGTTGGTACCTATTAACTTCTCAGCTTCTACCTCTCCTGTGGAGTCTATACCCACCTTAAGCTCCTCTACCCTCTTGGTGTTTTTGTCGTACCCGAAAACACGGAAATGCTTAGAGAGGGCTACAGCCAAAGGTAAACCTACGTATCCTAAGCCTACCACACATATACTCTCCTTTCCCTTTTCCAGATCCTCCAGTGAAACCATGCCGGATAGAATAGTGTGAACTACCCCGCATCAAAGATGCGGAGCTTCGTGGTAGGTTTGAACGCTTAACGCGTTCCTTACTACCACAGGCGGGTTCACACCGCCCCTACTCCTGCCTATACCGCCATGTAGCGATATAGCGGAGCTACTTTTAGCTCTCCTGATTCATCTATACCCCACCTTAAAGCCGTTGAACTCTCCTACCCAGGAGAGCGGTGGGGTATTAGCTATACATTAAATTAATTCAGTAATGTTTTTGTGTCAACCCTTTCGGGGCTGGCTGTATCCCCGCATCACAGATACGGGGTTTTAGCCCGCAAGTTTTTCTATAAACTTCAGGGATGGAGTCCATAAAGATCCTTCATTATGTCCTTGAACTGATGGGGTTCTACCACCACGCAGGAAGGCATACCTAAGCAAAGCACACGTGTTGCGTTTCTCATAACAAAACCTATGTCGTGAGACACCACCACCACCGTCCTGCTTTTAGCTATTTCCTTAAGGACGCTCTCTATGTGCTCCTGAGCGTGGATGTCCAGCCCGGTAAGAGGTTCATCCAGAAAGAGTATGTCAGGGTTTGTAGTGAGAGCTATGGCCAGCATCAACTTCTGCTGTTCTCCACCGGAGAGCTTGTTAAACTGGCGATTCAATAGGTGTTCCAGATGTAAAAAGGATATGATCCATCCTACCCTCTCCTTAGGAGCAAAGGCTCTCAGGATCTCTGCTACAGTACCTGTAAAGGATCTTTCGGTGGTCCATCTCTGAGGTACGTAGCCTATACGGTGCCACTCACGGAACTTCTCCAAAGGTTTTCCCATGAGGAAAACCCTGCCATGAGTAGGTTTTAAAAAACCCAGCAGTATCTTCAGGAGGGTCGTTTTGCCAGCACCGTTGGGACCCATTATCCCGAAGAACTCCCCCCTGCGAACGTGGAAACTGAGGTTTTGTATGAGAAGCTCACCCTTCCTATAGCCGAAGGACAGATCCTCTACCCTTATGACTTCTTCTACTGGCATTCAAGACCTTCCTTCAGCTGTTGTAGGTTTCTTTTCATTATGGAAAAGTAATCGTCCTGGGGTGATGATGGATACAGAGAGCTGTTTAGAAAGTATACCTTTGCTCCCACTTGCTCTGCTATGTAGCGTGCCGTGGTGGTATCATAACCTTCTTCTACATAAATGGCTCTGACACCCTTTTCCTTCATAAGGCGTATTATCTTAAAGAGCTCGGAAGGTTTTGGTTCTTCTTCAGCATGTACACCTCTTAGACCCACGTTGATAAGTTGATAATCCCGTGCAAGGTAGGCAAAGGCGGTATGTGTAGACACCAAGTACCTCACCCTGCATCTGGATAAGGTGTTCTGAAAAAGTTTGTCCAGCTCTTCCAGTTTTTGTAGATAGGTTTTGCATCTCTTTTCATAAACCACCTGCCTGGAAGGATCTGTTTCCTTTAGCTGTCTGCAGAGGTTCTCCACCAGATAGATGTAAGTTTTGGGCGATAGCCACAGGTGAGGATCCTGCTGGCGCCCGTAAGATATAAGACCTCTCACGTTACCCACCTTTACGACCCTTCCCTTCAGAGATCTCTCCCAAGGTTCTAGACCTAAGGTGAACACGTAGTCTGCAGAAAGCATCTTCTTCACCTCTGTGGGTCTAAGCTCGTAGTGGTGGGGATCCGTTCGTGTGTTTATAAGAACGTCCACGTTCCTTTCTGGGTAGGCTATAAACTTAAGAGGGTAGTAGATGGGATATGTGGTGGCCAGTAGAAGACCTTTTGCAAAGGTGAGAAAGGAAGAAAACAGTAAAAGAATTAGGAACCTCATCTTTTTGATTATATCAACGGAGGGCGTGTCTGTAACTCATCAGTAGCACCAGTAAAGATGTGAGGAAACCCACCGAAAGAAGCATGTACATGACCAGTATCTGGTATACCATAGCCTCCATAGGATCCATACCTGCTATCACCATACCCGCCGACACACCTGGTATATGCACTATACCCGCTGACTTCAGCATATTGTACTTAGGCATCATAGCTGCCCTCATGGCTGCTTTTATACAGTCCTCCATGGCTGTTCTGAGGCTAGCACCTAGGGCCACCTTGGCCTCTATTTCGTTCCTTCTATTTTTGGCCTCTGCACTCAAGCGTTCAAAAGCCAATGTTACGTTGCTGAGAGAGTTTCCCAAAACAAGACCCCACAGGGTTATGGTTTCCGCATAGTTGTGCTTTATGGCTCCCATAAGATACAGACTTAGAAATACCAAAGCACTGGACACATTGAGGGAAAACCCTCCCACCAAGAGTCCTCTCCACCTACTGCCTCCTAAGGGGAACCTCTCTGCCGCTATGAAGGATGCTGCCAAAGACATAAGGAGTATCACCGCAAGGAGAGATGTGGTGGATCTCCAGTGAAACAGATATCCGAGGAAGTAACCTAGGAGGAGTAACTGTAGGGTGGTTCTGAGGGTGGATTCTATTAGATCCCTCTCCGCCGACAACCTGTAGCGACGAGAAAGAAACACCAAGAAGAAGATCAGGATATATGCCAATGCTATTCTTGAAAACTCTCCCACGTTGACTATTTTACAGGTTTCCTGTGTTTATCCTCTACACCTGCCAGTTCCGCTATAGTGGTAGTGGTGAGATACTCCAGTACGTGCTCCCTTAGTGCCACCCATTTGTCGTGGACGTTACAGGGAGAGGTTTGCCACTCCTCACATCGCCCAGGTCTTAGAGCGCAGTAATCCAGTTTGTAGTCCTCGTCCAAAGCTTTTATCACGTCCAGTATTGTTATCTCCTCTGGAGGTATAGCAAAGGTAAAACCACCTGTGGGACCCTTGTAGGATTTCAGTATCCTTTCCCTCACCAGCTTATGAAATATCTTGGAGAGGAATGGGCGAGGTATGTTCTGAACCTGGGACACCTCTTCGGACTTTACCAACCTATCCCTGTTGAGAGCCATGTAGGCCAGTGCCAGAAGAGCGTACTTAACAGATTCTGAGTAAATCATAAGATAGTATATTATACCCTTTTTTCCCAGCTTGATGAGGGTGGTTCTCAACCTTAAAATAGATACCTATGCTGAAGGAGTTCACACCAGAGGAACGCAAGGCTGTTTTAGGTATAACCTTTGCGGTAGCGGTACGGATGCTGGGTCTGTTTTTGCTACTTCCTGTTCTCTCTCCTTACTTGCGTAATCTGGAAGGTGCATCCCCACAGCTTATAGGACTCGCCGTAGGTATATACGGCTTCGCTCAGGCTTTTCTTCAGATACCTTTCGGTTACCTCTCTGACCGTATCGGAAGAAAACCCGTCATCTTTGTGGGGATGCTGACTTACGCGATAGGTAGTCTGATGGGGGGTCTTGCCAGTAACATATGGACCATGGTGTTGGCACGTTTCATTCAAGGTTTCGGAGCTGTTTCCTCTGCCATGACGGCCCTCGCTGCGGATCTTACGCGTGAAGAGGTCAGAACCAGAGCCTTCGCTCACATAGGTGCCTCCATAGGGCTCGTCTTTGCCTTCAGTATCACTGCTGCTCCCGTCTTGGCCGGCTATCTGGGTGTTCCTTTCCTCTTTTACATGACAGCCCTTCTTAGCCTCGTTGCCACCTTCTACGTTATGTTTTTCATACCGGAACCTAAGGTTCACGCCTCCGATAGGGAGATAAAACCTTCCCTCTCCAACATACTATTACTCTTGAAAGATCCCAATCAGCTTGTTCTCAACTTCTCCATAGCCCTCACCCACGCTTTCCTAACAGGAATATTTACCTTCGTGCCCTACCAGCTGGTCTACAACTACCATTTTCCTAAACCTGAACATTTCAAGATCTACTTACCGGCGGTTCTGGTATCTCTGGCCATCATGGTACCCTCCACCATCTTTGCCGAGAAGAGGGGGAAGTTTAAGGAGGTCTTTTTAGCGGGTATACTGTCCATACTGGTAGGTTTTGCCTTATACGATCTTTTCAGGAATTTCTGGGGAGCGGTGGCTTTGGTGTTTCTCTTCTTTGTGGGATTCCACCTTTTGGAGCCGATAGTACCTTCTTTGCTCACCAAGTTGACCCACAGAGACGTGAGAGGCCTGGCTTTGGGATTCTTTAACACCACCCAGTTTTTGGGTGCCTTTTTAGGAGGTGTTTGGGGTGGATTCGCCCTCAAACATGGTCTGGCCTACCTGGTGGTAGGGGGTGCTGTTCTCTGCGTTCTATGGCTGTTGGTGGTGTACGTTTGGTTTTCTTCTGTAAAGATACCTAAAAGGGCCGAGGCCCAGGAGCCTCAGCCGTAAGCTCTGTAGATAACTTCTATAGGGTGAAGAGGTTTCTTCCCTGTAGCCATCTCTATCTGGTTACTGGCCAAAGGACAGTCGGAGACTATAAGGTCGGCTCCCGCTGCCTGTATTTCTTCAAAAAGTTTTGAACCCACTTTATAGGCCATATCAAAGGTCTCTTTACGCACACCAAAGGTTCCATCGTGTCCTGAGCAACGCTCCACTATTCTCACCTTCGTACCCGGTATAAGCCTCATAAGAGCGGCGGCTCTGTAACCCACGTTGAGGGACTTAAGGTGGCAGGGTATGTGATACAGGATGTTTCCCATGGATACTTTAAACTCTCTGTTGAACCTACCTTCCTCGTGAAGTTTCCACAGATATTGGTGAAGGTCGTAAACCTTAGAGGATACCAGTTTAACATCCTCATTGTCCGGCAGCAGGAGAGGGTACTCGTACTTTATCTGGAGAGCACAGGTGGGAACTGGAACCACTATGTCGTAGCCTGCCTCCACGTAGGGTTTCAGTTGCTGGACGTTGAAGAGAGCCTTTTGGGTGGCAGAGTCTATGTCTCCTATATCAAAGAAAGGAATACCGCAGCACTGCTGCTGAGGGATCTCTACCCACACGTCGTTCTTTTCCAGAACCCTCAGAGCAGCTATTCCCTTGTCCAGATAGTTGTAGTTAAAGAGGCATGTGGTAAAGAACACTACTCTACCATTCTGACCCTTCACCGGTTGCCGGTTATTCTTGTACCAGTTTGCCAAGGTCTGAGTGTTGAAGGGGGGGAGCTTAGCTCTCCTGTCTATGCCCATAAAGTTCTCTAGCAGAACTCTGACAGGCTTGGCGCTGCTCAGAGTGTTCACCAGGGGTGCTATAGGTACCGACATCTTACCCACCAGATCGGTGTTGAGCATAAGCTTGTCAGTTATTTTGGCACGTTTGTTTTTGAACTTCCATACCTTGTACCTTAAGGAGAGGTGTGGAAAGTCTATTCTCCATTCGTGGGGTGGGGTGTAGGGACACTTAAAGTAACACTGTTTACAGTGGAAACATAGCTCCAAAGGTAAAGCCAGTTCCTCTTTGGAGAGTTTACTGACGTCATCATCGTGACGATCCACCGCATCAAAGAGGGCCGGGAAAGAAGGACAGTAGGTAACACACATCCTACAGTCCTTACACTTAGAGTACACCCTCCTTGCTTCTTCCCATATACTTTCCTCCTTCAGAAAGTCAGGATCCTTCACGTTGAACTCAAAGTCCTTGGTGCCACCTATGGCCATCTCACTCATCTCTTCTTCACCTCCAAGTTTTAATAAGTATTATATGCAAATTTTTCTCATTTGTCAATAACACCACCTGTATAATATGTTTGATGATAAAAGAGTACCACAGAAGGATAAAAAAGTTTCACCGAGCTTGGATAGGCTTTGTTAGTATAGTGTTCCTGGGATCTTTACCCACTTATCCCTTCTTCCGCCTTCCCCTCCATCCCAACACTAAGTGGGGACTCACCTTTTTGGTGGTGGTCCTCTTCTTTATCACCTTTGTGGCCGCTGTCTGGATAAAGGGTAGGGTCTTTCCCGTAGAGCACCAGCAGGACCCTCTGTGGAACTACACCGCTACACGCAGATACTTCTGGCTCTTTTCCTTAGTTTCTTTACCCTTCTTTTTCTCCTTTCTCTTCTACCTGATCTTTCCCTCCCTTACCCTTCTTACGGTAGGATATATCCTCACCATTTTTGGTTTAATATTTCTAAGACCCAAGGAGGAGGACGTGTTATGACGAGGGAAGAAGCCATCAAGAAGCTGTTGGAAGAAGATCCAGAGTTCAGACACCACTACAAGAAACACGAGGAGCTGGATAAAGAGATAGCCAAACTGGAGAAACATCATCCTATGACTCACCAACTGGAGATGCAGATAGAACAACTAAAGAAAGAAAAGCTGTATCACAAAGATATTATGGAAGAGAAGATTCAGAGACTTCTCAGAAACGGTTAACTGCAAGATCCCGAAATGTTTCTACCGCTGTCTAAGTACAGTATCTCTCCCGTCATACTGTCCATACGTAGTAAAGTGAGACTGAGAAGCACTATGTCTTCCACAGACACAGGTCTTTTGAGGGGGGTTTTTTGGAGGTAATCCCTCCACTTTTCCTCCGATACATGATCCGGTATCAGCACCGGCCCTAGAGCTATGGCGTTTACCAGTACATGGGGTGCCATCTCTCTGGCTAGGACCTTCACCGCGGTGTGGAGAGCTCCCTTTGCCACGAAGTAAGCAGCGTAGTTTCTGTAGGGTGTTAGGTTGGTGGCCCAGTCACCGTAAGCTATGATTCTACCCTTCACTGTGCCTTCGTTCTTGAGCATGTGGAAAAAAGCATGTTTAGCTATAAAGATGAAGGCTTCTGCTATAGGTTTGAAGTGAAGGTAAAGGTGGGAAGGATTTAGTTCTTCAAGGGGTGTAGGAAAATAGGGTGATGCCAGATGTAGAAAGGCGTCCAGCCTACCAAAATGTCCGTATGTCTCCTCCACTATACGCTGGTGGTTGTCTTGAGTGAGATCGGTCTTTATACCTAATACTCTGTCACCGTACCCTTCTTTCAGCTTTTTGTAAACATCTTCCGATGTGTTGTAAACCACGCTGACACACCAGCCTTCCCGCAAAAGGGCTTCTGCTACCGAACCACCTATACGCTTTATACCTGTGATGAGGGCCACCTTCCTTTGCATATATCTTAAAATATCACAGCATGAACAGGTACGATGTGGTTATAGTGGGTGCAGGTGGTGCCGGTCTCAGGACAGCGTTGGAGGCAGCCAGAGATCCTTCCGTAAAGGTGGCTGTAGTTTCAAAAGTTTATCCTACCCGTTCCCATACGGGAGCTGCACAGGGTGGTTTGAACGCCGCACTGGGTCATGTGGTTCCCAACGACAGTCCCGAGGCTCACGCCTACGATACTATAAAAGGGTCTGATTTTTTAGCAGATCAGGATGCCGTTTTCTTTATGTGTGAGGAGGCACCTGAGGTGGTCTACGAACTGGACAGATGGGGTGTTCCTTTCTCCCGGCTTCCGGACGGTCGCATAGCCCAGAGACCCTTCGGAGGTGCCTCCTTTCCCCGTACCGTATACTCGGCAGACAGAACAGGCCACGTGCTTCTCCACACCTTGTTTGAACAGGCTCTTTCCAGAGACAACATAGACTTTTACAACGAGTTTTTCTTACTGGACATAATCCACGATGGGAAGAGGGTCAAAGGTGTCAGCCTCTATGACATAAAGAACGGGGAGGTGGTAGTGCTGGCAGCCAAAAGCGTGGTGTTGGCCACCGGTGGTTTTGCTCGCGTATACTGGCAGAGAAGTACCAACGCGGTGGGTAACACAGGAGACGGTGTGGCTGTGGCGCTGAGGAACGGTGTTCCTCTGAGAGATATGGAGTTTATTCAGTTTCACCCTACGGGCCTGGCACGAACAGGCATTTTGCTTTCAGAAGCCTGCAGAGGTGAAGGAGGATATCTCCTCAACGCGTTAGGAGAGCGTTTCATGGCGCGTTACGCACCCGACAAAATGGAGCTGGCACCTCGTGACATAGTGTCCAGAGCTATAGAGTACGAGATAAGAGAAGGTAGAGGTGTAGGTGCCGGGGTAGAGGCGTATGTGTATCTGGACCTAAGACACCTGGGTAAGGAAAAGATTAAGGAGAGACTCCCTCAGGTGAGACAACTGGCCATGGACTTTGAAGGTGTTGATCCCGTCAAGGACCTTGTGCCTATAAGACCTACAGCCCATTACTGTATGGGTGGTGTTCATGTGGTGAACTACCAGACCTCCTCCACATCCCTTGAAGGTCTTTACGCGGTGGGTGAGTGTGCCTGTACAGGTGTTCACGGTGCCAACAGATTAGGAGGGAACTCTCTCATAGAACTTCTTGTTTTCGGCAAGTTCTGCGGCATAGCCGCCAGAGAGTACGCCAAACAGGTAGACTTCTTACCTATATCTGAAGGGGAAGAAAGAAAAGGTTATGAGTACGTGGCAAACCTTATGGAGAGAGAAGGTAAAGAGAGTCTTGCTCTCCTGAGGAGGAAGATGGGTCAGATCATGTGGGAAAAGGTGGGCATCTTCAGAGATGAAAGATCACTGCGAGAGGCCTATGAGGAACTTTCGGAACTTCTGGAAAGATGGCACCATGTCCCTGTGGTGGATAAATCCAAAGTTTTTAACACTAACCTCTTGGAAGTTATGGAACTCAGGAACATGCTGGAACTGGCCAGAGTGGTGGCCTACTGTGCCCTTCATAGGCGAGAGTCAAGGGGAGGTCACTACAGGGAGGATTATCCTGAAAGAGACGACGAGAACTTCTTAAAGCACTCCCTCGTGTGGTGGGATGGCCAGGATTTAAAGCTGGAGTATATTCCAGTAAAGATCATCAAGTACCAACCTGCCGAGAGAAAGTACTGAGATGAGGGTGGGTATAGTTGGTGGAGGACAACTGGGTTGGATGACGGTGCTGGAGGGGCGCAAGTTAGGTTTTGAGTTCTTGGTGTTGGAGGAAAAGCCAGACTCACCGGCCTGCAAGGTGGCAGATGCCTGTTTCAGTTACGACAAAGTGGATGAGTTTTTAAGATGGTGTCATGTAGTTACTTTTGAGTTTGAACATATACCCGATTACATACTGGAGAAGGTGTATCCCGTAGCTTTACCTTCTGTGGAGGTGTTGGAGTTAAAAAAGAGCAGGATAAAGGAGAAGAGCTTTTACAAAAGGATGGGATATCCTGTGCCGAGTTTTCGCATCGCCCAAGGCAAAGAATTACCCTCTCTGCTGAGGGATGTTTGCCTGCCGGTGGTGGTAAAGAGGGATGTTATGGGTTATGACGGTAAAGGCCAGTATGTGGTAAACCATCCACAGGATGCTCAAGTTATAGCCACCTCTTATCCTCATGAGTGGTTTCTAGTAGAGGATTGGGTGGACTTCGCTATGGAGTTTTCCATCATAGGTGTGAGGGACAAAAGTGGGAGAGTTCTCCTGTATCCTCCTACCGTTAACTTCCACCAGCAGGGTATCCTTCTTTACAACAAAACAACCTCTCTGGAGGTGAAGGAGGCTCAGGACATACTGCATCACCTTATGGAGGATCTGGGTATAGTGGGTGTTCTGGCGGTGGAGTTCTTTTACACTAAAGATGGAAAGGTTCTCATAAACGAGATGGCTCCGAGGGTACACAACACAGGACATTACACCCTGGACGGTTGTTACACCTCTCAGTTTGAGAATTTAGTAAGAGCCGTGACAGGACTTCCTCTAGGAAGCACCTCCCTGAAGTGTCCTGCAGGTATGGTGAATATACTGGGACTGGGATTGGAGGACCTGGACCTTCATTTTCTACTTTCCGTAGAGGGTGCTAAGCTTTACTGGTATAGTAAGTCTAAAAAACCAAGGAGGAAGATGGGACACATAAACGTGGTGGGAAGAACGGAGGAGGAGGTGGAATACAAGATAAACCGCCTTCTTGAAATGTATCACGTACTAGAGGAAAAGTGAAGGACATTCTCCATCTTCTTGACGAAGGTGTGTTGCTTTTGGACAGGGAAGGGAGGATACTACTGATAAACAGGTGGTGGATAAGTAAGAACCTGGCCAGGGAAGACTGGGAGGGTAAATACTACTACGAGGCACTGCGTAGCCTCAGCGTGATATCTGCTATAGGACAGCTTTTGGAAGGTGGGGAAAGTCTCTACGTGATGCACGAAGATGCTAAGTACCTCATCAAGAAAAAAATCATGGAAGGGGATAAGAGGCTGTTTTTGGTATCTGATGTGAGTAGTCTGTGGCAGTACGAAAAACTAAAGAGGGATCTTGTGGAGAACGTAGCTCACGAGCTGAAAACTCCTCTCTCTGCAGTCACCCTACTACTGGAGAGGGCTGCAAAAGAATGTCCCTCCAGCTTTGCCATCCACAGGGCCTTACACCGCCTTCAGCAGATGGAGAAACTGATAGACGATATGCTTATCCTCGCTCGTCTGGAGTCGGGGGTAGAGAGGCTCCATCTTACCGAGATACACCTAAGGGAGTTCCTACAAGATGTTTACTACCAACTTCGTGAGGAGTTTGAGAAGGCCAAGGTAAACTTTGAAAACTTGGTGGACGAATCCTTTGTCCTGGTAGCTGACGAAAATAAACTATACCTTATACTCCGTAACCTTCTGGAGAACGCGGTGAGATACAACAGGGAAGGTGGATCCGTAAGGGTAAGGGGATGGAAGGAGGGCCAGATGGCTGTTGTGGAAGTGTCAGACACAGGAATAGGCATACCTAAGGAACACATTCCCTTCATCTTTGATAGATTCTATAGGGTGGACAAAGGCAGATCAAGAGATAGGGGTGGTACGGGGTTAGGCCTATCCATCGTGAGGAACGCGGTACGCCTTCACGGTGGTAGTATAGAACTCCAAAGTGAAGTAGGAAAAGGATCCACCTTCAGAATCTACATCCCTCAGAGTATATGACCCAACTTCTCCTTCTTTGTCTGTAGATATTTTACATTGTACTGACAAGCTTCCACCCGTAGCGGAACCCTCTCCACCACCTCTAAGCCGTAACCCTCCAGCGCCACTATCTTTCTGGGGTTGTTGGTGAGGAGTTTCATCTTACGGACACCCAGATCCAGCAGTATCTGGGCACCCACTCCGTAATCCCTCAGATCGGCTGGGTATCCCAGCTTTTCGTTGGCTTCTACAGTGTCGTATCCCTGATCCTGAAGAGCGTAAGCCTTTATCTTGTTGACGATGCCTATACCCCTTCCCTCGTGACCCATTATGTAAACCAAAACACCCTTCCCTTCCTCCGCTATCTGGGTGAGGGCTGCTTCCAGTTGGGACCTACAGTCACACCGCAGGGATCTGAACACATCTCCTGTGAGACACTCGGAGTGTACCCTCACCAGCACAGGTTCGTCCTCTCTCCACTCTCCCATGGTGAGAGCCACCTGCTCCTCTCCCGTGAGTACGTGCCTGTAAGCGTGTATCTTAAAGAGGCCGTAGCGTGTGGGAAGATTGGCAGAGGCTTCACGCACCACCAACTTCTCTCTCTTCAGTCTGTACCTTATAAGATCCGCTATGGTGATGATTTTGAGCCCAAACCTTTTAGCGAACTCCATAAGGTCCTCTAACCTGGCCATAGTACCGTCATCCTTCATAATCTCACAGATGACTCCTGCCGGGTAAAGGCCTGCCAGTCTGGCTAAATCTACAGCTGCTTCCGTATGCCCTGCTCTCTCCAGAACACCCCCCGGCCTTGCCCTGAGAGGGAAAACATGTCCTGGTCTGATAAAGTCGGAAGGTTTGGCATCGGGGCTTACAGCCAGCTTTATGGTTATGGCCCGGTCGTAGGCGGATATTCCCGTAGTGGTACCGTACTTAGGGTGAGCGTCTATAGACACACAGAAGTAGGTTCCTTTCGGATCGGTGTTCCTCATTGTCATGGGATGGAGGTCCAGCTCGTCACACCTTTGGGGGTTAAGCGCCAAACATATGAGGCCCCTACCATACTTGGCCATAAAGTTGATGGCTTCGGGTGTGACCTTCTCAGCAGCCATAACAAGATCGCCTTCGTTTTCTCTATCAGGATCGTCTACCACTATCACCATCTTGCCTTCCCTTATGTCCTCAAGGGCCTCCTCTATGGTGTTGAACTTGAATTCACTCATTTTTTTCACCTCCATCCTTCTCCTTCTTTATGAAACTTCTCACCTTTTCCACCAACTTATCTATTATGCTCTGTTTCTCTGTCTGCTGTATGGGAGGTGGGTTGTAGTCGGGGTTATATTTTTTGAGGCTCTCCGCATACTCTTCTCTGTATCTCTCCCAGAAAGAGGCTCCGTAGTGTACCCACAGATGATCTATCAACAGGTAGATGACCAACAATCCTATAAGCCACCTCACCATACAGTTTTAAAATATTCCCACCAGTATGAGTAATGTCAAGTGGCTCCTCTTCCGCTTTAAAAAGCACTGGGTACTTTTACTGCTAGCTCTATTGGGATCCCTTTTTGAGTCTGTGGGTGTTGCAGGTGTGAGCCTTTTGGTGAAAAGACTTGTGGACGGCGTTTTTCTTATGAAGAGTTTTTGGAAACTGGTTCAGACGGTAGGTTACCTGTATCTTCTGGTTCTCCTGGGACAGTTGGGCAACTTTATGGTTTCCTACTTTACGGGCCTTATGGCAGAGAGGGAGGTGAGAGAGATAAGAGAGCAAGCTTTTGAAAAACTTATGGGTTCTCACTACCTTTACGTGAAGGGCATCTCCATAGGTGATGTTCTGACGAGACTTTTGTCGGACCTGCGCCTCTACAGAGATCTGGTGGGATCTTATGCAGTCAAGCTGTTCAGAGATCCTTTCACAGTGATCCTTCTCTTGGCGGTGCTCTTTTACAGGGACTGGCGCCTCACTTTACTTTTGGCCCTTTTTCTACCTGTCATGTTCTTCTCCATCCGTTATTTTGGGGGAAAGAAGGACAAGCACACCAAGAAACTGCAGGAAGACACCGCAGATGCAGCCTCAGGTATAAAAGAAAGCCTGAGGGGTGTGGAGACTATAAAGGCCTTCATGGCAGAGAAGGTGATGATAGGGTGGTTTCAGCAACAGAGCCGGAAACTCTACGAGAGGAGCATAAAGCTTGTCCTTTACTCTTCGTGGAACACCGTCTTCAACTACCTTTTTGGTTACACGGTGGTGTCCCTTCTTATCTTTTACGGAGGTTACATGGTGGTCAAAGGCTACATGACGCCCGGTGATTTTATCTCTTACCTAACCGCTTTGGTGATGCTTCAAAAACCCCTTATGGAGGTGCAAAAGGGTTTTACAGAAGTGAGGGGAAGTATATCTGTCGTTTCCCGCTTGAGGGAGGTACTAAACTTACCTCAGGAGAGGGACGAAGGTTACCTCTTCCGTGGCCTGAAGGAAGAGATACGGATAGAGGACCTGAGGGTAAAGCTGGGAGATGAGGACATACTGCGCCACATTACTCTAAGGATAAAGGCAGGACAGAAGGTGGGTATAATAGGATCTACAGGAAGTGGAAAGAGCACTTTCCTGCGCACTTTGGCAGGCTTTGTGCCTTACATGGGAAAGATCCTCTTGGACGGTGTAGATTTGAGCCTCTTCAAACCTTCTTCCTTCAGAAGTAATATAGGTTTCCTCACCCAGGAAAGTTTTGTCCTCTCAGGGAGTGTGAGGGATAACCTGCTGATAGCCAAAAGAGATGCTACCGAAGAGGAGATGTGGAGAGCTCTCCGTATGGCTCTGTGCGATTTCGTAACAGACCTAGATGAGAAGGTAGGTGAGGGAGGAAGGGACCTTTCTGGAGGTGAGAAACAGAGGCTTGCTCTGGCACGCCTGTTCCTAAAAGAGCCCAGCATCATATTTTTGGATGAACCTACCTCCGCTCTGGACACTGTGACAGAACAGCAGGTGTTGAAAAACATACTGATGGCCTTTCCCAAAGCCACCGTGTTCATGGTGGCTCACAGACCTTCCAGCCTCAGCATATGTGACCGTGTTCTGGTGATGGAAGATGGTCAGATAGTCTTTGACGGTGATGTTACTTCTGCTCTTAACTTCTTCACAAGCCGTAGATAGCTATACCCCACTTGTCGGCAAGTCGTAGCATCTTCTCTTTATCTACCATATAAACCTTATTGGCTTCCAAAAAGAGGGCATCCGCCTTTATCTTTCTCATAAGCTCCAATGTCTGAGGTCCTACCGTGGGCACATCTATCCTAAAGTCCTGGTTTTTTCTGGCCACCTTTATGACCCTACACCCCTTTCCCCCTATTCTCCCGGCACGTTCGATAGTTTCCTGAGTGCCCTCCATGGCCTCTACACTCACCACACTTTTTTCCTTCACCACTATTGTTTGGCCTACATCCATGTCAGCCAGTGCCTTGGCTATGGGCATACCAAAGAGACCGTCTTCCATGGCGGAATCAGAAGGCCTTACCCTGTTAATGACACCGGAGGGCGCCAGTATGTCTTCCAGATAGGGGCGTGGGTCCAAGAACTGAAAACCCATACTTTCCAGTTCCTGCATCATGGTCTTTATGAGGGTCTGAGGTCTTTTATCGGGAGATTTTCGTAGTATCCTTACGGCCAGCTCATCCAACGTCAAGAGGTGTGAGAAGAGGAGTTTATGTTCAAACTTTCCCAGCATCACTATGTGTTTTATCCCTCTCCTTTCCAAAGTTTTAACCAGGCTCCCCACCTTACCGAGAGGTAGTGTCTCGTGGGCCTGTATGTCGGTAACATGTCTGACACCCACCACGAAGACCTCTTCCCCCTTCTCTTGAGCAGACTTTAGGAAGATGTAAGGTAGAGAACCACTGCCAGCTATGAGGCATATTTTCATAGCTTCTTGCCTATCAGCTTAAGAAACTCCTCCCTTGTTCTGATATCGGACAGGAATATACCCCTGAGGGCGGAGGTGGTGGTTATATGTCCTGGTGACATTACACCCCTCATGGACATACACAGGTGTTCACATTCTAAAACCACAGCCACACCTTTGGGCTTTAGCTGTTCCATCAGAAAGTCAGCTATCTGAGCTGTCAGCCTCTCCTGGACCTGGGGTCTTAGGGCAAAGGCCTTAACTGTCCTCACCAATTTAGAAAGTCCACACACCACCCTATCAGGTACGTAAGCCACGTGAGCTTTCCCAAAGAAGGGAAGGAGGTGATGTTCGCAAAAGCTGTATATGGTTATGTCTTTTACCACTACCATCTCGTTGTACTGGCCAAACTCCTCAAAAAGCTTAAAGTTGAACTCTCTCTGTCTTTCAAACTCCTCCCACATACGTGCTATGCGGTCAGGTGTCTCCTTCAGTCCCTCTCGGTCAGGATCTTCTCCTATACCTTCCAGAAAGAGGCGTACAGCTTGCTTGATCTTTTCCCTATCTATACCCATAGGCAACTATTTTACTTCAAAGCGATTACCATCAAAGACCTTCATAAAAGGATCCACTTCTCCGCGTGTTATATAGTTACGCACTATCTGGGCGGTTATAGGTGCCTGTAGTATACCGTTCCTGTGGTGACCTGTTGCCAGCAAGAAGTTTTTCCCCCACAGAAATACAGGTTTTTCGTCAGGTGTGGCCGGTCTGTAACCGTATAGAGTAGACAACAACTTGGCCTTAGCCAAGGCCGGAAGGATGCTGATGGCTCCTTCGGTAAGCTGGTGCAGTCCTTCTAGTGTGTTGCCGTGATCCAAAACTCCTACCTCTGATGTTGCTCCTATGTAAAGGTATCTGTTTCTGGGTATTATGTAGGACAAGCGAGAGTAATGAACCCTTTCTACGGAAACCTCCTTCACCTTGATGGCCTGACCCTTTACGGGAAAAATGGGCAAGGGAAAGAGTTCCTTGGTCCATACACCTGTGCAGAACACGTAAAAGTCCGCTTCGTAAGAACCTTTTATACCATCCACCTTCTTCACCTCACCGTCCTGAAGTTCCACTCTGGTTATCTCGTCCACCTGTATGGGTATACCGGTCCTATAGGTAGACAGAAGGAGGGCATCCATCAGGTTCTCTGCATCTACACATCCTTCCTCTTGGTAGAGGATCAGAGCTTTAACCTTTTTGCTTAACTCACCGTGAGGTTCCATCACATAGGTTCTGTAGCCTCTGCTGGCATACTCTTGTGCCTTTACTATAAGGTGATCCTCATCTTCTAGCACCACTCTGAAGATGCCGTCCATCTGAGCGTATACCTTCTGTCCTGATACATCCTCCACTAAGTGAAGGAACTGAGGATACTCTCTCAGGCTTCTGTAAGAAAACTCCAAGAGATCTCCTTCCAAACCTTCTGAAAAAGGTGCCAGCATGCCGCCTGCAACCCAAGAGGTGGCCTCTTGGGGATTTCTCGTCACTACACTCACCCTCAGGCCCTCTAAGGAAAGGAGGAGACCACTGCTGAGACCCAGTATTCCTCCGCCTACGATCAGTACTTTCATGTTAGATTTAATATATGTCTCCTCTCCTGGTGACCAGTATCAGGTTCTTTCTCACCTTCCCTACCGTGTACTTGGTGGTGGAAGATCACCGACTTTTGGCAGGTTTGTGCATACTTTTAGCTGCCGTCAGCGATTGGTACGACGGTGAAAAGGCCCGCAAGACAGGACAAAACACCCCTCTCGGATCCCTCATGGATCCCTTCGTAGATAAGGTTTTTGTTTTAATGGTTCTGTCAGCTTTTCTGTACATGGGGGAGGTATCTCTGTGGGCTTATCTGCTGCTACTGCTGCGTGAACTGAGCATGTCCTTCCTCAGAGGTATAGCTTCCCAGTATGGTGTAAGCATGACACCCTCTTATCTGGGCAAGACCAAGACCCTCTTTGAGTTTCTGACCCTCCTGTCCTTGGTCCTTTACCCTTCTGTCTCTGATCTCCTCCTCTGGATAGCCATCTTTTTTGCCTACGCTTCCGCCGTAGAGTACCTACGGCGTTTTGTAAAATAGTGTTATGGACATAATAGAGGTACCCATAGAAGAGGAAGTACGCCAGTCCTACATAGACTACGCTATGTCCGTCATAGTGGGTAGGGCCATCCCCGACGTGAGGGATGGTCTTAAACCCGTTCAGAGAAGGATACTTTACGCCATGTACGATATGGGTCTCTTTCCTGAAAAACCTTTTGTAAAAAGTGCCCGTATAGTGGGTACCGTGTTGGGTTATTATCATCCTCACGGTGATCAAGCTGTGTACGATGCTCTTGTCAGAATGGCTCAAGACTTCAACATGAACTATCCCCTCATAGTGGGACAGGGTAACTTTGGATCGGTGGACGGAGACCCACCAGCCGCTATGAGATATACGGAGGCAAAACTTTCCCGGTATGCTCTCCTCCTGTTGGAGGACATAGACAAAGAAACGGTGGATTTCGTTCCCAACTTCGATGGTTCCACAAGAGAACCAGCCGTTTTACCTTCCAAGTTCCCCAACTTACTCTGTAACGGTACGGCGGGTATAGCGGTAGGTCTGGCCACTTCCATACCTCCCCATAACCTGTCTGAGGTATGCAAAGCTGTTATAGAGTTGGCCAAAAACCCCCACATGACCACCCAAGAGATAATGCGCATCATAAAGGGACCTGACTTTCCTACAGGGGGTATAGTGGAGAACTACCAGGAACTTTTGGAGTTTTACGAAAAGGGAAGAGGACAGGTTAGGATAAGGGCCAAGGCTCACGTGGAGAAAGTAGCGGGGGGAAGGGAACAGATAGTGGTGACGGAAATACCTTACCAAGTCAACAAAGCTGAGCTTATAAAGAGGATAGCGGAGCTGGTGAGGGACGGGCGTCTCAAGGAGATCTCCGACATAAGGGACGAGTCTGACAAGGAAGGTATAAGGATAGTGATAGAGCTCAAGAGGGATGCTAGCGGCGAGAAGGTGTTGGAGAAACTCTACAAACTCACAGCCCTTCGCAAGAACTTTCCGATAAACTTCGTAGTTCTCATAGACGGTGAACCAAGACAGGTGGGTATAAAGACTCTTCTTCAGGAGTTCATACGTCACAGGTTGGAGGTGATCCTAAGAAGGTCACGTTATCTCTTACGTAAAGCGGAGGAAAGACTCCACTTAGTGGAAGGTCTTCTGAAAGCCCTCGCTAACCTGGATGGTGTTATAGCAGATATAAGATCTTCGGAGGATGTTCATCAGGCTCGTGAGAAACTCACCAAAAAGTACGGTCTTACCCCACTGCAGGCAGAAGCTGTTTTGGACATGAGGCTCCAAAGATTGACCTCCTTAGAGAGAAACAAACTGGAAGAGGAGGAGAGGGGGTTACGCCAGAAGGTGGAATACTACAGGCGCGTCATAGGGAGTGAGGACGAAAGGGTGAGGATACTTATAGAGGAGATGGAGGAACTGATAAGGACCCTTCCTTCGGTACGCAGAACTTTTGTGGAGGGTCTGGAGGGAGAAGATAAGACAGGTTCCATAACGGTGGTCATCTACCAAAACGGCAGGATTCTACCTGTCACCTCCATGGAAGAGGGAGTAGTGGTAAACATACTGGAAGTGCCCTACGACGACGGTCTCTTTCTGGTTTCCAGCAAGGGTAGAGTTTACTGGATAGGAGGTTCTCAGGCCCTTCAGGGTAGTAGGATAGATCTAAAGGAACAGGGAGAGTACGTGGTAGGTGCCTTTGTAAGATCCCAGGCCAGTGACAGGTTGGTACTGGCTACAGCCATGGGATACATCAAGAAGATTCCCCTCGTAGACTTTGAGTACCGAGCTCAGGGGATGCCCATAATAAAACTAGCGGAAGGTGATGAGATAGTTCGCCTCCTTCAATCACCCGAAGAGGGTGACCTGCTTCTTTACACACACCGGGGTAGGGTCCTCAGATTTCCTGTGAAGGATGTTCCACCCGCCGGTGTAGGCTCTAAGGGTGTGGTGGGTATAAAGCTGGAGGATAAGGATCGTGTGGTGGGTGTGAAGGCGATACTAGGTGCTAAGTATATACTCGTCATCACTGAGGATGGAAAAGTTAAGAAAGTGTCTTCTCAGGAGATTCCGGTAAGGAGCCGTGGTTCGAAGGGGATCAACGTGCTCTTCTCTTCCAGAGAGAGGTTGGCGGATGTAGTACCTATGGGAGAGGTAGTTAACGTAATGGTGGCTACTCTTTCAGGTAAGGTGTTTTACGATAAGCTGGAGGAGAAGGAACTACCCCTCGGTAGAGTGGACGGCCCTGCCAAAAAGAGATGGGACATAGGAGAGGACAGGATACACAAAGTGATCACATATCGGGTGTAAGGTACTTATCCTTAAAACTCATGATGAGTTCTGGAAAGTTCCTGTCTAGAAAGTTCCTCACCTTTCCCAAAGTTTCTTGAACGTAAGAGTACTCAGATCCTGCACACACAACCGCTATACTGGATCTCTGCCACTTGTCCTGATGATCTATCTCTGCCACACTTACGTTAAACTGGTTCCTGAGTCTGTCCTTTATTGATCTCATATAGTAGCGTTTCTCTTTGAGGGAAGAGTTCTCCGGCATAAAAAGTTCCACCATCAGCACCCCAACCACCATAGAGAACTCATTATAATCTTTCCTCTATGTATATCAACGTTGCCTTAGCCCAGATAAACCCTTTGGTGGGAGATCCTGAAAACAACACACAGCTCATTATGGAAAGATGGCAGAAAGTAGATGATAAGGCACACCTGGTGGTTTTTCCTGAGCTTTCCATCAGCGGATACCCTCCAGAGGATCTTCTACTCAGATGGGAGTTCGTAAAAGGGTGTGAGAAGGCCCTCAACAAGCTGGTGGAGTTTTCTAAAAGTATGAAGTCTGTATGTGTGGTGGGAACTCCTTACTGGAACGGTGACCTTTACAACGCTTTAGTAATTTTACAGGGTGGGAAAGTTCTCGGGATTTACAGAAAAAAGCATCTTCCCAACTACTCTGTCTTTGACGAAAAGCGTTACTTTCGTGGAGGAGAAGAACCTCTTCTTATGGAGATAGATGGTGTAGTTCTGGGGTTCTCGGTATGTGAAGATATATGGCATCCGGATGGATGGGAACGCTATTACGCCACAGCAGGAGCTGATATCTTGATCAACATAAACGCTTCTCCTTATCACATGGGTAAGTATGCCTTTAAGGAAGCTTTCCTTAAGGCACGTGCTGAGGATAACCTCTGCTATGTGGTTTACGTTAACAGCGTGGGTGGGCAGGATGAACTGGTCTTTGATGGCAGGAGTCTGGTTATAGATCCTGAGGGAAACGTAATTGCCCGTTGCAAAGCCTTCGAGGAGGATCTTAAGGTAGTCAGTTTGGACGTGCTTAAAGGGAGAAGAAGAAGGCTGGTGGATGTACGCCTTAGAGAGAGGCCTTTTGTAAGGGAGAAACCTTTGACTCACACCGACGGGAGAACTTTACCTTATGTGGAAGGCACAGTGGAACACTCTTTGGAGGGTGAGGAAGAACTGTATCGGGCGGTGGTGCTTTCCATAAAGGAGTATGTGGAGAAGAACGGGTTCAGAAAAGTGGTAGTAGGTCTATCGGGGGGAATTGACTCTTCTCTGGTGGCCTGTATGGCTGTAGACGCTTTAGGGGAGGAGAGGGTGGTGGGGGTTTTCATGCCATCTGTTTTCACTTCTGAAGAGAGCAGACAGGCTGTCTACCAACTGGTGAAAAACTTGAGGATACAGTTGCTGGAGTTTCCTATAGAGGGGATTATGAACTCTTACAAAAGCATGATGGGATGGGATGATATAACTGTGGCGGAGGAAAACCTCCAGTCTAGGATAAGGGCCAACATACTCTTTTATCTCTCCAACCGTTACGGTTACCTGGTTCTCTCTACCTCCAACAAGAGTGAGCTGGCCACAGGGTACGGCACCATATACGGTGACATGGCGGGTGGATTTGCACCCTTGAAAGACCTTTACAAAACCTACGTGTACCGTTTAGCCTATTACAGAAACCGTGTGAAGGAGGACATACCGTCCTTTGTTTTGACGAGACCACCAACGGCGGAGCTTCGTCCCCATCAAAAGGACGAGGACACGCTCCCTCCTTATCCTGTTCTAGATAAGATTCTCTTTCACTACATAGAGGAAGGGCTTTCGGTGGAAGAGATAGTAAGAAGAGGTTTTGAGAGGGAGCTGGTGTGCAAGGTGGTGAAGATGATAAAATCTGCCGAGTACAAGAGGAAGCAAAGTCCTCTGGGACCAAAACTTACATCTCGGGCTTTTGGAAAAGACTGGCGCGTGCCTATAACCAACGGATGGAGGGACTCATGTGGTTGATGGAAACCTATCAGAGACTTCCGGTAAGGTTCGTGAAGGGTAAAGGTGTTTATCTTTACGATGAAAAGGGTAAAAGATATCTGGATCTGGTGAGCGGGATAGCGGTCAACGCTTTGGGATACGGCGATAGGGATCAGGTGAAAGCCATATGCCATCAGGCAAAGAAACTGATACATGTCTCTAACCTCTTTGAAAACCCTTGGCAGGAGAAACTGGCTAAGCTCCTTGTGGAGAGGTTCTGGACAAAGGGTAGGGTGTTTTTCTGTAACAGTGGTACAGAGGCCAACGAAGCGGCCATAAAGCTGGTGAGGAGATACTTCAGGCTCAGAGGAGAGGACAGATACAGGATAATAACCTTTCAGAACTCTTTTCACGGAAGAACCTTTGGTTCTATGTCGGCCACAGCTCAGAAAAAGATTCAGACCGGTTTTGAACCTCTTCTGGAAGGTTTTGATTACGCCATCTTTAACGACATATCCTCGGTAGAGAAACTTATAACTGATAAGACAGCGGCCGTCATGTTGGAGATAGTGCAGGGAGAAGGTGGTGTGCGCGTGGCAGACAGACAGTTTCTTGAGGATCTTCAGAAGTTGTGTAGGGAGAGAGGTTTGCTCCTCCTTCTGGACGAAGTGCAAACAGGTATAGGAAGGACAGGGAAGTTTTACGCTTACCAACATTTTCAACTGGAACCTGACATCATCACTCTGGCTAAGGGACTGGGGGGAGGTGTTCCTATAGGAGCCCTCTTAGCACGTGAGGAAGTGGCAAAGGCTTTTGATGCGGGTTCTCATGGATCCACTTTCGGTGGCAACCCACTGGCATGTGCCTCTGCCCTTGTGGTGGTGGAGAAAGTGTCAGAGCTTTTGGATCACGTGAGAGAGGTGGGAGAGTACTTTATGGAGCGTCTTGCTGCTCTCGGGAGAGGAGAGGTGAGAGGTATGGGGCTTATGCTGGCTTTGGAGCTGGAAAGCAACTGCAAAGAGGTGGTTCTAAAAGCGTTGGAGAAAGGACTGGTCATCAACTGTACTGCAAAGAAGGTTCTCCGTTTTGTACCACCTTTGATACTTCAGAAAAGACACGTAGACATCGCTGTCAGAATACTACGCCGTGTTCTTGAAGAAGTTGGGTGATGACCTCTTCCATCTTCATTCCCCTTGAACCCTTCACCAGGATGATGGTGCCCTCCCTCAGCTTTTTTCTCAGATGCTGGACCACCTCTCCCTTATCTTCCAGATAGATGGTGGATACTCCCAATCTCTTCGCTTCGTGGAAGGCATAGCGCATCCAGTAGCCGTAAAAGATACACTCGTCTATCCTCTTTTCTGCACACCATCTACCCACATCCCTGTGGAGCTCTTCCGCCTTCTCCCCCAACTCCAACATATCACCCAGTACCGCTATTCTGTGTCCCTCCATGAGAGACAGGCTTTCTATAGCCTTTTTGACAGAGAGAGGGTTGGCGTTGTAGGAATCATCTATGATGGTAGCACCCATTACCGACAGGGTACGGAAACGTCCCTCAACAGGTCTGAAAGTGGTCAGTTTATCCAGGAGAGTAGTCCAGTCTACACCTAAGGCTTCCATAACTCCCAAGGAACACAGGATGTTCTCCACAAGAGCTAAACTGGGCACTGGCAGGAAGATCTCCTTTCCCTTCACCACGAAACGCACACCTTCCACCGTCAGTTTCAGATCTTGCGCAGACAGAGGCGTCCCTTCTCCGAAAAGAACCGCTCTTTCCACTCTGTAACAGTGAGCCACGTAAGAAGGCAGAACAGCCACGTGATCCTCCCGCATACCCTCCAGTATCTCACCGTTACCCAGTATCACGTCGTCAAGACATCCAAAGGTTTCAAGATGTTCCTCACCTATGGAGGTTATAACCCTCACGTGAGGTATCACCAACTGGGTGAGTTTAGCTACATCCCCTTTGGCACTGGCACCCATCTCTATAACCCAAAAGTCACAGTCTTCGGGAAAGTTGGCCACCGATAGGGGCACTCCTATCTGAGAGTTGTAATTTTTAGGTGTTTTGCACACCTTACCTACTGCCGACAGAAGGTGGGCCACCAGCTCCTTGGTGGTGGTTTTACCAGCGGAGCCTGCTATACCCACCACTTTTCCCTTAAAGTTGTTTCTTTTAAAGAGAGCGATACTGCGCAGTGCCTTCAGACTGTCTTCCACCACCAGCGCAAACTTACCCTCCTTTACGGGAACTTCCCTCTCCACCACCACTCCTACCGCTCCTCGTCTGAAAGCTTCTTCTACGAAACTGTGTCCGTCGTGTTTTTGTCCCTTCAAAGCTACAAAGACATCCCCTTCCTCCACCTGTCTGCTGTCGGTGACAAAACGCTTCACCTCACAGTTTTCTCCTATAAGTCTACCACCCGTTATAACACTGATACTGTAGGCCTTCATCGTATATAATTATGCTATATAGGCGGCGTAGCTCAGCTGGTTAGAGCGGGGATCTCATAAGTCCCAGGTCGGAGGTTCGAGTCCTCCCGCCGCCAGTTATGTTTCTCCTTCCGTACTCACTTTCCTCTGAAGCTGGTACAGTCTCAGGATTTCCTCTACCGTTGTAGCATCTTCAGGTTTCTTGTCTATCCTGATGAATCCCACAGCCCTCGGGAAGCGAAGGGCATAGCCGGGTTCTGTAATGGTCCTGCCTGCGGTGTGTAAGGGAGAACGCGTAATTTCGTCCGCTGTGACGGTAACCACGTACTTGGGTTCTACCCATACGTCCGCCTCCAGTATAGAGTCCACCCGTGCGTGTCGGTGGGGAAGTTTTATCTCGTCCAGAAGGTTCTTGAGCCTTATCCACTCATCTTCGGTGAAACCGGATCCCACTTTGCTGATGGTTTTAAAAGTGTCAGTGCTAGGATCGTAGACAGCGGTGAGAAGAGCTCCTATCCCAAGCTTGGCACGTGCCCCCTTACCGTAAAAGTACCCCACTATTACCACATCCACCGTGTCTGTCAGCGCACCCCTGTAGCTGCGCTTTAGCTTTATCCAGTTGAAGTTTCTTGAGCCGGCGGTGTAGGGAGCATCCAGCCTCTTGGCCATTATACCCTCAAGACCCCGTGAAACAGCGTCCTGAAAGAACTCTTCTATCTCTTTGGCTGTTTCCACTATCCTCATCTCTGACAAAAGGATAGTGTCCTGTTTTCCTGAAAGGAGGTTCTCTAAGGTGCGCCTTCTCTCTATGAAAGGTTCCTCCGTCATGTCGTTACCGTTCACGTAAAGGAGATCAAAGGAGAAAAGCTTGAGGGGATACTCCTTAGAGTACTGATAAACACCGTACTTTCTCTTTCTCTGGATGGTTATCTGAAAGGGATGAAACTCTCCCGTCTCTTCGTCGTAACTTATCGCTTCTCCTTCAAAGATTATGTCCTCCACATGAGCCAGTGCGGAAAGAACAGCGGAGGTTATGTCAGGAAACATCTCCGTCATCCGTTCCAGATTTCTGGAGTATATCTCCACCCTGTCCTTACTTTTGTGAATCTGGAGACGTAGGCCGTCATACTTGGCTTCCACAGCACATTTTCCCAGCCTCTTTATGATCTCCTCCGCAGAAGATACCCTCTCTGCCAGGGCCATCCTCACGGGATAACCTACCTGTAGCTTCATACCTTTCACTCCCTCTATCCCCTTCTCCAAAAGGGTTCTGGCCACCAATCCCAGATCGGAACACAGATTGTAGGCCCTTTCTATATCCTGGCGCCAGTTTCTGTTCCCCGCCAGCATGGCCAAAGCGTCCAGTAAGGTGGCCTCTCCCACGCCTAACCTCAGTCTTCCTACCACGATACGCATAACGTACTTGGCACACAGAGGAGAGAGACCCCTCAGCAAACTTATTAGGGCCATCAGCTTGTCCAAAGTTCCCCTCGTTTTGGCTATTTTGAGAAGCTCATCGTAAACCTGTACCACAGAAAGACCTTTCCCCTCCCACTTTATCAAGGTGGCGGCTGTTTCTCCTATATCTCCCGTCTGTCTGTAGATACTCTCCACCTGCGACAACTTAGTTCCCGTCGCCTTGGAGATGGCTTCCAAGGAGAGTTTCTCCGATATACCCATCTCCACTCCTGTGAAGGGTGGGAGAAGTTCCCCCAGCGTGAGATAAATCACCTTATCTACCTCTTCTCCGCTGCAAGACTTGAGAAGTCTGTAGAGGATGTCAGCCATATGCAGTCTGCTGGTGGTGTTCTCCAGCTCTTTAAAGTACTGGGCAAGTTCTATAAACTTCATAGGTATAATTTTAGCGATGGGCCATGCCGTGCTTAAGGATGTGAGAGATGCAGTAAGGGCTATGGGGGCCGTGTTTGGTGATATCGGTACGAGCCCCCTCTACACTCTCACGGTAGTGGTTCTCCTCACCAAACCTTCACCTCACGAGATTCTGGGAGTGGTATCCCTTATCTTCTGGACGCTGGTGATTCTGGTAACTGTTCAGTACTCTTGGTTTGCCATGAACCTCAGTATAAAGGGTGAGGGAGGTACGGTGGTTCTGGGAGAGATAGCCAAGAGCCTCACAAAGAGTAACAGATTGAAGGCTTTCTACACCTTTCTCGTCTTTGTGGGTCTCAGTTTCTTGATGGGTGATGGCGTCATAACACCGGCCATCACCATACTGAGCTCCTCGGAAGGTCTAAGACTGGTACCTGGTCTTGAACACCTATCTCAGGGTGAGGTGGTTCTCATAGCTATAGCCATAACGGTTTTTCTCTTTGCCCTTCAGCCTAGAGGGACAGGAAAGATAGGGGACATGTTTGGTCCCATAATGCTTTTGTGGTTCAGCTCCATAGGTCTCATAGGTCTTTACTACGTGATGCAGGAACCTTCTGTACTGCGTGCTTTGAGCCCCCACTACGCCTTAGAGTTTCTACTTCGTGATCCTTTCAAAGCTTTCGTGGCACTGTCGGAGGTTTTCCTGGCAGCTACAGGTGGAGAGGCTATGTACGCAGATATGGGACACTTAGGAAGAGTGGCTATAAGACGCGCGTGGATGTTCGTATTTCCCATGTTGGTGCTCAACTACCTTGGTCAAGCTGTGTACGTTATGAAGAATCCCAACGCAGCGGAGAGAGGAGTGTTTTATGAGTCGGCCCATTCTCTCTTGGGTGACGTTCTGTATGTGCCCTTCATACTCCTCGTCATAATGGCCGGTGTTATAGCTTCTCAGGCCCTCATAAGCGGTGTCTTCTCCATAGTGTTTCAAGCCATCAACATCCGCATATTCCCCTTACTACATGTAAAACACACCTCCACTGAGCTCAGCACCCAGATATACATACCCACCGTAAACTGGATGCTGATGCTGGGTGTCATTTTTATGTACTTCACCTTCTGGACCTCCGATAGCATGGCGGCGGCTTACGGCTTTGCCGTCAGCACAGTGATGGTAATAACGGGTTTTTTCCTGCTCTTTATACACATAATGCAAAGACACATATTCTACGCGGTAGGCTCCCTCTTTCTTTTGCTGGTGGATCTGGCCTTCTTCTTATCTAACTCTTACAAAATTCCCCACGGTGCTTACTGGTCCCTGGCTTTTGCCAGCCTTCCCCTCTCTGTAATGCTTCTCTACACGGCAGGCCAGCGAAAACTCTATAGGAAGATGAGTTTTATGCCCTTCAAGGACTTCCTCCTGACCTTTGAAAAATTCTATCAGCAGAATCCTAAAATAAAGGGTTCGGCTATCTTTCTGGTGAGAGATCTCAGGTTTGTCCCTCCCTACGTGGTTCAGACCATATTTCAGCAAGGTATCCTCTACGAGGATAACGTATTCCTGTCTCTCGTCAAAAAAGACGAGCCTTTTGGCGTGGAAACCCTTCTGAAGGGAAGTATAGCCACTGGCTTGAGGTTGGTGGAGATAAAGTACGGCTACATGGAGATACTGGACATAGAAAAAGAACTCAGAAAGGCAGGTATAGAGGAGAGAGTTATATTTTATGGTGTGGAGCAGGTGTACACTGAAAAGATCCTGTGGAAGATCTTCGGATGGATAAAACGTAGTACGCCTAGCTTTGTGGAGTTTTACCAATTTCCTCCCCATAAGCTGCACGGTGTCACTGTTAGGGTAGAGTTTTGAGATGAGCCACGTCAGGCCACTCCTTGTGGTAAGTGCTTGCCTTTTGGGGGATCCGGTGAGGTACGACGGTGGTACGGTAGATGATCCCTTCGTTCGTTCTTTGGCAAGCTTGTGCGACGTGATAAAGGTATGTCCCGAGGTAGGAGCAGGACTTGGTGTGCCGAGGGCAAGAATAATACTTTTCAGAAAGGAAGGTCATATAAGGGCTTTTCAGCCTGGAAAAGGTGTGGACGTGACGGACAAGCTCCTTACCTTCTCCCGAGATTTCATAGAGAGATGTCCTGAACCAGACGGTTTTATACTGAAGGGGAAATCTCCTTCCTGTAGTGTGTCCTCCTCTGCCATCCTGTACCAGGATCCTATGGGTACCAAGTTTCTCTACAAAAGTAAAGGTATCTTTGCCTCTGCTCTCTTGGAGGCTTACCCTCTTTTACCTATAGTGGATGAGAAGCTCCTCAAGAATCCGGAGATAAGACAACATTTTGTGTTGAGAGTGTTTGCCTTGGCCGACGTGAGGATATCCCTTGAAAAGGCTCAAAATTTAAACCACATTATGGAACTTCACAGAAGACATAAGTACTTTCTTATGCTCCATTCCCAGGTGGCCCTAAAGAAGATGGGTAGATTTTTGGCGGAGGCAAAAGGTAGACCTCTTCAGGAGGTAAAGGATTTCTACAGAGCAGCTTTTCTCTCCGCTACCCACCGCAGACCTTCCTTGGGCCAGTGGACCAACGTTTTCCTTCACATCTTTGGCCACATATCCACCTTTCTAAAGCCTAAGGAAAAGGAGCATTTTATGAAACTGTTAGACCACTTTCGTCAGAGGAAGATAGGCCAAGAAGTTCTTTTAGAACTCCTAAGGAACTGGGCTTACAGGTTTGACAACAACTACCTTTTGGAACAGAGCCTTCTTAACTACGCTTCTCTGTACACAGAACTGAAGGCTTCTTTGACCTCACCTACCAGGTAGAGAGAACCTATCACCAGAAGATCCTCCTTTAAGGAAACCACATCCATCGCACTCTCCAAAAGCACAATCTCCTTAAAGTTCAGTTCTTTTGCCTTCTGCAGCAGTCGGGATATGTCCTCACCCCTGTGGTGTTTTATGGGCACCAGATATATGCGATCCCACACTGTTCTCAGAAAGGTGATGCTCTCCTCCCATTCTTTATCTCTGAGGGCAGAGAAGACGGGTACAACTCCCTTTATGTGTTTCTTTACCTCTTGCACCACCTTCTTTATGCTATCCACGTTATGGGCACCATCCACCATCAGCAAGGGTTTGCGCCGTAGTATCTCCATCCTACCTTCCCACCTGGTGGAGGTTAGAGCTCTCTTCACCTTTTCTTCCTCAGGCTGTATGAACCTCTCCACCACTGCCAGAGCTATCCCTGCGTTGCCTATCTGCCACTTTCCCCAAAGTCCAAGGGGTGTATTACTTATCTTCAACCTCTCACCCACAAAACTCTCCAGAAGGGTAGTATCACCCTCCACCTTTCCGTAAGCCTGAAAGTCCACACCGGCCACCACCAGGTCTTCCTGTCGGCACAGCTCCAACGCTTTAGGGTATAGGGGATATCTCATACTACCCAATACGAGAGGAAACCCTTCCCTGTATATACCCAGTTTTTCCTCTGCCCTACTTTCGGGGTTAGTCCCAAGCCACCTAACGTGATCTCTCTCCACGTTGGTTATGGCACAAACCACAGGCATACACACCTTAGTGGCATCCCACCTTCCCCCCATACCTACCTCAAAGACGGCCACATCTACCTTTTCGTCCTCAAAGTATCTTAAGGCTAAGAGGGTGCACGCTTCAAAGTAAGTAAGCTCAAAACGTTCTATTATCCCAGATAGTTCCTTTACGTACTCTCTGAGTCTCTCCTGAGGCATGTACTGACCGTTCACGCGCCACCGTTCCCTCTCTTCCACCAGATGAGGAGATACAAACCAGCCCGTCTTGAGGCCGTGTTCCCTAAGGATCCTCTCCACAAAGGCACAGGTGGAGCCTTTACCGTTGGTACCACCTATCTGGATGGAAGGGTAAGAGGGTGGAGAGAGGCCTGCGTACTTTGCCGCCTTCATGATTCTATCAAGGGTGGGAACTATCTTGTAGTCTCTTCCTTGAAACAACCTATAAAGTTCCATGGTTCTAATAATTGTAAAGCCGAAGATCTTGGAAGTATCTTCTGAAGGAGGAGTTCATATAAAGGCTACCGTCCTGATAGAGTATCAACACACCCACATGAGGGTTCTCCCGAAGGAAGCGTTCCCTCTGTTGATCTGTCATGGCATACAGAGCGGTAGCAAAAGCGTCTGCAAAGGTACAGTCATCGTAAGCCACCGTAACCTGCACCACGTAAGTTTCTGTACCCCATATGTGTCTCCTGTCTTTGTTGCTGGAGGTGGAAAGACACAGATCTTTTTTGTTGTAACCTTCAAGGAGAACTCCGCCCTTTATAGGATCTTCCACCGCCAGAAGTCTGCTGTGACCCCATACCTTCATATCTCCCGCTATGGCTATGAAACCCCACGCTGTTTTAAGATGTTGGTAAGCCTTCTGCACAGCGAAACCTTTACCTATACCACCCAGATCTATAGCCATACCCTTTTTCCTGAGGAGAACATCTCTTCCCTTTACCACCACGTCCTTGTAGTTGATAAGCTTCTTAGCTTCCTCCTCAGAGATCTCCTTAAGTCTCCAGCTTCTTATGGTGAGAGCGCCCGCCGTTATATCAAACACTCCGTAAGTCTTTCGAGAAACCTCTAAGGCCTTTTCTATGACCTCCAGCGTTTCCTCTGAGACCCGTACGTAGTTCTTACCAGCCTCCCTGTTTATGGCACTCACTTCCGAACTCTCTATATAGTCGGAGAGTTTCTCCTCCAAACTCTTCATGTACCTGTAAGCTTCGTAAGCTTTCCCTTCGGGTAGCTCCACAAAGGCGTAGGTGCCCATTAAATGAAAAACGTGAAGTTCCGCAAAGGCGGAAGAAAGAAAGAGAAGCAGGAGAAGGATCATATCTCCGATAAGAGTTTTTCTACGTGTCCCTTTGCCTTTACGTTGTAGTATGCCTTCTTTATAACACCACCGGTGTCTATCACAAAGGTACTCCTTATGATACCTTCCACCTCTTTACCGTACATTTTCTTCTTGCCGTAAGCTCCGTACATAGAAGACACCTTGTTCTCCGGATCACTTAAAAGGGGAAAGTTCAGATTGTACTTCTGCCGGAACTTTCTATGAGACTCTAAAGAGTCCGGACTTACACCCACCACCTGGTAACCCTTAGAAACAAGTCTTTCAAGGTTATCTCTAAAGTCACACGCTTCCTGTGTACAACCTGGTGTGTCGTCCTTAGGATAAAAGTAGAGGACGAGGGGACCCCTCTTCAGGAGATCCCCTAAGCATATCTCCTTCTCTTCACCTCTCTCATCCAAACCTTTCAGGCAAAAGTCAGGAGCTCTGTCGCCTTCCTTCAACTTAGCCATAGTTGTCACCTTCCATCTTCACAGGTTCTATCCTCATTATAGCATCATCGGGTGTTACGTTGTCCCCAGGTTTTGCGTATATCTTCTTAACCACACCGCTTACAGGAGCGTGGATCTCGTTTTCCATCTTCATGGCCTCCACTATAGCCACCGTCTGTCCCTCTTGAACCGCATCACCTTCATTAACCAAGATCTTCACCACCCTACCCGGCATAGGAGGTGTGACATCACCTGGCTGAGTAGCCTTGGGAATACCCTTCTCCTCCGTTGAAACAGCCGTTGCGGAGGCTCCACCGGAAGGTATAGCTTCCCTCATCGGTGTTAGCTGAACCTCTTCTAACCTTCCATCAACTCTTATGTAGTACTTGCGCGGTTTTCCTGGTTCTTGATGGGCGCTTACACCCTCCACCTTCACCTTGAACTTCTCTCCATGGTAAATGATTTCAAACTCTACAGGTGCCGCACCCGGCACAGTACCACCTTTCACTTCTGTAACAGCCTCCATCTCTTCCACAGGTTCCGGATGAAGTTCTCCTTTCTCCCTCGCTATGAAGAAGTCCTTTGCCTGCATGGGGAACAGAGCGTACAGGAGAACCTCTTCGTCGGTAGGTTCCCTTCCTAAAAGGGCCTTTGTCTCTTCGTAAGCCTTGTCCCAGTCATCGGGATCTGCCAGATCAGCAGCCCTTATGGAGAAGTCAGGTTCTTTACCCGGACCAAGTATCTTTTCAGCCAGCTCTTTGGATATAGGACCTGGAGGTTTTCCGTATTTGCCCTCCACGTAATCACGCACCTCTTTGGTGATCACCTTATAACGCTCTCCCGAAAGGACGTTCAAAACAGCCTGAACACCCACTATCTGGGAGGAGGGTGTGAGGAGAGGAGGATAACCCAAGTCCCTTTCTACGTTGGGAACCTCCTTAAGAACTTCCTCTATCTTATCGAGAGCGTTGGCCTCTATCAGTTGAGCCACCATGTTGGAGATCATACCGCCCGGTATCTTATGGATGAGGACCTTGGCGTTGACGCCTGCATACTCTGTCTCGTACTTCTTATACTTCTTCTTGATCTGTCTTGCTATCTCAGCGCATTCGTCTATGAGGCGCATGTCCAGTCCCGTGTCAAAGGGTGTTCCCTCCAGCATAGCTACCACAGACTCGGTGGCGGGGTGAGAGGAACCGAAGGCCAGAGGAGATAGAACGGTGTCCAGCATATCTACCCCTGCCAAAACAGCCATCATGTGGTTCACTATGGCGGTACCACTCATATCGTGGTTGTGGAGCAGAACCGGGAGTTTTCCACCTGTGGCTTCCTTTATACCTTTTATGATGGCGTATACCTCAAAGGGCATGATGATACCGGTGGCGTCCTTGAAGGACAGCCAGTCTGCACCCATCTCCGCTATCTCAAGGGCGTACTCTATCCACTTCTGGTAAGTGTGTATGGGGCTCCGCGTGTAGGATATCTCGGCGTGAACCTCACCACCCAACTCTTTTATAGCCTTTACAGCGGTTTTTATGTTCCTGTTATCGTTAAGGGCGTCAAACACCCTGAAGACCGTTATACCGTTGGCTATGGCTCTCTCTACGAACTTGTAAACCAGTTTATCTGACTTGGGCCTGTACCCCACTATGTTTTGGCCTCTGAAAAGCATCTGGAGTTTGGTGTTGGGCATCACCTCCTTTATCCGTCTGAGACGCTCCCACGGATCTTCTTTGAGATATCTCAAACACACGTCATAAGTGGCTCCTCCCCACACCTCAACGGCATAAAAGCCTACTTTATCCATCTTCTCGCACAGGGGGAGAAGGTCATCGGTTCTTACGCGGGTGGCCAGTTTGCACTGTTGCCCGTCTCTGGGTGTCAGGTCGGTGATGAGGATCTTCTTTCTGAACCCCTTCTTCTCCACTTCTTTGAGTTTCTCCTGGATGTCCTCAACTATCTCCATCACGTGCATGTTAAACCTCCTACCGTTTTGTTAAAGTCCATGATAGGCGGTTATAGCCGCAGATATAAAGGCTACAAAATCTTCCTTATCCCTGTGCTCGGGATAATCAAAGAGGTGAGGGTGCTCCTCTAGGTAACGGGTGGTAAACTTACCCGCTCTGAAGTCGGGGTCCTTCATAATGTTGATGAGAAGAGGGATGGTGGTCTTAACTCCCGTTATTTCGTAGGTCTCCAGTGCTGCCCTCATTCTGTCCACAGCTACTTCCCATGTAGGACCCCACACGATGAGTTTGGCTATCATGGAGTCGTAATAAGGTGTCACTTCGTAGCCTCTTGAGGCGGCGTGTTCCACCCTTATACCAAAGCCTCCGGGCACGTAGTAGCGCTCTATGGTGCCTATGCTGGGTGCGAAGTTCTTCTTAGGATCCTCTGCATTTATCCTACACTCTATGGCGTAGCCGTTAAACTTTATATCTTCCTGTTTGTAACGCAGGGGTTCTCCGGCCGCTATCCTTATCTGCCACTTTACGATGTCTATGCCTGTTACCATCTCAGTAACGGGGTGCTCCACCTGTATCCTGGTGTTCATCTCTATAAAGTAGAGGTTCCCCTCTTCGTCTGCGATGAACTCCATAGTACCGGCGTTGTAATAACCTATCTCTTTAGCAGCTTTGACCACCAGCTCACCGTAGTACTCCCTCTTTTCGGGTGTGAGTAGGAGGGAGGGTGCTATCTCCACCAGTTTTTGGTTACGCCTCTGTATAGAACAGTCTCTCTCACCGAGGTGTATAACGTGGCCGTACTTGTCACCTAATACCTGAAACTCTATGTGTTTTGGGTTCTCTATGTACTTTTCCAGAAGGAGGTCTCCTCTACCGAAAGCTTTGAGGGCTTCGTTGTAAGCGTTCTCGTAGTTTCTGAGGAGCTCCTCTTCATTCCTACATATTCTGATACCTCTGCCACCACCACCCGCGGAAGCCTTAAGGAGAACGGGGTAACCTACCTCCCGCGCTATCTGTTTGGCTTCCTGTTCATCCTTAAGAACACCGTCGCTACCCGGTACCGTAGGTAGTCCCGCCTTTTTGACCACTTCTTTGGACCTGGCCTTATCTCCCATAAGCTCTATGACCTTCCAGTGAGGACCTATGAAGGTGATACCTCTCTCCTCACACAGACGGGCAAAGTGTTCGTTCTCCGCCAGAAAACCGTAGCCCGGATGTATAGCATCCGCTCCCACTTCCAACGCCAGATCCACTATCCTCTCAGCGTTGAGGTACGTGTCAAGAGGATTAACCCCTATCATGTAGGCTTCGTCCGCCATCTTAACGTGCCTTGCCGTGGACTCTATCTCGTTGTAGATGGCCACGGTCCTTATACCCAGCTCCTTACACGCTCTTATTATCCTACAAGCTATCTCACCTCTGTTGGCCACGAGAACCTTTTTAAACATGCCAGGCCTCCGCTCTTTACTGGATGAGTTCCACCCTGTACTCTATAGGGGCCACCTGATGGATCATGTAGGCTATGGAACACGTTCCTGGATTGTATATGGCTTTGTCAAGGGCCTTTTTCACATCCTCCTCTGTTACTTTGCCTCTTACCTTCACGGTGAGGTATATCTTCAGGAAGACCTTGGGATAACCTTCCGTTTTCCTGTCCGCGTCAGTCTCTATCTCTATGTGGTCCACTTGTTTGCCTTCGTGGTGGAGAGCCTCGTAGAGGTGTATTCCTACACAGCCAGCTATAGAGTGAAAGAGTAGCTCCGGAGGCCTTATGCCTCTTCCCTTTCCACCTACGTACCCTGCAGCATCTATCGGCACTTCTCTCCCTGCTTCCCCTATACCTACAAAGTGAAAGTCTTCCTTCTGGGTCACCTTCACCTTCATAAGGCATGCCTCCTTTAAGTTATGGGACTAATAATTATACATTCCAAAAAATGGTAGTCAAGATCATAAACTTTTGAGACTTACATCCCCTGCCAAAATTCTCTTATATCCATCAGCGGTGAGGATAACAAGACTCCCGTCCTCTCCAAGATGGTGAAGTAGGCCTACAGTAATATCCCCGGCATCTTCCACTATAACTTCCTCCCCCAAAAAGAGGAGGCGCTCCTCTATGACATCTCTGAAAGGTGAAAAACCTTTGTTCATCAAAAGCCTAATGTCCTCTTCCAAAAATCCTAAAAGCTCCAGTAAGATCCTTTTTTTGTCGTACTCTTTGCCGGTGACCATACGCATAGATATGGCAGGAACGTCTTCCGGAAAGCTCCCCTGATTTACGTTTATACCTATACCCAGTATGAGTTTGTCCTTGCTGCGCTCTGCAAGAGCGCCGGATATCTTCTTACCTTTTACATACACGTCGTTGACCCACTTGATGGAGGCATGTACTCCTTCCTTCTGGAGGAACCTACACACCGCATGGGCTGCCACCAGAGTTATTGTCTGTTCGTCTCTGATGGGTGCTGTCCTCAAAAGGAGGGAGAAGTAGAGACCACCCTCCTGTGAGAACCAACGTCTCCCTCTTCTGCCCCTTCCTGAGAGCTGACGGTTGGCTACTACCACACAACCTGAAGGCAGCTCCTTCTCTTTGGCTACATCTTGGGTTGAGCTTACTTCCTCCAGCCACAGGACACAGGTTATTATATCCATGATATACTAAAATAACTGTGATGGGAGAACATCTTCTCAACTGGCTCAGTCTTCTTACCATAGGTATAAGTGGGATCTCTCTTCTAACAGGATTGGTTTTCATAAAACTGGGAAAGAGGGACCTCCACAAAAGAGCCATGCTTACCGCTTCTGTCTTCGCCATCCTTTTCGTAATGCTGTACCTTGTGAGAACCGCCCTTTTCCCGCACCGTTCCTATCAAGGACCTTATCGTGAACTCTTCTCCTTCATCCTGTGGTCTCATACTTTCCTGGCTATCGTCAACTTTCCCCTCGCCATCATCACCATCAGATATGCCTTCAGAGAGGCCTTCCAGCAACACAGAAAGGTGGCTCCAATAACGGCCCTCGTATGGCTTTATGTGGCGGTGACAGGGTGGCTCATATACGCCTTCATAGAGTGGCTTCAGTGAGGAACACCTATCTCCCGGTGGCCTTACTTATAACGCGCCTCACATAATCCCAGTTATCGGCCCTTATACCGTTATAAGCCTTCACAGCCATAACCCAGTCACCGTAGCGTCTGTAGTTTTCGTAGAGGATACGTGCACCTAGCTCTATGTTAAGATCTATTTGATAGAGTTGTTTTGGATCCGTTATTCCGTATTCCTTCATGAGCCTTTTATTATGTTGATAATTTATCTGCATGATCCCTATATCCTCTGTGCCATCCCTGTTTCTGTTGTAGGCGTTTGGTTTAAAACCGCTTTCCACCTCCATAACAGCCCAGAGGAGACCTTCTGGTACACCGTACTTAGCGGAAACCTTTTTGACAATCTCCTTTATGTTTTCCTTGATATCTTGAGCAGGTGATGAGAGAACGACCCTCTGTAGCGTTTCCTCAAAGGCCTCCTGTCTCTGTATCTGTATATGTTTGTCTCTCGTGATCTTTAACGGAAGGGAGAATCCCTCCACTCTCATGTCAGCTCTCCCTACATTTTGAGCATACACCGAATATCTCCAGTCTGTGATGCAGAGGCTTAAAGTCAAACTCTTCACACACCTTGTCCTGGATCTCCTCTATCTCCTCCTTGTAAAATTCAAAGACTGTACCGCATTTTACGCACACTAAGTGTTCGTGATGGGGTTTTCCTGCCACGAACTCGTATATAGTTCTGTTACCCAGCTTGATAACCTCCCTTATGGCACCGAACTCCTGTAGTAGGCGCACTGTTCTGTAGATGGTGGAACGAGATGCCACCCTTTTATCTTGCGAAGATATCCACCGCACCAGTTCTTCTATCTCAAAGTGGTTGCCGTATCTGGCTATTTTATCCACCAACTCTGTTCTTTCTTTGGTTACTTTGTAACCTTTCTGCCGCAGGAAGTTCTCGAACTGTTTTTTTAGCTCTTCCAGATGCATGGGTATAATATACTACCGTTGAGTTTCATTTTCAAGTTTTTAGAATCAAGTCCAAAAGTTGGTGGCTTATGCCCTCTGCCCGAAGGAGATCCTCTCTCTCTAAAGCATACTGAGCAGCAAGCCTTAGTAGATGGTAGGCTCTCTCCTTCTCTTTCAGAAGACCTTCCTGCCTTGCCCTGTTTATGGTATCTATCAAGTTTTCCAGTAAGCTTACCATCATTCCGTCCATCTTCCATTTTCCGTAAAGCTCTTGCCTTTTAGAGGGTTCTGTCTGTCTAAGTTGGTCCGCCAAGAGGAGAATCTTCTTCCACGTCTGTAGAGTTTTTTCCCAAGAATCGGGTGGTAGTGATGTTACTTCTATGTTGATGATGCTAAGAAGGTACTTTACCAGGTGCTCTCTTAGGTCCGGCCTTGAGTCCTTTATCAGATGAGACAGATCCTTCATCATCTTAGAACATCCATGATAAGATGCATTATCTCCGATAAAAGGATCCCTATCAGGAAGTAAAAGCTGCCCTCCCACAGACTGGCCTCTGACAGTATACGGAAAGGCTCCCGAAAGCCCAAAAGCCAGCTAATAAAGAGTAGGACGGCGGTTATATAGGATAGCCTTAGGAAGGTACCGAAGAAGGGAACGTGGGACAGGCCCCTGTGTCTGGACTTTTTCTGGTAGGGTCTCCACAGATAACGGAAGGGGCCCCACCTTTTGGTGGGTTTTGATACTTTCAAGTCCAGGTCCGGGGATAGTAAAAAGGTTCCTATGAGGTAACCAGCCACGAAGGTTAGGTAATGCTCCTTAGGGATGAAGTAAAGAAAGGCCGGCAGAGCCAGAAGGTTAACCACCTCGTGAACTCTGCCTAACGCCATCTTAACCTTTTTTGCCCTTAACGTACTGCTCCCAGTTTTCCGGTGTGAAGGGTGAGAGCTCCCTCAAGAGTTTCACCGTTTTGGGAAACTCCTCTATCACATAGTCTACGTCTTCCTCCGTGTTGTCTCTACCGAAGCTGAACACCAAAGATCCGTTGGCTACCTCTTTGGGAACACCTATGGCAAAGAGAACGTGTGACTGTTTGAGGGCCAAAGATACGCAGGCTGAACCCGAAGCGGTTTCTATACCCATGAGATCCAGTCTCAGCAGCATGGCCTCACCTTCTATGAGATGCACGATAAGAGAAAGATGGTGGGGCAGTCGCTGGGTGGGGTGTCCTGTAAACTCGATGTAGTCCAGTTTTTCTTCCAAAGCCTTTTTTAGTTTGTCTCTGTAGTAAGAAAGGCGCTTCATTCTGTCATCCAGTTCCTTCATGGTGAGCTCTGCCGCGGCACCAAAACCCACTATACCCGGCACGTTTTCTGTACCTGCCCTCACACCCCTCTCCTGAGTTCCCCCCTCTATCAAGGGTCTTATCTTAACACCCTTTCTGGTCCATAGAGCTCCCACACCTTTGGGACCGTACATAAGGTGAGCGGTAAAGGAAGCTGCGTCCACGCCCCATTCCTGAAGATCCACCGGGTAATGTCCGAGAGTAGGACACGCGTCCGTGTGGAATATGACACGGGGGTTCTTCTCTTTAGCAGCTTTCACCAGCTCCTTTATGTTTTGAATGGTTCCTATCTCCCTGTTGGAGTGTCCTATACTTACCAGCACCGTGTCTTCTCTTACCGCCTCCCTTACCTGATCAGGGTCAATAAGACCATACTTGTCGGGTTTAAGGTAGGTGACTTCCCAACCTTCACGCTCTAACGTCTTCAGAGGATGTAGTATGGAGTGGTGTTCTATCTCGGTGGATACTATGTGCCTTCCCCTTTTCTCGTAAGCTTTGGATATACCTTTTATGGCTAAGTTGTTGGCCTCTATACCACCGGAGGTGAAGATGATCTCTTCAGGAGATCCTGCTTTTATGAGGGAGGCTATCTTCTCCCTCGCTTCGTTGATAGCCTTCTTGGCCACCTGTCCAAAGCTGTGAAGAGATGTGGGGTTTCCAAAGCGTTCCCTAAAGTAGGGTAACATAGCCTCTATAACTTCCTGAGCCACCGGCGTGGTGGCTATGTGATCCAGATAAACGACTCTTTTACCTGCCTTCTGCAAAAACATGCTACTACCTCCTATTTAGTTCTTCCAAAACTAACCTGGCTATGCCTAAGAAAGCCTGAGCCACCTCTGAATGGGGATACGCTTCCACTATGGGAAGTCCCAGATCGGAACCTTCCGCCACCTGAGGATCTATGGGTATGGACCCCAGTATTTTAAGACCGTAAGCCTGAGCGAACTCCAGAACCTTCCCTTTACCGAATATGTAGTACTTCTTACCGGATTCAGGGCACACAAAGTAGGCCATGTTTTCTATGACTCCCAGTACGGGAATGCCTACCTCTTTGAACATGGAAGTGGCCTTCCTTACGTCTGCCAGAGCCACGTCCTGGGGTGTGGTAACGATGATGGCACCCGACATATCCACGTTCTGAGCCAGCGTAAGCTGTACGTCACCTGTGCCGGGTGGAAGATCCAGTACAAGAACGTCCAGTTCTCCCCACTCCACATCAAAGAGGAACTGGGTGAGGGCCTTCATAAGCATAGGACCACGCCATATGACGGGTGTGTCCTCCGAAGGAAGGAGGAAACCTATGGAGAGGGTCTTCAGGCCAAACTTCTCCAGAGGTATTATCTTGTTCTGATCGTTTACGTAAACCCTCTGACCCTTCAGACCCAACATGGTAGGTACACTGGGACCGTATATGTCCGCATCCAAAAGACCCGTTCTGGCCCCCAAACGTGACAGAGCCAGCGCCAAGTTCACAGCCACGGTGGACTTACCCACACCACCTTTACCACTACCTACCGCTATGAGATGCTTAACCCCTTGCACTTTTCTACGCTGAAAGACTGGTGCCTGTAAGAACTGAGCGGGTGGCCCCTCCACGAACCTCACGTTCACCTTTTCCACATCAGGTACCGATTCCAAGGCTTGTACCGTCTTCCTTCTTATCTCTTCCTCCAAGTGTTTCTGAGGCAAACGAAAAACTATTTCTAAGGTGCTTCCCACCAGTTTTATGTCTTTCACCAACTCGGATAGTGGGGTGTTATCCACATGCTCCTTTCTGAGAGCATCCATTATATCTTTAACCGCCATAGAAAACTCCTCCTTTTATCCTTTTAAAATATATCCTGTGGAGTACGGTACTATGAGCCATGTCAAGGAAATAATAGAAAGACTGGAGAAGGTGTTTCCCAACAAGTTGGAACTTAACTTTTCAAACCCATTCCAGCTTCTGGTAGCGGTTATACTCTCAGCTCAGACTACAGACGCTAAGGTGAACCAGATAACCCCAAAACTCTTTGAGAGATTTCCCACACCTAAGGATCTAGCAGAAGCACCTTTGGAGGAGATAGAAGAGTACATAAGATCCGTCAACTACTACAGAAACAAAGCCAAGTTTCTGAAAGAAGCCAGCAGGATACTGGTAGAGAAGTATGGAGGGGAGGTGCCAAAGACCATAGATGAGTTGGTGGCCCTCCCAGGCATAGGCAGGAAGTCTGCATCTATGATTCTTTACAACGCTTACGGCATCAACGAAGGGATAGCGGTGGATACCCATGTGGCACGCGTAAGCCAGAGGCTCGGGCTCACGTCCCACACAGATCCCCAAAAGATAGAGAAGGATCTTATGCAGATAACTCCCAAAGAGGATTGGGGTAAGCTCTCTAATCTCCTCATACTGTTGGGAAGGTACGTATGTACCGCCAAAAACCCCCAACACCATAAATGTGTTCTTAGAGATATCTGTCCCTCTGCAGTTTAAAATAGATGTGGGATGATACGCATTATAGAACCTAGATTTTCGGAAGAAGAGAAGGAAGCCATTCTCCGGGTATTGGAAAGTCAGCAGATAACCCGTGGTGAGTTCACCAAGAGGTTTCAAGAGGAATTTGCCCATTATCTGGGTGTGGAGTACGTCTTTACTGTGTGTTCCGGTACGGTAGCCCTCTTTATAGCCCTCAAAGCTATAGGAGTGGAAGGCCAGAGAGTTGTGGTACCTGCCCTGAGCTTTATGGCCACCATAGATGCCGTTTATCTTGCAGGAGGAATCCCGGTAGTGGTGGACGTGGACGATTACTACACTATGGATGTTCAACAGCTGGAGGATGCCGTCAAAAAGTACAGACCCAAGGTGGTCATACCGGTACATCTATATGGCCAGATGGCAGATATGGAAAGCATTATGTTTCTTTCGGAGAAGTATGGTTTTTATGTTCTGGAAGATGCCGCTCAGGCTCATGGTGCTTCCTTCAAAGGTAAGAAGGCAGGGGCATGGGGCCACATAGCCGCTTTCAGTTTTTACGCCTCTAAGAACGTGCCCATGGGTGAGGGAGGTGCTGTAGTAACCAACGACTCCAATCTGGCAAGAGAAGTAAGAAAGTGGATTGACTTTGGAGATCACCCAGCCTTTAACGTAAGAATAACGGAGTTTCAGGCAGCCATAGGAACAGTCCAGCTTAAGCATCTCGATGAAAGAAACAGGAGAAGAAGAGAGATAGCCAGAAAGTACGCCTCAGCCCTTGACATCAACGGCCATCTGATACATCCTTCTGAAAGGGAGGGAGCTTATCATGTCTTTCACCTCTACACCCTTCGCCATCCCATGAGAGACAAGATAATAGAAGTTCTAAAAGAGAGGGAGATAGACGCCCGTGTTTATTACCCTTACCTGCTCAGTGAGCTTAGAAAAGCGGAACATTTACCACTTCCTAGAGCGGAACGTTTCAAGAGAGAGCTTTTCTCCATCCCCGTCCATCCTTATCTCACCGATAGGGAAGTAGACTACATAGTGGAAAGTCTGGCCAGCGTGGTAGCATGCGTGTAGTGATCCTTACCGGAGCAGGTGTGTCAGCGGAGAGTGGAGTTCCCACCTTTCGTGGGCCTTCCGGCCTTTGGAGAGGGTTTGACCCTTCTAAGTTGGCAACACCTCAAGCTTTCCAAGAGAACCCAAAGCTGGTATGGGAGTGGTATGACTGGAGAAGAAGCATCATAGCCAAAGCAGAACCCAACAAAGCCCACCTGATTATAGCTCAGATGGAGGAGCTCTTTAAGGACTTTATCCTCATAACCCAAAACGTAGATGGTCTACATCAGAAAGCTGGTTCTCGGAAGGTAGTGGAGCTTCATGGCAACATATGGATGGTGAGATGTCTTTCCTGCGGAGATCTCTACGAAGACAGGAGAGTGCCATTACCGGAAATACCACCCCACTGTCGTAGGTGTAAAGGTCTTGTCAGGCCCAATGTGGTGTGGTTCGGAGAAGCCCTTCCCGAGGATGCCCTAAGGACCGCCATAGATTGGTCCCAGAGTTGTGATGTTATGGTGGTGGTTGGTACCTCAGGCGTGGTGTATCCGGCAGCACACCTTCCCTACCTTGCTGCCCAAAGAGGAGCCACCGTCATAGAAGTAAACCCGGAACCCACACCCATCTCCTCATTAGCCCATATCACAGTAAGAAAGCCTGCCTCCGAAGGAATGGTGGAAGTTTTAGAAAAGCTGAAGAAGATGGGGATTTAAACAAAGCCTCTCGTTATCCTTGACAGTCCTTTGATGCTTAGTATAATTTTTGTAAGCCTAGAGGAATACCTTTGCAGGAGGGCGATATGTTTCCTGAGGTAGCCATTGTGATTATCCCTTTACTATCCATGATAACCTCACTATTTACAGAAAAGAGGACCTACGCAAAGGTAAGCACCCTTTTCACGGGTATGGCCTTTTTGCTTAGTCTATACGTGCTCATATTTACTAACAAAGAAAGTTCCTTGCTCTTCCTTAGATTTGACGGACTGGGAACCCTTTTAGCTTCCTACATACTTCTTGTGAGTACAGTGATTCATAAATATTCAGAAAATTACATGAAAGACGAACAAGGCTTTAAAAGATACTTCCTTCTCCTGGATCTGATGACTTGGAATTTATTACTGCTTGTGCTTTCTAATCACCTAATCATCCTCTTTGCTTCGTGGCACTTAATGGGTGTAATTCTTTACTTTTTACTGACTTTCAATAACAGAAGAGAGCAAGCAGTTCAGTCAGGAAGAACCGCCCTCTTTACTCATAGAATTGCGGATGTTCCACTTTTAGTAGCTATCCTTTTGCTTTACCAACAGTATGGCACCTTTGAAATAAGCAAATTGGCCCAGATGATCACTACGGGACCTTCAGATACTTTATGGATAGTAACCCTTTTGGTAATACTAAGTGGCATAATAAAATCTGCTCAGATACCTTTTCACGTGTGGCTCGTTTACAGTATGGAAGGTCCCACTCCTGTTTCTGCTCTCATGCACGCGGGAATAGTCAACGCAGGTGCTTTTATAGCAAACAGGTTTGCCTTTATGTTTCCTCACGACCTTTACGGACTTAGTCTTTCCTTCTTAATAGGCTTAATAACTGCGATAGTAGGCTCTACTCTCATGCTTATGCAGAACGATGTGAAAAAGGCATTAGGATACTCCACCGTAGGTCAGATGGGTTATATGATGATGGAGATAGGTGTAGGTGCTTTTGCCCTCGCCCTCTACCACATGATGGCTCACGGCATATTCAAGGCTACTCTATTCCTTTCCTCAGGAGGTGTTATACACGAAGCTAGAAGGGACACCAACATACCAAGAGACGAAGTCTACGACGCTTTGGTTAAAAGGGAAATGTCCTTTAAAGAAATACCAACTGTCTTTTACGGCGCTGTCACTTTGATAGTACCTTTTGTATTAGTTTTGGTTACACACCTTTTCTTTGAGCAAGATGTCTTTAGGTACAAAGCTCCCCTTATCCTTCTCTTCTTTGGTTGGGTCACATCCGCTCAGATACTTTTTAACCTTTTCAAAATGGGTAAAGAAAAACCTTTGCTTACCATTTTCTTAGGAGGTTTCTCTCTCTTCCTTCTTTTGAGTGTATACACTTTTATGTCCCACATCCTTCAGGTCTTTGTATTTACTTACGAAGGCCTTCAGGAAGAAATCTACAGGAGAGCCTTTTCTAATGCTCCTCTTTTCTTTCTCAGTATGATCTTAAGCCTCATCCTTGTCTTGGCAGGATGGGTGCTTATATACTTTGCCAACGAAGAAAAACCCCTGAAACTGCATCTGAGCCTTTACGCCCACCTTTCTAGGGAACTTTACTTTCCGGATCTTTATAAACTCACGGGAAAGCTCTTTTTAAGGTTGGCGCGTGTTTTGTCAATAACTTCTTCCTCTGTCGTGCCCGTTTACGGCTTCTTTTATCAGGGAGGATCCTCAGGCAGTTTTCTCCTGAAAGTGTTTTTACTCTCACTCTTTATTCCTCTGTTCCCCATAAGCCTGATAACCTCCTACCTTATAAAGAGGTTCTGGATATACTCCTATCCCACAATAGCCCTACTGGGTTTTATAACCCTTAAGTTGACACATCTACCTGCTTATGAGCCCCTTCATTATCTTGCAGCCCTTACGCTAATCTTTCATTCGGTAAGAGCCACATTGAGTGAAAACTTCAAAGAAAGCGTTTCAGAACTGTATCCAGCGCTACTTAGCATCACCTGGATATCTGGAGATGATCATTTTGTCTTACTACTTTTACCTTCTCTTCTTCTCTATCTTCTTGGTGTTTATATCAAAAAGGTGCTACAAACGGACAGTTTTTATTACGCCGGTGGATTGATGGAAAAGATGCCCATTTATTCTCTTTTACTGGTAATTGTATCTTTGCAAGCTTGCTTAACACCTGTTATGCCCAGTTTTTACTCCTTCTTTGAAGCTCTCCTAAGATCAAACACCTTGCAAATAATCCTTCTGGTGATGGGATGGTTTACGCTAGGTGTGGCGGTGGCGCTTTCTGTATGGAGATTATTACACGGAAAACCACGAGACGATATACGTTATGCAGACATTCTACGGAGGTAACCCTATGGAGAAAGGAAGAAAGCTATACATAAGGTCCCTTGTAAATATGGCCGCTGAACCCATAGCTTACTTCTGGCCTATGAGGACTTTCATAACCCGCAATCCCCTAAGAGGATTGGAAGACAAACCCTTTAAGGATGCCCTCAAAGAGGGTGAGCTTTTGTTTGGTGGCAGAGGTTATCTTAGAAGAGAAGACTACAGGTACCTCTACTCCAAAGGCTACATGAAGGATGAATTTCTAAGGGAGGGTATAAGAAAATTTCTTTCTTCTATGGAGCTCAAACTGGAGCTTCCTTACGAAGAACTACTTTTTACTCTTTTTGTCGATAACATAAAAGAGCCTGCTTTAAATGATCTGTACAAAGGGAAAGTTGACGAGAAAATTCTAAACGCCCTTATGGAACACTTTACAGAAGACCCTGCTCAAGTTTGCAGAGATATTTTACTTTCCATAGGTCTGAAGCATACTCTACAGGACATTATAGAACTTTTGACAGGTAAAAACCTTTCTCAAACCATAGATGAACTTACCATAAAGACAGCTTTTGATTTCCTGGACGAGGGACAGTCTACTATAGATATGCCTGGCAGAGGTGCTGGTTTTTACAAGGCTTGGAGAGAGTTAGCCAAAAGGAATCTAAGATTTTTCTTATGGGCAGGAAAGAGCCTAAAAGATATGGTAGAGGCTTTCCAAGAGCCTGAACCTGCTATAGAGTATGTGCTGACGTCTTTTGAACTACCCCAAGCCCTTTGGGAAGGATACATAAGTCTTGAACTTGCACGCCTGAAAGGTATAGCAGGTTTTATAAAGTGGCGCTCTCACAACAAGTTCTATTACTGGCAAAAAGTTCACCCTGTTGACATGGTAGATTACACAGCCATAAGACTTTTGATAGCAAAGGCGGTAATAGATGCCCACAAAAAGGGTCTTCCTTTTGAACCCACCTACAGAGCGTTAGAGGAGTTTTTAAACAAAGAGCGTGCCAGAGCTTATCTTTTGTACGAACTTGGCACCAAAAGGTGCCCACCACAGCTTTGGGACCGTATGAAGGATTACCTCAAAAAGCCTCACGAAAAAGTAGAGGAATATGTAAGAGCAAAGGCAGAAATTTTAGCCTTGAGCTACTACCTGTTTTTAACCAACTGGACGAGAAAAGTAGGTATAGACATAAACAGTCTCACCGCAGATCACCTTCTTGAGCTCATGAAAGTATACGAAAAGTTCAAAGAAGAGGAGGGATACATATACCTCAGAGCTCTTGAGGATACACACATAGATAAGCTTGTAAAGCTCATAAGAGCACCCCAAGAGGAGACACAAGAAAGACCACTAGCTCAGGCGTTTTTCTGTATAGATGTACGCTCCGAGCGTTTCAGGAGACATCTCGAAAGCTTAGGTAGATATCAAACTTACGGTATAGCCGGTTTCTTCGGTGTGCCTGTTGCTATGGTGAATCTGCAAAAGGGACACGAAGAGTTCCTTTGTCCCGTAATAGTAACTCCCAGGAATGTGGTTTTTGAAGTACCCTACAACAAAAGAGGAGTAGAAAAGGAAAGAGTAGCAAGTCATATCTTCCATAGCGTGAAAGATCACGTATTGGCACCCTTTGTGGCGGTAGAAATGTTGGGATTTGCCTTTGGCTTTGATTTCTTGGGAAAGACCTTTCTGCCGGAGAAGTATCTTAGGTTTAAGGATTTAGCTTTTAAAGATTACACAAAAACGTCCCTGATAGTGAACAAGCTTTCTGATGAAGAAATACAGCAGATAATACAATCCTACTATTCTACCCTCATAAGAACCGTATTACGAGAACGCTTTGGAATGCAAACTATCAACGATGAGATGGTGAATCAGGTGTACGAAGCCTGCTTGAATGGTGGAAACACTCTTTCCGAAAACCTTAAGGAAGTAGTTGAACTTTTGAGAGAGAAATACAAAGTGGAGCGTGGTTATGTAGAACTTTTCAGAGAAAGGTTAAAAAGTGTAGGTTTCACAAAGGAAGAGCAGGCCTTCCTTATATCCACAGCTCTTAAAAGCATAGGTTTAACCAAAGAGTTCGCCCCAATAGTGTTGGTGCTAGGGCACGAAAGTAGGTCCGAAAACAACCCCTATGAGTCTGCTTTAGACTGTGGCGCTTGTGGTGGTGCTTCTGGCATCTATAACGCAAGGATATTCTGCATTATGGCCAATGATCACGTGGTAAGGCAGATAATGGCTCAAAGGTACGGATTGGAGATACCGCCATATACAGTATTCATACCAGGAGTTCATAACACTACTACAGATGAAGTATTCCTCTATGATCTTGAGTTTTTACCTGCAGAATACATTCCGCTGATTGACAAAATAATCCAAGACCTTCAAGTAGCTAAGGACCTTACCCTTCAGGAAAGAGCTAAAACTTTGGATACAAAGAACACTCAGGATGTGTACAAGAAGGCTTACGATTGGTCAGAGGTCAGACCCGAATGGGGTCTTTCTGGAAACTACGCCTTCATCATAGGGAGGAGAAGCATAACAAAACTGGCCAATTTAGACGGTAGAGTGTTCTTACACTCTTACGACTACCGTGTTGATAAAAAAGGGTTTCTGCTGGAAAATATACTCGCAGGTCCTGCGGTAGTAGGTCAGTGGATAAATTCGGAATACTACTTCTCCACAGTGGACAACGAAGTCTACGGTAGTGGAAGCAAGGTCTACCATAACGTGGTGGGAAGGATAGGCGTAATGACAGGTAATTACAGTGACTTGAGAACAGGTTTACCTGCCCAAACAGTACTAAAAGAGGGTAAACCTTTCCACATACCCATAAGATACACCCTCATCGTAGAAGCCCCCTTTGAGTTAGCAAGGAATGCCATCAACAAAATAAGAAAGATAAGGGATCTTATGCAAAACGGCTGGATAAATCTCCTTATCTTTGATCCGGAGAAGGAAATCTTTTATAGGTACTTAGAAGGTGTTTGGGTTGAATACTTCAAAAAAGAGGAGGTGAAAGCATGAAAAGTGTAAAACTCTATGAGATGAAGAAGGTGGAAATAATCGTTAGAGGTGAGGACTTAGACTTTGTTTTGGATCTATTGGACAGAGCTGGTGCCACTGGCTACACCATAATACATAACCTGTCTGGAAAAGGAAGTCACGGTTTTCACGAAGGCCACCTTCTGTTTAATGAAGAGGACACTCTTGTAATGGTCATTTCAGTAATGCCAGAGAATCTTGTTGAAGCTGTGCTTGAAGGTATTACTCCTTTCCTTAATAAGCATTCAGGTGTTGTGTTTGTAAGTAGTGTTATGGTTAGCAGGGTAGGAAAGTTTGGTGATGTACCAACAAAAGCAGATGGAGGGACTTAAACCTCCACGTTTTCTATTTCTCTTTTCAACTCCACACGGTACATTAGAAACCTCCCATCCTTCCTCCTCCTAACCTAACGGTACGGTGCTTTCAACTCCACACGGTACATTAGAAACTCCCATCCTGAAGAAGTTCCACCTGTAGGGTCCCACCTTTCAACTCCACACGGTACATTAGAAACTCAGGGAAGTTTCCTGTGCTTTGACGGAGTGTGCTCTGCTTTCAACTTCACACGGTACATTAGAAACACAAACTTCTTCACATATCTGTCTCTGATGCTCTTTCTTTCAACTCCACACGGTACATTAGAAACTCACTGCTTTTGCGAGGATGTTTTGGAGTATCTTAGGATCCTTTCAACTCCACACGGTACATTAGAAACGTAGCATGGATAGTGAGAAAGCATTGCCTAAGTAGATCCTTTCAACTCCACACGGTACATTAGAAACGACATCACAGAACAAGAAGCACATGATTTACTTGCTCTTTCAACTCCACACGGTACATTAGAAACATTTGTAGTGTTTGGTCTGGTGTGCGGATTTGTTGCTCTTTCAACTCCACACGGTACATTAGAAACACCTTTGTAAGCCTCTTAAGTCGGGAGCGAGCCACATGACTTTCAACTCCACACGGTACATTAGAAACCTTAATGGGCAGGCGGTAGGGAAGGTGCAGATAACAAACCTTTCAACTCCACACGGTACATTAGAAACATATGTTGACACTGATAGCTTGTTTGTTACTGAAGACTTTCAACTCCACACGGTACATTAGAAACCAGCAGAGAACATAGTAGAGCTATACAGAAAACAGATACCTTTCAACTCCACACGGTACATTAGAAACAATGTCTGTATAGCAACACCAACACCGTAAGAACCATATCTTTCAACTCCACACGGTACATTAGAAACGGTTGATTATGATTTAGATCATACTTTCTCTATATCCTTTCAACTCCACACGGTACATTAGAAACCATTTGCAGTGAATGTATTCAGGAGACTACCAATTGAGTACACCTTTCAACTCCACACGGTACATTAGAAACCGCACCTCCTACCGTAGTTTTGCCAAGCCTTGACAAGCTCTTTCAACTCCACACGGTACATTAGAAACAAAAAGCGCGGCACGGCACGAAACCGCACCGTTTAGGTAGCTTTCAACTCCACACGGTACATTAGAAACAATTGGGAGCGGATGGAAGACTTCCACAGAGCCTTTGCTTTCAACTCCACACGGTACATTAGAAATATCACAGAACAAGAAGCACATGATCTTTTAACCAGATCTTTCAACTCCACACGGTACATTAGAAACATAGCTCTTGCAAGTTCTGATTTTCTCTGTAACTCAAACTTTCAACTCCACACGGTACATTAGAAACAAGCATCTTGCGAAGTATCTGCAAAAGTAGACGCGATAGTAGCTTTCAACTCCACACGGTACATTAGAAACAGGTGAAGACTGATGGACCATCATGTAGAACAATCAACTTTCAACTCCACACGGTACATTAGAAACCCTACACCTGCCATGAGTATTAAGTTTAACCCTTTCTTTTCTTTCAACTCCACACGGTACATTAGAAACTTTTGCGCAAGGAGTTGAAGAGGATTTTTTATAATCCTTTCAACTCCACACGGTACATTAGAAACTCACCATTCTGTTGATCCTATCCTCTAATGTTCTATCCTTTCAACTCCACACGGTACATTAGAAACAGAGTCTGGCGGGTTATCTCGTTGGTTCTGTTAATGCTTTCAACTCCACACGGTACATTAGAAACATCGTTTTGATGTTTGGCAAGCTCTGGATGTTCAGAACTTTCAACTCCACACGGTACATTAGAAACAAGCTTTTATCCTTCCTTGATTTCTCGGTTCTATTACTCTTTCAACTCCACACGGTACATTAGAAACCATTACTCAAGAGAGAGCCCTTCTTTGCTAAAATGGTAGGGTCTTGCTTTCAACTCCACACGGTACATTAGAAACTATGCGTACTTTTACAAAATCTTTATGAATTCACTGTACTTTCAACTCCACACGGTACATTAGAAACTTACCACTGCATTGAGAAGCTCCTCGTAGCTCTCTACCTTTCAACTCCACACGGTACATTAGAAACAGGATTGATGTTCTTAAAGCTCTTGGGTGGAAAGATCACCTTTCAACTCCACACGGTACATTAGAAACTCACCATTCTGTTGATCCTATCCTCTAATGTTCTATCCTTTCAACTCCACACGGTACATTAGAAACTCTTCAACGCTGGACAGACTTCATTTACCACACCTTCCTTTCAACTCCACACGGTACATTAGAAACTCCTGTCCTGTCTCTCCTTAGGAATGCTCACTGTGAACTTTCAACTCCACACGGTACATTAGAAACAAGATAGCTACCATCAACTTCCTCATCTTTGCTCCCTCCTTTCAACTCCACACGGTACATTAGAAACATGCTTCTTAGAAAGTGGCTCAGAAGTTTTTCCTTCACTTTCAACTCCACACGGTACATTAGAAACGGACTATGGCAAGAATAGTAGCCTTAACGCTTTTACCTTTCAACTCCACACGGTACATTAGAAACCATAAGAAAAGAAGCATTTACTCTTATAGATGCCAACCTTTCAACCTTTCAACTCCACACGGTACATTAGAAACCACACCATCCAATTCACCAGACAGTACAACCGCACCTGACTTTCAACTCCACACGGTACATTAGAAACGCGTAAGCGGACAAATTCGCATTAGCCATGCGTAAGCGCTTTCAACTCCACACGGTACATTAGAAACTACAAACCTTCTACCCACCTCAATTGCAACATCCACCTTTCAACTCCACACGGTACATTAGAAACCGACATAGACAGCAGGTTAAACATTCTCTCCACCTTTATCCTTTCAACTCCACACGGTACATTAGAAACCGGTGGGAGTGGGCGGTGAGGACGTAGAAGTCAAGACCTTCTTTCAACTCCACACGGTACATTAGAAACTATCGCAAGAAAAAGCAACGCAATTTGTTGCACAGTTCTTTCAACTCCACACGGTACATTAGAAACCTCCAGAAGGATTCCAAGAACCACGCAGTACATTTTCACTTTCAACTCCACACGGTACATTAGAAACGAAGCACCTTCCTGAACGTATTCCCACCTTCTTTTTAGGCTTTCAACTCCACACGGTACATTAGAAACTAGCTTTGAAGCTGGTGGTGGAAGTTTCACCAAGTATACTTTCAACTCCACACGGTACATTAGAAACGAGCTACTACGGTGGTAGGTGTGAAGCTTTCAGATTCTTTCAACTCCACACGGTACATTAGAAACGATGGTAGTACAGAACCTATCTTTATTGATGAGTTAACAGTTGACTTTCAACTCCACACGGTACATTAGAAACAGTATTACAGCGTTCTCATGATTGTATCCAAGATCACTTTCAACTCCACACGGTACATTAGAAACAGGTTCAAAGTTGCAATTTATAATGCAAGGACGGAAGCTTTCAACTCCACACGGTACATTAGAAACGTGCTTAAGTTTGTCAATAAGTATCCTTACGATAAAGAAACTTTCAACTCCACACGGTACATTAGAAACACGCCACACACGATAAACCTTGCAAGTAAAAACATCACCTTTCAACTCCACACGGTACATTAGAAACAAAAATGCGTGAATACCTTTATACAAGACCTGACAGCTCTTTCAACTCCACACGGTACATTAGAAACCCCTGCACAGTATTGTGCAGAGTGCCCATTTAGTAAACTTTCAACTCCACACGGTACATTAGAAACCCCAACTCATCATATTAATCTTATCCTACAAAATCAACAACTTTAGAGAGGGGGTACCCTTCGCAAAATGAAGTTTATTTTCGGAAACTCCAGGTGTCTCGGAGAGCATCCAAAAGTACCCCTCTCTGAGCTTACTCTCTCAAGCATTAGAAATTTCTGCATCAAGACATCAATACTAAAAAATGTCTAGATGCCTAAAAGTCACTCTTGCAAAGAAATACCAACCCTCTATTCAGTTGCCAAGATAACAAGGGTCCTATGTGGACCCTCCGTCTTGGTGGATATTATATACCAAAAGGAGGATTATGACAAGGTTCTTCTTGACCCCTTGCATTAGGAAAGTAACTGTAAGATAATACTCATGTCTATGGTAAGAGTTTTTGTTGGGTCCTTCACCACTAAAAGGATTCAGGAGCAGGTGGAGTTGATAAAGGAGAAAGCTGAACGTCACATAAAAGGTAAGTGGGTGGAACCTCAAAACTACCACATTACCTATCAGTTTATAGGTGAGGTGGAGGAAAGTAAACTTTTGGATATAGTGAAGGCTCTTCAGGAAGTGGTTCAAAAGCAAAAACCGGTGAAGGTAAAGTATAGGTCTTTGGGTGTTTTCCCTGATGTTGAAAGGGCAAGGGTGTTGTGGATAGGTGTAGCGGAGGGTCATAACCAGCTTAAGAACCTGGCAAGGGACGTTATCAACGCCACAAGGCGTGTGGGCATAAAGACAGATGGTAAGCCGTTCTATCCCCACGTGACTGTGTGTCGTATAAAGGAGTACGATAAGAGGTGGTTAAAGAACTTCCTCCGCCAACACCAGAACACTTTTTTTGGAGAGGATACCATAGAGAGCATAGCTCTCGTTAAGAGCAGTCTTACTTCTGTAGGTCCAATATACACGGTACTGGAGGAGTTTTATTTCCATGGGTAAGTTAACTTACAAACAGGCAGGTGTGGATGAGGAGAAAGCTCAGAGGTTCGTGAACTTCATAAAGGAAAGGGTCAGCAGTATGCCCTTTGAGGTAAAGTTGCTGGGGAGCTTTGCCAGTGGTGTGAAAATTCCTCCCATGAAGAGGCCGGTGGTGATGATGTCCACCGACGGTGTGGGAACAAAGCTTTTAGTGGCTCAAAAGGTAGGTATACACAGCACGGTGGGTATAGATCTTGTTGCCATGAATGTCAACGATGTTATAACCTCAGGTGCTATTCCCATAGCTTTCCTGGATTACATAGCTTTTGGAGATGTAACTGAAGAGGTGCTTAGGTCTGTCATGGAGGGTATACTGGAAGGTTGCAGGAGGGCCGAGGTTCCCCTTGTGGGGGGTGAAACCGCTCAGATGCCGGACTTTTATCCGCTCGGTGTGTACGATCTTGTGGGCTTTTGTGTTGGTATCTGTGAGGAAGATGAGCTTATAACAGGAAGCTCCATAAGAGAGGGTGATCTCCTTTTAGCAATTCCATCCTCCGGTTTTCACAGTAACGGTTACTCTCTCATCAGAAAGGTTCTTGAGGTGAAGAAGGTGGACTATCATCACTATCTACAAGAGTGGGGCAAAACTGTGGCAGAGGTGCTTTTAGAACCTACTCGCATATACTGGGAAGACATAAAGAAACTACGGACCGCAAAGCTGATGCCAAAGGCTATGGTGCACGTAACGGGGGGAGGCATCCCTGGTAATTTGATAAGGGTGTTACCTGAGGGCATAAAGGCGCGTGTAGATAGATCCGTTATAGGTGAGAGGTTCCCTTTCTCTTGGATAAAGAAACTGGGTGAGATAGAAGAGGAGGAGATGTTTAGAGTCTTCAACATGGGTGTAGGTTTCATCTTGGTGGTAGACAAAGATCATTTGGATAAAGTAACTGAAACCTTACCCGATGCATTTATAATAGGTGAGGTATTGAGGGGAGAAAGAAGTGTGGAGATCCTTTAGCCTAATCCTAATATCCGTATGGTTTGCCTTTTCACAGGTGATAGGCCGTGTGGAGGTGAGCGGTAATCGTTATGTTCCTGATGAACTCATCCTCTCCATAATAAGAGCGAGGGAAGGTGTTACCTATACACCGGATCTGGTGAGAGAGGACATAAGGAGGCTCTACAGAACAGGGTTCTTCGATAAGGTAGAGGTTTACGGTGAGAAGGTGGGCGACAAGATAAATCTCTACTACAGAGTAGAGGATCTTCCTGTCATATACAGGATAGAGTTCGTAGGTAACAAAAAGATAAAGTCCGAAGACCTGGAGAAAAAGATAGGTATAGAGACTGAGGTAGGTAAGATAAACATAGAGGAGTTAACCAAAGGTTATACCTCCTCACCCGCTGTGGAGGAAAAGGTAGAGATCCAAAGAAGACTCACGCTGGGGCGCGTTCTCAGTAAAGAGGAGATGGAGATTATTAAAAGGCGCATAATACAGGCGTACGCTCGCGAAGGTTATCCTAACGTGGAGGTTTATTACCAGCTTGTCCCTAAGAAAGGTGCTTCTAAACTGGTCTACATCATCAAAGAGGGTGAGCCTGAGTACGTAGGAAGTATTACTTTTGAGGGTAACAAGAGTTTCAGAAGCGGTAGACTAAAAGATCTTATGGAGACAAAGGAACCCAGCTTACTGGCTTTCCGTTTTCGTCCTCCTTTCAGTGAGGAGATCCTTAAAGATGACGTACAAAAAATAAAGGAGTTTTACAAATCAGAGGGCTTTCTGGAAGCGGACGTGAGTTACAGTATCAAAAAGGAAGGCAACAGGTACAGCATCACCATAAAGGTGAAGGAAGGGCCACGTTACAAACTTAAGGAGCTGAAACTGGAAGGGAACACTTACTTTAGTACCACAGAGCTTGTGGGAAACACACTGAAGAAGAATAAAGGTGGTTACTTCAGGGAAGAAGTTATCCAGAAGATAATACAGAACATAAAGGACAAGTACTCCCAACTGGGATTTCTCATGGTGAACGTTCAAGAGGAGCCTCAGGTAGATCCCGAGAAGAAAGAGGTCAGTGTTCTGATGCGTATAGAGGAGGGCGAACCTGTGTATGCCGATAGAATAGAAGTAAGGGGTAACTATGAGACGAGGGACTACGTCATAAGAAGAGAGCTGAGGTTTCAGGAAGGAGATCTCGTCAACCAAAAGGAGATAGATAGGTCCAGAACCAGGATCTTTAACCTCGGTTACTATCAGGATGTAGATATAGAACCTTTTCCTGCTGACAGAAACAAGTGGGACTTTGTGGCAAAGGTGAGAGAGAGGTTTACCGGTCAGTTCTCGGTAGGTTTAGGATACAACCAGATCACTAAAGTGTCGGGTTTTGTGGCCTTGCGCAAGGGTAACTTTTTGGGAACAGGTGATATTGCGGGTATATCGGTGTCTTACGGCAGCCATTATAAGGATAACTCTTTCTCCTACACACGCAAGTGGTTCCTCAACAAACCTATAGACTTAACGGGATCTGTGTATGACAGAAGGATAGACTATACCACCTACACGGTCAGCCGTACAGGTCTTGACCTTTCTCTTTCCAGAGAGATAAAGGAATATTGGCGCTTTACGGTAGGCACCAGCATACAGAGGGTACGCTACTCTAACATATCACCTTCTGCCTCTGTGGTTCTGCGTCAGGAAGAAGGAACAAGACAGTCCAGAAAACTCTTCTTGGGTATAACAAGAGACACCAGAGACAACTACCTCTTTCCCACTAAAGGTTCCATCACCGATATTAGTTACTCGGTGGCTGTACCTGTACTGGGCGGTACGGAGAGGTTCAACAAGGTGGTGCTGTCTCACCAGCGGTTTATAAAGGACACGTGGCTGGACACAGGTCTTATATTCAGCTTTAAGGGAGTGCTGGGTGTTGTGGAGCCATACGGAGGAAAGACTGTACCTCTGGACGAGCGCTTCTTTGTAGGTGGGGACTTTACCATAAGGGGTTACAAGTACGGATATGCGGGTCCACTGGATCCTAATGTCCACGAACCTGTGGGAGCAAAGAAAGAACTCATTTTATCCTTTGAGGCCAACTATCCTATCTACAAAAATGTCCTCTACGGAGCTGTCTTTTATGACACAGGTCTTGGTTTCAATGACTGGAAAGAGTTGAAGACCCAGAATCTCAGGGGTGGTTTTGGTGTAGGTGTAAGGTTCATAACACCCTTTGCACCCATTAAACTGGACCTGGCCTTTAAGACCAAAAAGGTTCCGGGGGACACCTCCCGAACCAAGCTACACTTCGTTTTGGGTGTGTTTTTCTGATGTTGCCACGGGCTTTAACTATAGCCGGCTCTGACAGTGGTGGAGGTGCGGGTATACAAGCTGATCTGAAGACTTTTACCGTATTGGGTGTGTATGGTATGACGGCCATTACTTGTGTGACTGTCCAAAACACTGTGGGAGTCTTTGGTGTTGTGGAAATCCCACCAGAGGTGGTATATCAGCAGATAAAGGTGGTGGCTGAGGATATAGGAGTGGATGCCCTCAAGACGGGTATGCTCTACAGTCAACAGACAGTGGAGGCTGTTGCCAAGGCGGTAAAAGAGTTAAAACTCAACAACTTGGTAGTGGATCCTGTGATGAGGGCCAAGTCGGGAGATCCTCTTCTAAAACCTGAGGCGGTAGAGGCTCTTGTGGAACATCTCATCCCTCTAGCTACCCTCATCACACCCAACATACCAGAGGCGGAAGATCTTACAGGTATGAGAATAAGGAGTGTGGAAGATATGGAGAAGGCCTGTCTTAGACTCATGGAGTACGGCTGTAAGGCTGTTCTCCTGAAGGGAGGACATATGGAGGGTGATAAGGTTACGGATGTTTTCTATGACGGCAAGAGTTTTGAATACATCCAACACGAAAAGGTGACCACTAAAAACACGCACGGTACAGGATGTACCCTTTCCGCTGCCATCACTGCCTTTTTAGCAAAGGGTCTGCCTTTGGAAAAAGCGGTGAGGATGGGTGTAAGTTATCTTCTACGAGCCATAAGTACAGCTCCCTCCTTAGGGAAAGGGCACGGCCCCCTTAATCACATGTGGCCCCTACCCTCATTAACTGAGCCACAGCTACCGAATAATCCCTTTCATGAGATATAGATACCACCAGTTTGTAGAGTTTGAGCCTTTCCCGAAGGTCCTGGCGCAGTATCTTTACGTCAGGTGGATGAAACCTTACACCGTTCACCTCTATATCCTTCCACGTCAACATAGTCTTTAACTCTGCATACACCGCCTTCATGACGGCTTCCTTACAAGCCCACCGTGCTGCCAGACAAGGGTAGGGATCCCTCTGGGAGAAACAGTACTCTATCTCCCTCTGCGTGTACACTCTCCTCAGAAAGCGCTCTCCGAACTTCTCTACAGCTTCCTTTATTCTTCTGTTGCTCACTATATCTACTCCCAACACCCTTAAAATTATAGAGATGCACATAAGGATAGGTACGAGAAGGAGCCAACTGGCTCTATGGCAGGCCAACTACGTTAAGAGAAAACTGGAGGATATGGGACACACTGTAGAGCTTGTTCCCATTACCACCACGGGAGATAAGATTACCGACGCACCTTTGGCCAAGATAGGTGGAAAGGGACTCTTCGTTAAAGAGATAGAAGAGGCTCTTCTAAGAGGAGATATAGATGTGGCTGTTCACTCTCTGAAGGATGTGCCCACCAAACTGCCCGATGGCCTCACACTGGGTGCTATAACGGAGAGGGAACTGCCCTACGATGTTCTTATCTCAAGGGATGGTCAGAGGCTGGAGAACCTACCTACCGGCGCCGTGGTAGGGACATCCTCACTCAGAAGGAAGGTACAGATAAAGAGGATGAGGAGAGATCTGGTGATAAAAGATCTGAGGGGGAACGTGGACACTCGTATAAGAAAACTGGACGAGGGGCAGTACGATGCCATAGTGCTGGCCTACGCAGGGATAAGACGCATGGGGTGGGAGAACAGAATAGTTCAGATTTTGGAAGATTTCATACCGGCGGTAGGGCAAGGGAGTATGGCTGTAGAGATAAGAGAGGATGACGAGAAGATAAGGGAAGTGATCTCTCTACTGGATCATAGGGAGAGTAGAATAAGGGTGGAGGCAGAGAGGGCCTTTTTGGAGGTTATGGAGGGAGGTTGTCAGGTACCTATGGGTGCCATAGCGTGGCTTGATGGAAGCAGGCTCTTTATGAAGGGTTTTCTTTCAGACTTAGAGGGAGAGAATTTTGTGGAGGCTTACGTAGAGGGAAATGTAGAAAAAGCACAACTTTTGGGGAGAGAACTGGCCGAGAAAATACTGTCGCAGGGTGGTCGTAGCATTTTGGAGAGTATACTTTAATACTATGCAGATAGGACTGGTACTGGGGACAAGACCTATCTCACCTCTGGAGTTCTGGATAGGGGTGGACGAGGGAAGAGTCATAGAGTTGGACCAAGTGGTGTACGCGGTAACAGATCTTGGTGATAAAGAGGTTAAGTTCTACGGGATTATACAGGAAGTGCAGAAGTTTTTGGAAGGACCCAGCATGGTTTACGAGGACAGACTTTTTCGGGAGGGAGCTTGTCCTGCCAACGTGGCTTACGTGGCCAAGGTGAGTGTGACGCGTGTAGAACCCGAGTTCTTTGTACCCCCACAGCCAGGTGATCCCGTTTATCTGGCAGAAGGCGAAGAACTGGAGAGAGCCCTCTACTATGACCAGATGAAGGTACGCATACCCGCTGGGCTTACGCGTAATGGACAGATAGTGTACCTCAACTATCACTTTTTAAACGGTGTTGAAGGAGCTCATGTGAGTATATCGGGTATGTCAGGTGTTGCTACCAAGACCTCTTATGCCCTCTTTCTTCTCTACTCTGTTCTCAAGAAGGGAAGTGATATAAGAAAGCACGGTATTATCTTTAACGTGAAAGGTAAAGACCTGCTGTGGATAGATAAGAGGAACAAGAACCTATCACCGGAAGACGAAGATGCCCTCAGAAAGATGGGATTCGAGCCTGAACCTTTCTCAGACGTGAGGTTCTATGTTCCTCCCCACAAAAACGATCCCTACAAACCTGACTGTGAACGCTACGATGATAGGGTAACACCTTTCTACTGGAGTATGCTGGATTTTGCCGAAAACGGTCTTATCCGCTTCATGTTTGCAGAGGAAGAGGAAGGTAAATCTCAAGTCCCTTATGTGGTGGAGAAGATAGCTACCCAACTTCACATTCGGGCCCAAAGGTCCAAAAGTTTAGGTGTTCTTACGGATTCTTACGGTAGAGAAATAGACTCCCTCCAGAAACTGGAGGAGCTTCTCAAAGAAGCCATAGAGGAATCTGAGAAGGGCAACAAAGATATTTACAGAGAATGGTTCGGTGATTCCTCTTTACAGACGGCCAGAGCTTTCCTAAGGCGTTTTTCAAGAGCCAGCATGCACATAGGGCGGTTCGTAAGGGGAACGGTATCTAGTCCCATAGACTGGGAGTCCTCCAAGGTGAGTGTCATTGACATAAGTGGCCTCCATCACATAGCCCAGATGTTCGTAGTGGGTGCGGTCCTCAAGAGACTCTTTGAGGAGAAAGAAAGCAGATCCACACCCGAGCCTAAGGTGTTTGTAGTTTTGGACGAGCTTAATAAATATGCGCCAAGGGACGGATGGAGTCCCATAAAGGATGTTATACTGGACATAGCGGAGAGGGGTAGGAGCTTGGGTGTTATACTGATAGGTGCCCAGCAGACTGCCAGCGAGATAGAGAAAAGGGTCCTGGCCAACTCTGCCATAAAGGTGGTAGGTAGACTGGACAGTAGCGAGGTTCTAAGTAAAGAGTACGAGTTTTTGATGGGTAACTTCCGGCAGAGAGCTCTTCTCCTTAAGAAGGGTAGTATGATACTGCATCAACCCGACATACCTACACCTCTCATGGTAAGGTTTCCTAAACCTCCGTGGGCTACCCGCAGAGAGGAAGTAAAGGAGGAGATAAGTGTTCCGGAGGAGTTTGGCAACTTTTAGTTTACTAACACTGTTTTCTCTACTGTTGGGAGTATGCTGGGCAAGGGGAGAAGCCTCTATAGAAGTGGGCTTCAGAAGGGCATTATACCCCGACAAAGAGAGGATAGTCCTTGTGTTGGGTGAGCGAGTTGATTACAGGGTACTTCTTCTGGAGAATCCCAAAAGGATAGTGGTGGACATCATAGGAGTAAGCGTAAAACTACCTCAGGGTATAGCTACCCGTGTGGGGAAACATCAGTGGGGTACGCGCTTGGTGTTGGAAAGAAATTACGGCACTGTCAAGGCCTTCTCTTTGGAGGATCCCTTCCGTATAGTGTTGGATATATACGCTCCCTCAGAGAAGGAGAAAGCTGATGATGATTCTCTCATCGCCATACTGGACCCTACGGTTCTAAAGGTGTTGGGATATACCCACGAGCACCAGAAAAAGGAACGCGTCATCAGTGAGCGGGTAAAAACAAGAGTGATATCCCAACTTAAGACAGTGGTGATCGATCCGGGACACGGAGGTCATGATCCCGGAGCTATAGGAGTGGATGGTATCAAGGAGAAGGATGTAAACTTGGCGATAGCCAAAAAGTTGGCTAAACTGCTTGCAGAGGATGGACGTTTCCGGGTGGTGATGACTCGTAAGGACGATACCTTCGTCACCCTACAGGAGAGGGCTCACATAGCTCTACGTAACAGAGCGGACCTTTTGGTAAGTATCCACGCCAACGCTTCTCCCAAAGGTGTTTCAGAACATGCCAGAGGAACTTACATATTTGCTATATCTTCAGAGGCTGCACAGAAGAAGAAAGAACAGATAGTGAGAAACGACTCTTACGCGAAGTTGGCTCTGGGGGTTGCGGACCTTCCCATAAGTGCCAGAAAGGTCCTGGCTGATCTAGCCATGGACGTTACCCTTTACGAAAGTGTGGCCTTTGCTCAGAAACTGGCAAAAGCTATAAACACAGAGTTAGGAAGAAATGTGGAGTTTAAGGGTGTTCAGAGGGCAGGTTTTGCGGTTCTCAAGACACCTGGAATACCATCAGTGTTGGTGGAGGTGGGCTTTATAACCAACCCTACCGAAGCAAGACTTATGACCCAGGAGGATTTTCAGGAAAAGATGGCAAAAGCCATCTATGGGGCGATTGTGGAATACTTCTTCCCCTCCTCCCAGAAGGTTACTTCAGTCCAAGAAGCTTATGAAGCTGAGGCAAAACCCTAACCCTGTAGCCGAGAGATAGAAGCTCTTCCTGTAAGGAGAGAGCCTTCTGTAAAAATATCTCTTTGTTGCCTTCCGGTTGTAGTACTACCCTCTCTTCCTCCAGGAACCTTCTGAAGGAGGGCATGAGAATGATGTCCAGTGTCAAAAGGTGATCCACCACCCACTTTAACTCACGAGCATACAGAAGTACTTTAGGATGGACAAACCAACTGGCCACCCCTTTGGGAGACAGAGTTATGTGAATGTGGGATGCCAGTGTATCCATCCCCTTCTGCCACAGTGTACCGTTGGTCTCTATCTGAACGCTAAAGCCTTCCTTCAGAAGTTCCTCCACCAAGAGAGTTAGAAAACTTTGAGTGAAAGGTTCCCCGCCCGTGATGACCACATGGCGATGTGGGTACTCTCTCACCTTTCCTATAACATCCTCCACCGACATCAAAGCTCCTCCACCGGGATGAAGGGACTCAGGCTGATCACACCAAGGACAACGCAGATTACACCCCTGTAACCTTACGAACACTGAGGGTGTACCCACCAGTAGACCTTCTCCCTGGAGGGAAGGATATATCTCCGAGACTTTTAAAGCTGTCTTTCTTCTAACCTCACCTCGTAGCATTCTATAATATCACCTACCTTCACGTCGTTAAAGTCCTTAAGCTTCACACCACACTCAAATCCTCTGGCTACCTCCTGTACATCCTCCTTATACCGTTTGAGGCTCTCTATCTTGCCATCGTATATAACTACACCATCCCTCACAAGCCGTGCCCTCGCGTTACGCACCAGCTTGCCTTCCAGCACATAGCAACCAGCTACAGTACCCACACCTTTTATCTTGAAGGTGGCTCTCACCTCCGCAGAGCCAAGTACCACCTCTTTCTCTATAGGTTTGAGAAGACCACGGAGAGCCTTCTTAACATCCTCCACAGCCTCGTAGATGATACTGTACAGTTTTATATCCACCTTCTCCCTTTCCGCTACCTCACGTGCCTTGGGATCAGGGCGTGTGTTGAAGCCTATAACTATGGCTCCGCTGGCTTTCGCCAACATAACATCGTTTTCTGTAATACCACCTACCGCTCCGTGTATGATCCTCACCGCCACCTCCTGGGTGGAGAGTTCGGTGAGGGCTTTCTTAAGGGCCTCTAAAGAACCTATGGTATCCGTCTTCAGTATGAGGCGTAGCTCCGTAAGTTCACCTGCCTGTATCTTCTTGAAGACCTCTTCCAAAGTAAGACCTTTGGATACTTTTTCCATCTGTTCTTTACGAGCCTTTCTGAGCTCTGCCAACTGTCTTGCCTTCTTTTCGTCCTTTACCACCTTGAAGGTATCGCCTGCCATAGGGAGTTCCTCAAAACCTAAGACTTCCACAGGAGTGGAAGGTCCGGCCTCCTGTACCTTCCTGCCTTTGTCATCCAGCATAGCCCTCACTTTTCCGTAGGTGGTACCCGCTACAAACACATCTCCCACCCTGAGAGTGCCTTCCTGAACCAGCACTGTAGCCACTGGACCCCTCTGTTTGTCTAGCTTAGACTCAAGAATGGTACCTCTGGCAGGAACATGAGGATCTGCCTTCAGCTCCATGATCTCTGCCAGAAGGAGTATGTATTCCAACAGCTGGTCCACATTCTGGCCTGTTTTGGCAGAAACATCCACAAAGATGGTGTCTCCTCCCCACTCTTCGGGAATTAGACCGTACTCAGAGAGCTCCCTACGTACTTTCTGAGGATCAGCACCAGGTTTATCAATTTTGTTGACAGCCACTATGATGGGAATGTTGAAGGCCTTTGCGTGGTTTATGGCCTCCACCGTTTGGGGCATAACTCCGTCGTCGGCAGCCACCACCAGAACAGCTATATCTCCTACCTGAGCACCTCTCGCTCTCAGAGAGGTGAAAGCCTCGTGTCCCGGTGTGTCCAAGAAGGTTATCTTCCTCCCGTCGGGAAGTTGCACGACAGAAGCACCTATGTGCTGGGTTATGCCACCCTTCTCTCTTGCTGCCACGTTGGTCTTGCGTATGGTGTCCAGCAGGGTGGTCTTACCATGGTCCACGTGCCCCATAACTACCACAACGGGAGGCCTCGGCTCACCTACCTCTCCCCTAAGTTCTTCTTCCTCCTCTTGTATCTGCTCCTCTTCCCCTTTTATCTCGGCCAAGAAACCGAAAGCCTCAGCTACTTGTAGGGCCACTTCAGGTGGTATGGTCTGGTTTATAGTGGCCAGTATACCCCTCTTGAGAAGTTCGGCCATAACCTGGTTAGGTGGTATCTTCATAAGTTCCGCCAGCTCCCTCACCGTGATTATCTCCGGGATCTGAAGGATCTTTATCTCCTCCTCTTCTTTCTTCTCAACCTTTTCTACCTTCTCCTTCCTTTCGTGTTTTTTAGGCTTTTCCTTCTCCTCCACCTGCGTGGAGGTAACAGCAGTCCTCTCTTCTTGGCCTTCCTCCTGTACGGCCACTGCGGTAGCCACCGCCAACTCCGTACCGGTGCCACCCTTAAAGTGATCCAGTACTATCTGGATCTCCTCTTCGTCAAGATAGGAAAAGTTACTTTTCTCTATGCCCCACTCTTTAAGGACCTCTTTTACCTCCTTTACCTTGACACCCAGCTCTTTTGCCAAATCCTGAAGTCTTACTTTGTTCATAGGTATTAATTATAAGCCTCAGCCGTCCCACTCTTTGAGGATATGGGAAGGAACACGGAAGTTGTCCCTTACCTGTCCTTCTCCCAAAATCACAAACTTTTGAATGGTGAGTTCTTCAAGACCCATAGGGCCTCTGGCGTGGATCTTGTCGGTGGATATACCCATCTCTGCTCCTAGACCGAACTCGTTGCCGTCTGTAAACCGTGTGGAAGCGTTCACGTAAACGGCTGCAGAATCCACCTCCCTGATAAATTTGAGGGCCTTGCTGTAGTTCTCTGTTACGATGGCATCCGAGTGTTTGGACCCGTATTTCTCTATAAAGGCTATGGCTTCATCTATATCCTCCACCACCTTGACGGCCAGGATAAGATCTAGAAACTCTTCGTAGTAATCTTCTTCCACGGCTGGTTTGGCCTTCACAAAGGAAAGGCGTGGGTCCGAGTTTATAACCTCTAAACTCTCCTCATCACATCGTAACTCCACTCCCGCTTTCCCCAGTATGTAGGCCATCTTAGGGAAGAATTTGTGCAGTATCTTTCTGTTTATGATGAGATTTTCAACAGCGTTACAGACAGATGGCCTTTGAACCTTAGCGTTGTAGACGATGTGATAGGCTTTTTCCAGATCAGCTTCGTCGTCCACGTAGATGTTACATACACCTTTGTAGTGTTTTATGACGGGTACACGGGCTCTTTCGGCAACAGCTCTTATAAGGCTCTCCCCTCCTCTCGGGATAGCTACGTCTATCTTACCCTCCATCTGAAGGATGTGCCAGACTATCTCCCTGTCAGGAATATCTATAAACTGAATGGCATCTTCCGGGAAACCTTCTTCTCTGCAGGCTTCCTTCAAAATTTCCACCAAGGCCCTGTTGGAGTTTATAGCCTCCTTACCACCACGTAGAACTATGGCGTTGGAAGATTTCATACACAGGGATGCGGCCTCCACAGTGACGTTGGGGCGTGCTTCGTAGACGATAAAAACCACACCCAGAGGTACCCTCATCCTGCCCACTCTCAGACCGTTGGGTAAGGTCCACATGCGAGTGATCTCTCCTACGGGATCTGGGAGAGATGCCACATCCCTAAGAACCTTTGCCATCCCCTCTATACGTTTATCGTTAAGGAGTAGTCTATCTATCAGTGCGGGTGAGAGTCCGGCCTCTTGGGCATACTGGATATCCTTCTCGTTGGCCTCTTTTATAAAGTCCTTTCTTTCCAGCATAAGTTGAGCAGCTCTCAAGAGAGTTCTGTTCTTTACTTCGGTGGGAAGAGACATAAGGGTTCTGAGGGTGGATCTCGCTCTATTTACCTTCTCCTCTGCGTAGCTCACCACGTCAATCATAGGGAAGAATTTTAACTCAAAAGTCGGTAAAGCTCCCTAAGAGCCTCCACGCTTTCTTGAAAACTCACTTTTACCTCTGCAGGTTGATGGAAGAAAGATCTTATCTCATCTCTGTGTTTTATCACTTTATCCACAAAGGGATTGGAACCCTGTCGGTACAGACCCACATGGACTACCTCCTCCATGGCGTCGTACACAGAGAGAACATCCCTTATGTGGAGGGCCATGCGCATGTGATCCTCCGTCACCAAATGAGGCATGACTCTACTTAAACTCCTCACCGGGTCCACAGCGGGGTAAAGACCTGAACTGGCTCTCTTTCTGGAGAGGACTATGTGTCCGTCCAACATCCCGAGAAGAGCGTCTGCCACAGGATCTGTATGAAGATCATCTCCCTCCACCAGTACACTGAATATCCCCGTTATGCTTCCTCCCCTTACAAACTTCCCGCAACTCTCCACTAATCTAGCACACATGTGAAACACAGAAGGAGTGTAACCTTTCAGAGTTGGGGGTTCTCCCGCCGCAAGGCCTATCTCTCTCTGAGCCATAGCAAACCTCGTCAAAGAGTCCATGATGAGGAGTACGTCCTTACCTCTTCCAGCAAAGTACCTTGCGTGTGCTACCGCACTTATGGCTCCCTTAACCTTCATAATAGGTGTCTGATCGGAAGTGGTCACCACCACTACACTTCTACGACGCCCTTCTTCCCCCAAAACATCTTCCAGAAACTCCCTTACCTCCCTGCCTCTCTCCCCTATAAGAGCGAGTACCACCACATCTACCTGCGCCCACCGTGTTATCATCCCCAAAAGGGTGCTTTTGCCTACACCTGCACCCGCGAACACTCCCACCTTCTGTCCTTTCCCCAAAGTGAGGAGAGCGTTTACAGACCTCACGCCACAATCCAGAACTTCCCTTATCCTCTCTCTCTCCAATGGATTTACGTCAACAAAGTCCACCCGTATTTTCTCCTCACCCACCACCCTTCCGTCTGTCAAGCTCCGCCCAAAGGGATCCAACACCGCCCCTATCACTCTGTCTCCGGTAAAGGTGTGAACTTTCTCCCCCGTAATCAACACTTTGTCTCCTACCTTCACACCCATCATACTACCGAAGGGCATGATGATACACCTGTCTTCGTGTAACCCTATGATTTCTCCTTCTCGTTCACCATCCACGGTCTTTATAATGACCCTGTCTCCTACAGCTCCCTCTACGTTGAAGGCCTCTACGTAAACACCGCTCACCTTAGTTACACGAGAGTATACCCTAAATACCTTTCTCACCTCTGAGTTCCCCCAGAAGATCCTGAAGTAGGTCTTCGTACCGTCTCTCTATCCAAAACTGAGGTGTTTCCATGACAAACTCTCCCCTCATTAACTGGAGGTCTTCTCTTATCTGAAGTTCTATACCGTCCAACTGCTGTACCATCCTGCGCAGATAAGGTTCTGTCACAGGAACATCTGCGGGGTTAAGATGTATCACCAAACGTCCCTTTAGTTTTACATAGGACTCAAAGATAGATGAGAGGGCTTTTAACAGGGCTTCCTCTCTGGGGAGCACGTCGGTGATCAACAGTTCCTTCACGACAACTTCCACAAGGGATAGGAGCTCTTCGGTCAGATGTCTTCTACACAAAGACAGTTCTTCTCGGAGCCTACTGCCCAATCTCTCCACAAGTACGTTTAGGTCTCCTACTTTCCGAAGCTGTTCCTTCAGGAAATTTACCTCCTCCCTCAACTCCTCCACCTGTAGATGGGCAAGTTCCTTATCCTTTTTAAGTTCTTGGGAAAGCTTAGTGAGACGCTGTACCTCTTCTTTGCACTTTATCAGCTCTTCCTCCAAAAGTTCTTTATCCCCTCTGTGCTCCTCCGGTTCTGTCTGGAACGTACTTTCAGCGTGTAGAGGATGAATGGGGACAAAATCCTCAGACATAACTCTCTCCCCCTGAGAGATCTATGACACCTTGGTCTGCCAGTTGCTTTATTATCCTCACCACCTCTTTCTGAGCCTTTTCCACCTCCGACACCTTCACAGGACCCATGGCCTCCATATCTTCCTTCATGATCTCAGCGGCCTTTTTGGACATGTTGGAAAAAAACTTCTCCTTTATATCCTCAGGCGCACCTTTGAGTGCCAAAAGTAACGTGTTTCTTTCAACGGCTTTGAGAATCTCCACTATGGACCTGTTGTCCAGCTTTCTAATGTCTTCAAAGGTGAACATCTTCTCCTTTATCTTCTCGGCAAGGTAAGGGTCTTCCTCCTCCAACTTTGACAGGATACCACCAGCTGTGTTTTTGTCTAGCAAATTGAGGATACCCGCTACGAGGGGCACTCCCTCCATCTTCTGCATTATACCGCTGACGCCCATGCCTCTTATCTCTTCCGCCATCACCTCTATGAGTTCCCCTAGAGCCTCGGGTGATATATTCTCCAATGTTGCCATTCTTCTGACCACTTCCACGCGCAGCGTGTCCGGTAACAGTTTCAGTATCTCGGCAGATTTTTGGTAGGATAACTGAGAAAGCACAACAGCTATCGTTTGGGGATGCTCAGATCGAAGAAGGTTGGCCAGTAAGCGATTGTCCACCCTTTCCAGCTCCTGGAAACTTTTTATTAGGGTGGAACTACTGAGGAACTCGTATATCTTGGCAAACTTTTCAGGAGGAAGCACCTTTCTGGCAAACTCGAGGAGTGCATCCAGATCAGGGCTCAGAAAGCTGGTAGCCTTGTATTCTTCAAGAAACTCTTTGCCCACCTCGTCCAGGTCCTTCAGAGTGACACCCTCTAGGCTTGTGGCTAGTATCAGTACCTCCTGAATCTCCTCCTCGCTCAGTTCTTTCATCACTTCTACAGCTATCTGTGGAGGTAGTGCCATAAGTAGGATGGCAGCTTTGTGAGCCTTACTGAGTTTTCCCCTTGCCTCCGCCATAAAGTAAAGTATAAATATTTTAGCTTATCTCCACTCTCCCGCTATCGTCGTAAAGGTATATTTTCCCTTCCTCTTCGTCCTTCGTCCTCTTGTGGGACCCATCACAGAAGGGTTTGTTCTTAGATAGACCACACATACATATGTAGTAGGTCTCCCCTCCTACTTCCAGCTTATAGGGACCTTTCTCCGTAAACTTAACGAGCCTTGCCATAACTTTTCCCTCCTTACATCAAATATAATACCTACATGATCCTTATAAGGGAGTTCAGAGATAAGGATGCCTTTTACAGATTCCTCAAGGACAAAGTGGGAGTGTTCTTCAGGGAGGCTGAGGAGAGGTCCTTTGAAGGTTTAAACAGAGTCATTTACCTGGAGAAGGAGAAGATAGACCCTCAGAAGATCCATGAATGCGCCCGGTGGGCATGCTTGCACATCTTTCACAACGAAGACAGGTATGCTCTTTCTGGTACAGAAGCCCAGATAAGGAAGTTCTGTTCATGTTTGGTAAAGTCTAATAGAGACGTTGCCACTGAGATACTGGAGAGCCTCATACGTTACAGAAAGAAGGCCTTCCGTCTACAATACAGAGAAAAAATCCTTCCTCTGGGCATAAAGACAGCTATAATGGGTGTTCTTAACGTAACTCCTGACTCCTTTTCCGATGGTGGTATGTACACAGAACCCAAGAAGGCGGTAGAGAGAGCTGTAAAAATGGTAGAAGAAGGTGCCGAGATAATTGATATAGGCGGAGAATCTACGAGACCGGGCTCTCAGAGGGTGTCTTTTGAGGAGGAGCTGAGGAGAGTTTTACCCGTTTTAAGGGAGGTGAGAAAAGAGCTACCTAACGTGTGGATATCTATAGATACTTACAAGGCTGAGGTGGCACGGATATGTTTAGAGGAAGGCGCTGACATCATAAACGACATAAGTGGAGGAACCTTTGACGAAGAGATGTTCCGTGTGGTGAGCCAGTACCACTGTCCTTATATCATGTGCCACATCAAAGGTAGACCCGAGGAATGGAAGAGTATGCCCATCGTCTACGAAGATGTTATGCAAGAGATAATAGAGTGGTTTGGTGATAGACTTTCCTCTCTCCGTGCGATGGGATACAAAGGAACTGTTCTGCTGGACCCGGGTATAGGTTTCGGTAAACTACCGGAACACAACGTGGAGATTCTGAAGCGTTTCAATGAACTCAAGATTTTTGGTTTACCTACCGTGGTGGGAGTTTCCAGAAAGTCCTTCATAGGTCTTATACTGGAAGGGCTTCTGAAAAAGAAAACGCAGCCTGCAGAACGCCTTTACGGAAGTTTGGGAGCTTTGGCCTACGCTGTAACGATGGGTGCCTGTGTGGTTAGGGTACACGACGTAGGTCCTACAAGGGAGTTTTTGGCGGTTCTTGATTCTATAAGGACATATCATGAGTTTTGACCATCTCTTTACCTACAGGGACCTTTTGGATATACTGGCGGTTTCTATATTTGTGTATGCCATCATCTACTTTCTGAAGATAACAAGAGGTATGCAGATTCTGAAAGGTCTCATCCTGCTGGCCGTTCTGTGGATATCTGCAGAGGTTATGAATCTGAGAACCATGTCGTGGATTTTTGAAAAACTCTGGACACTGGGGCTCTTCTCCATAGTGGTGATATTTCAGCCAGAGATAAGGAAAGCCCTCAGCAGGTTAGGACAGACCACACGAATAACAGGAGGTAAGTCGGTAGGTGAGAGGGTTATTGACAGAGTGGTCAGAGCCTGCAGTTTCCTTTCGGAAAGACAGATAGGAGCTCTCATAGTGATAGAGAGGGGTCAGAACATAGAGAGTCTTGTGGAAGGATGTGTTCCTATAGACGGCATAGTGTCGGTAGAACTCCTCATCACTATATTTGAACCTATAACACCTCTTCACGACGGTGCGGTAGTTATAAGGGGCGACAGGATAGCTTACGCTTCGTGTGTTTTACCTCTCTCCAGAACAGCTGACCTTCCCAAAAAGTACGGTACCAGACACAGAGCGGCTCTGGGAATATCGGAGGAGAGTGATGCGGTGGCGGTGGTAGTGTCTGAGGAAACCGGTGAGATCTCCGTGGCTGTGGGAGGGAAGTTTTACAGGAACTTGGATCCGGAAGCTCTCAGAGAACTTTTAGTGAGGGAACTGGGAACGTGAGAGTATATTTAATATCTTATGATTGACACTCACTGCCACTTGGACCTTCTGAAAGAGGAGGATAGGAACCTCACTCTACAAGATGACAGCTTGGAGTATCTTATCACGGTAGGCTATGACAGAAATACCATTCAGAGAGCTCTACAGTTGGCACAGGAACAGCGGCACGTCTTCTGTGCCATAGGCTTTCATCCCCACGAAGCAGACAAGGTTAAAGATGAGGACATAGAGTGGTTGAAGGATCTGGCTAAGAAGAACCCTAAGGTGCGTGCTATAGGTGAAATAGGTCTCGATTTTTACAAGAATTACTCCCACAAAAATAAGCAGGAGGATGTGTTCAGAAAGCAGATAGCGGTAGCCAGAGAACTGGGTCTTCCTCTCGTCATCCACACGAGGGAGGCTGAGCAAGACACCGTTAGGATCCTCAGGGAGGAGAGAGCCTACGAGGTAGGTGGGGTCATCCACTGCTTTACGGGGAGCTATGAGTTTATGCGGGCGTGCGTTGATATGGGTTTTTACATATCTTATTCCGGGATAATAACCTACCCCAACGCCTCTTCCCTGAGGGAGGTGGTGAAGAAAACACCCACCAGCAGGATACTGCTGGAGACAGACAGTCCCTTTCTGGCACCTCAGCCCGTGAGAGGAAGACCTAACAGGCCATCCTATATCTGGTACACAGCCGAAGTTTTAACCCAGCTTATACCCAACACCTCCCTGGAAGATGTGGACAGAATGACGTCCCATAACGCCAAACTACTCTTCCGCCTTGATACAGAGGAGAAAAAGGACACCATAGTCTACGTCATCAACAACAAGCTTTACGTTAACCTTACCAACAAATGTAATCTTCACTGTAGTTTCTGTCAGAGGGAGAGAGAAAGAGACTTCACGGTAAAAGGTTACTGGGTGTGGGTGACGAGAGATCCATCTGTAGAGGAGGTCATAAAAGCCATAGGGGATCCATCTAATTACCAAGAGGTGGTGTTCTGCGGTTACGGAGAACCAACGCTACGTTTCTCCGCTCTCAAAGAGATAGCCACCTACGTAAAGTCAAAAGGTGGAAAGGTGAGGGTAGATACTAACGGTCTTATGTTCACTTTCCTGCCTAGGGAGAAGCTCAAGGAACTTAGGGGACTGGTGGATGTGTGGTCAGTGAGCTTGAACGCTCCTGATCCAGAAACCTACGCGCGGGTATGTAGACCAGCGCAGCCTCACGCTTTTCAAAAGGTGGTGGAGTTTATTAAAGCCGCTTTGGAGGAAGGTTTTCAGGTGATAGCGACAGCGGTAGGGGTGGAAGGGGTAGATCTTAAGAAAACGGAGGCTCTTGCTAGATCTTTGGGTGCCGGATGGCGCGCCAGGGAATACGACGTGATAGGTTAGATGTTATGTTATACTATCCACCATGGTGGATCCCGATATACTGCTTCTTGCCATAGTGAACATGGCGGAGGGTGTAAAAGCCCTGATAGGAGACAAGGGAGCAAAAGCTGTTATGCGAGATGCAGGGCGCCAGTCAGGACCTCGCCTTTTGGAGAGTCTGATAGGACATTTTCCGGAGGTCTTGGGTAGGGAGGAGGCTCTGAGAAGAAGCTGTGCCATACTGGAACAGCTGGGCTTCGCCAAAAGTATCAGACGTGAGGATGGGAAAATAGTAGTGGAAGAGGATATATTCACCGACGCTATATTGGGTGAAAACCTTATAGACTCTCCCATCGTGTACTTCTTTGCTGGCCTCATAGAGGGTTTTGTGTCCTTTATGAGCAACGAGAAAGCCACCCTCACTCCTGAACGTGTAGAAAGAGGAAAGATAGTTTACGTGTACAGTTGATGGTTTTTGAGGATTTACCGCTAAATGTGGAGCTCTTTTACCTTATCAACCACAGTAGGCATCCTCTGTTGGATTCTTTTTTCTCCTACTTCTATCTTCTTGGGAAGGGCTGGGTACTTCTGATCCCTCTTTCCTTCCTCCTTTTATTTCAGAGAAAACACTTAAGGACTTTCCTACTCACCTTATCTCTGGAAACCCTCCTTGTGGAAGTTCTTAAAACACTCACTGGACAACCGAGACCTGCCTCTTTATTACCCGACGTGTATCTAATAGAACCTGTGTATCACCGTTCCTTTCCTTCCGGAGATACAGCTATGGCCTTTATGCTGGCTTGTTTTTTTTTCCTCGTGTTGGTCCATACGGAAGGCTGCTTCTGTCAGTGTATGCTCTACTCATAGCTTATGGTAGGATATACGTAGGTGCTCATTTCCCGTTAGATGTCCTGGTGGGTGCCCTCTTGGGGTTAGCTTCTTGCCTCTTTGTAAGACGTGTCACAGGCTATGGTTAGGATACTACTTCTGGGACTCTTCTTTTATGTGGTAGGAAACTGGATCCTTAGTTTCACATCTTTGGACGAGGGTAGGAACGCATTTGTCGTGTGGTATATGCTGGTGAGAGAAGACTACCTTCTGCCTTTCTACAACTGTCATCTTAGGTTAGAGAAACCTCCCATGCTTTACTGGATGGCTCTTCTCACCTCTCTTCCTTTTGGCATCAACGAGTTTTCTCTGAGGCTAGTCTCGGGTCTTTCTGGGATAGGGCTTCTTTGGATCACCTATAAGGTGGGAACAACCTTTTACGACAGAGACACCGCCCTTAAAGCCACCGTTATACTTGCCACGCTTCCCCACATGTGGATAGAGACCCGTGCCTTCGTACCAGAGATGCTTTTTACCTTTTTTATGCTCTCATCTCTTTACCTTTTCCTTTCTGGCAGATACCTTATGGGTCACCTTCTCCTGTCCTTAGCTCTCCTCACCAAGGGACCTGTGGCTCTCCTTTTAGTTCTGCCTTTGGCCCTAATCTGGAAGAGGGACCTTAATATTCTACACTGGCGCTATCTTCTTCTACTGTTCCTCTTGGGTGGTAGTTGGTACTTTCTGATGGTCTACAAGCTGGGACTTTACTACCTTTACCGTTTCTTTGTAGAAGAGAACATAATGCGCTTTACAGGACAACGTATTATACATCCTTACCCCTTTTATTACTATCTGGTGGTACTGGCTGTAGCCTTCCTCTTCTACATACCCAAGATCCCATCTGTGGTGAAAAACATAAGGAAAAATCACGTGTTTCTTCTGTTGTGGGCCGGCTGGGTGATAGTTTTCTTTAGTTTGGCTAAAAACAAACTACATCATTACATCTTGTTTTCTTATCCTCCGATAGCTCTCCTTTTGGCTAACAGCGTTAGTTTCAGATATATAAAAAGGGTTCTTTTTCTAGCTTCTGCTCTGTTGTTGATGCTTCTTTTTACGGCAAGCGTTTTAGAAAAACAACGCTTTTTGTCAAAAGCTCTAAAAGTTGTTGGTAAAGAGGATGTTCCCCTTTACTTTTACAGGGCGGAGTTATCGCCGGTCCCTTTCTATCTCAGAAAGTGCGTGCCTACTACGGAAAGTACAGCGGTGGATGGCTACGTTATAACAAAGGAAACTGTAACGAACTGTACCCTCCTTCTGGAGGGTTACGAGCCTGACGGCCGCTACAGACTCTACAGATGTCAGAGTAGTCGAGAAAGATAATACAGCTTTTCTGCGTCAGTGAAGCTCACCGAGAGGTGAGCGGTTGGATGTCCGTAAAGTCCACAGAGGGTAACAACACGGGTGGGTGTGTGTTTTCTCAGTAGCCTTATAACAAAGTCGGTACGGTAACAGTGAACACCCACCAGCAGTGTAAGATCGTTTCTGTCGTGAAGCACGCATTGATGAGGGTTGGGCGGATCCATCTCCACCGATGGGTCGTACTTACCCAACTTGGGTCTGTAATCGGGCAGCACCTTTACCTTAAGGTGGGGTATCTTCTCTATCAGTGTACGCAGAGCCTCAGCCTTCTGTCGTAGTTCTTCCTCTCCCCAATCCCACACCAAAAGGGGACCAACCACAAGGGTTGGTCTCTCTGCTCTCTTTATCCAGTCGGCAAGGGTAGCCAGGGCTTCAGAAGAGCTAACTATTCTGTCTTCTATGGTAGCTTCGCCGAGAAAGACCTCTTCTTGAACAGCTGTTCTCGTTCTGTCTTCCTCAGGTGATGGCACAGCCTTAGGTTTCTTGTAATAGGTAGGAACAAAGTCACGGAAGTATGGGGAAAAATCGAAGGTTCTGCTCTGTCTCTTGGGTTTCTCCCACACATCTTCCTTTACCTTTAACGTTTTGTACAGCTCTTCTTTAAGGAGGTCTAACTCCACAGTGAACTCACCGTGATAAGCTTTTTCCTCTTCCTCTACTCCTAAACTGTAACAAGTGGTACCCACAATATCCAACAGAACCCCCTTGGCTCCTTCCTGTGCCGCCCTTTGGAATATCTCGTACCGTTTTTCGAAAAACTCGTAACAACAGTGACCTATGTAGGTGTATCCGTTTCTGGCGCACCATAGAAGTGTGTCCCGTAACAGTTCAAAGGAAGTTATAGTAATAGGTATCATACCCTTCTGGTAGGCTAACCTATAAGCGTCTCCTACCGTGCATCCTCCACACTCACCGCAGTCATCTAGATGTCGGTAATCACACCAGCGGGGTTTTGCACAGTAAGGGAGGAGCATCACCTTTGCTTTACGGAGGTTCTCTATAAGGCCATCTCCTATGCTGGCTATTATGTTGTTAAGTTTTTTTTTATCTATTCCCAGCTGCAGTCCCTCAGCCTTTCTGATGGGAAACAGAATAGCTTCCACAAAGTCGTTCACCGTCAGGTTAAGACCCTCCCACTGACGTTGGCTGAAGAACTCCTCCACCTTAGTCTTCACATCCTGAAGGGGAGTGTGCTTGAGGTACGCTTCCAAATCGTAGACCAGTCTTCTGGGATTTACGAAAAAGTCTCCGTTTATGTTCACCTGCTGTAAGATGTTTCTCTCTAGATCAACGCGCACCGACACACGGAAGGTACCACCGGGACACCTGTAGATACCGTAAAGGCTCTGCATCTGGTGGGGAGCTCTCCTTATGTGAAAAACCCAGTCTTCACTCCTGTAGTACTCCTTGTTCTTCTCCAAAAGACTTTCCTCTTCCGGCGTGAGATGTCCCCAGTTATACTCTATGCCCAGTTCCTCCTTAAGTCCCTCCAACAAGGCGGAGAAAATCTTCTCGTCAGAGGGCAGATATCCCAGGTATCTTTTTACCCACTCTACCCTGTCCTCGGCGGCCTTTATTCCTTTAGAGGTGAGTTTCTCCACAGGTATCTGGAGAGATTTGAGCATCCTTTCCACGTTGAAGTCCATGAGAAGGGTTCCCTGATAAAGAAAGGCGTTACCTTCAAAGACACCACCTGTTCCGGAAATCTTCCTACCATCCACCTCTATGTCGTTACGCGGCCTAAACTGGGCGGGTATACCCAGCTTTCGGAGCCCTCTAGCTATACCTCTGCATATCTTTGCTGTTATCTCTTCAAAGTTTCCGCCTCCCACACTTTCTCTGTCTGCTATGATCTCCCACCCTATCTGGGTTTCGTCAAAGTAAATGGCTCCTCCTCCCGTTATCCTCCTTCCTACCTGTATACCTTCTCTCTCCACATACTCCAATCTCACCTCTTGCTCCACAGCTTGATGAAAACCTATCAGCACACATTCAGGCTTGAACTTGAGGAACCTTATAGTGTTGGGTATCTTTCCCTCTCCTCTCAGATCCAACATTATCCTGTCTAGGGCGACGTTCTCGTAGTGGGGCCTCTCTCCCGTAAATACCACACGCCACATGCCTTTAAATTTTATGAGTCCAAAGAGCTTCCCATTATGACTTAGGTCACCCCTTGACAGATTATCTTGAGATTGTATATTAATATCCACAGGAGGCAAGGATGCGTCTTGAGGATATCCCGGTGGGTGCCATCGTGCGAGTAGAGGGTTTTGATGGTGAGGATGCTGTCATAAGAAAGTTGGAGGCCATGGGTTTGAGAAAGGGCAAGGAAGTACGCATACTTCAGAGAGTGGGTCGTGTCATACTGTTACGTTTAGGTAACTCACGTCTTGTACTCAGCAGAGATGTGGCAAGTAAAGTAAGGGTGGCATGAAGAAAGTTTTGGTTGCCCTGGTGGGCAACCCTAACGTAGGTAAGACCAGTCTTCTCAACCATATCGCCGGGACCACCTTACGGGTGGGTAACTGGCCAGGTGTCACGGTAGAGAAAAGGGAGGGAAAGATCTTTTACGGTGATTATGAGATAACCTTTGTAGATCTACCGGGTATATACACTTTGGAACCTGTTTCGGAAGACGAGCAGATAGCCTACCATTTCCTGAAAGAGGAGAAAGTGGATCTCATCATAAACGTCATAGAAGCACCCAATATGGAAAGGGATCTCTTCTTAACGGCACAACTCATGGAGTTGGGGAAACCGATGGTGATAGCCCTCAACATGTGGGATGAGGCACTGAGATTGGGTATAGATATAGATACTTCCAGAATGCAGGAGCTGTTAGGCTTACCTGTAGTGAAGACCAACGGTAGAAAAGGTGAGGGTGTAAAGGATCTTCTGGAGGCTGTAGTGAGAGCTATAGAAAGTGACCTCCGCCCCTTCCCATTGCCTTACCTGAGAACTCCTCTCCAGGATCAGGAACTGAGAGACAGAAGGTTGGGTTTTGCCCACGGCCTCTACACGGAAGTGGTGAAGAGAAGGTCTACCGTATCACAGGACATCACGGAAGCCCTTGACAGGATAGTGTTACACCCTGTAATGGGACCCGTGTTCTTTGTTTTTGTTATGTTTCTTCTCTTTAAGGTGGCCTTTGACGTTTCTTCACCCTTTATGGATTGGCTGGACGGTTTCTTCCAAAACTTTCTGGGACCGTTGGTGAAAAGGTATGTGGGGAATGGCTTTTGGGGAAGTTTCCTATCGGAAGCTGTGGTGGGTGGAGTTGGTTTTGTACTAACCTTTGTTCCCCTCATAGCATCTCTGTTCTTTCTTCTGTCCTTTCTTGAGTTTTCCGGTTACATACCAAGGGTAGCTTTTCTCACCGATCGTTTTATGCACAGAATAGGTCTTCACGGTAAAGGTGTGATACCTCTTCTTCTGGGTTTTGGATGTAACGTGCCTGCTGTTTTAGCTACTCGTACTCTTGATACCAAAAGAGATAAGATGTTGGTACTGGCCATGATACCTTTCATGAGTTGTCCTGCACGCTTGGTGGTTTTCTCCTTTTTTGCAACCCTCTTCTTTCCATCTCCCGTCCTCGTTATGCTAGGTCTCTATCTGATGGGCGTGATGACAGCTATTGTAACGGGTTTTGTCTTAAAGAAACTGGTTTACACGGGAAGTTTGACCCATTTTGTTATGGAGTTACCACCTTACCGGCTTCCTACCCTCAAGCTCCTTTTACGCATCACATGGGTACACGTTAAAGACTTCCTTTACAGGGCTGGAACCCTCATCTTGGCGGTGGCGGTGGTGGTGTGGTCCCTCTTACACTTACCGGTAGGAGTCAGTAAGGTGGAGGACAGTGTGGCCGCTCACATAGGAAAGGTGCTGCTGCCCATCTTTGAACCTATGGGAATACACGACTGGAGGATAACCACCTCTCTCATCCCAGCTTTTATGGCAAGAGAGGTGGTGTTAGGTTCCATGGCCACCATATACGCGGTGGAAGAAGAAAGTAGAGAGTTAGAAGACCCATGGAAAGCTCTTGAGGAACAAGGAGTGGCACTGTTGAGCGCCTTTAAAGAGGCCGGGAGAAACCTCCTGAGTCCTGTCCCCAAAGTCTTTGAAGTGAAGGAGGAACACTCTCCACTGAGACAAGCGGTGTCCCGTGTGATGGATCCTCCCACGGCTTTGGCCTTTATGGTGTTTATGCTCCTCTATATGTCCTGTTTGGGAACCTTTTCTGTGTTGAAAAGAGAAGCAGGAGGTAGATTTGCCCTCCTCTTTCTGGCGTACAGCTTTTTGATTGCTTGGATGGCGGGTGTAGGAATCTACAGGCTATGGAGTATCTTGTTATCTCTGTGACAGCCCTACTGATTCTGGTTTTCCTCTTTAAAAGGAGACGTTGCTGTGAATGATTAAAATCATCTTACATCCCTCCAACACCCGGTAAATTTATGGTAAAAACGTCAGGGGGAGAGTCATGAGAGGACAGCAGGATTATCTGGCATACAGACCAAGGCCTTTCAGGAAGGAGGAGAGATCCAAGGTTACCCTTCTGTACGGAGGTCTTACCTGGAAGCACGAGAGATTACTGCAGGGAGCTCTTGAGAATATGGGCTATAGAGCTAAGCCGTTACCTCAGATAGAGAGGAAGGATTTGGATATAGGTAAGGAATTTGTAGATGTAGGTGCGTGCTGCCCCACCACTTTTACAGCGGGTAACTTGGCAAGAACTCTGGAAACTCTTAAGAAAGAAGAAGGGGAAGATGGGGTGAAGGAGAACTACGTTTTTGTCACTGTAGGTGCTTGTGGGCCCTGCAGGTTCGGGCAGTATCATGAATCCTACGAGAGGGTCCTTGAGGGACTTAATCTGAGAGAGTTCAGAATGTACCTGTTGGATCTTATGCGTATGGAGCAGGCGGTGGAAGGGGGTGGTCTGGAGATAAACACGCCCCTGACGCTGGGACTCTTCATGGGTATGTTCTTGGGAGATCTCATAACCGATATGGAGTACAGCACGAGACCTTACGAAAAGGAGCAGGGAAAGACCGATAAGGTGGTGGAGGAGAGCATCCAAATCCTCTACGAGGCCCTCAAAAACAGACCTTTGAGGGGTAAAAAGTGGGGAAATCTTCTGTGGCATCTGTTTACCGATTACTTTACAAAGGCTTTGAAAGAGGTTAAGAAGCTTTGGGACGAGGTGGAGGTGGACAGACTCCAACCCAAACCAAAGGTGAAGATAACGGGAGAGTTCTGGCTTCAGACCCACGAAGGTGAAGGTAACTACAATATAAAAAGATGGTTGGAGAGGGAGGGGGCTGAGGTCATACCTCCGCCTGTAGCCGTGTGGATGGATTATCTGATTCATATGGAGATCTTTAAGCTAGAGGATGCGAAACCCTTCGTGAAGGGTTATTTCCTCAAGAAGACGGTGGCAACTTTGGTGGCCTATCTTTATAGAAGAACTTACGACAGACTCCGAAAGGCTCTTGGAAACATTCCAAACCCTCTGCCTTCCCAGAGAGAGCTGCGCCGTTTGGCGGAACCTTACTTTCATTACCGCCTCACAGGTGGTGAAGGACACATGCTGATAGGTAAGGCTCTGTACGCTCTAAAACACAAACAGGCTCATATGATATGCGAACTGTCACCTTACGGATGTTTGCCCAACACTATGTCGGTGGGTGCCATGGCAAAGGTTTTGGCTGATTATCCTCACCTGCTCTATGCACCCATAGAGGTAAAAGGTGACGCAGAGGTCCACGCTCTCTCCCGTTGTCAGATGGTGCTCACGGAGGCTAAGAAAAGAGCTAAGGAGGAGTTTTACCAAGTGTTGGAGATGACTGGTCTTACCTTGGAGAGGATCAGGGAATTTGAGGAGGATAACCCTCATATAAGGAGAGCCACCTATCACGTACCTCGTTACGGTTTTGTTGGGACAGCTGCCAATTACGTGTATCACGTGGCACAACTTATGAGGGGTAGAAGATGATAGTGGGTATAGATGTGGGAAGTACCACATGTAAGTATGTCCTCGTGGACGACAACGGTAACATCTTGGATAAAGCTTACGAACGCCATAACACTCACACTGCAGAGAAGGTTTTGGAGTTCTTAATTAGGTTGGAAGAGAAATACCATCTCAGTCCTGGTAAGGACAGGGTCTATTTTACAGGCTCTGGGGCGAGTTTCATACACACCTTGGTGGGGGGCAGGTTTCTGCAGGAAGTTGTGGCGGTTTCTACAGCGGTGGAGAAGCTCCATCCTGATGTTAGGTTCGTCAGCGAGATAGGTGGTGAGGATATGAAGGCGGTTTTCATAAGGGAAATAGACGGAAGAAGGACGAAACAGGTGGTTATGCAGAACGCCTGCGCAGGAGGGACAGGTACCTTTATAGAGAAAACGGCGAGAAAACTGGGTATTCCCCCTGAGAAACTTATGTATATGGGATACAAAGGTTACAGTATTCACAGGGTGAGTTCCAAGTGTGGTATCTTTGCAGAGGCAGATGTGAACACCCTCATAAAGGCGGGTGTGCCGGTAGAAGAAGTTATGGCTTCCCTCTTTGACGCTGTAGTTTACCAAAACCTTACGCAGCTTACAAAAGGTAACACACCTTATCCTAAGGTGTTGCTGTTGGGGGGCCCTAATCTCTTCTTCAGAGGCCTGAGGGAGGCTTGGATGGTACATTTACAGAGACTTTGGAAAGAGAGAGGTGTAGGAGACTTCAGCGATCAGGAGATGGAAGAGCTGGTGGTAGTTCCCGAAAACTCTCTGTATTACGCCTCCCTTGGATGTGTTCTGACCGCCATGGAAGAGGAAGGAGGTGTTTATCAGGGTACAGAAAAACTCCGTTGGTGGGTGGAGGAAGGTCAGTACCAGCAGAAGTTGAAGGAAGGTAAAGGTGGGCTCGTGAGGTCTCCCAAGGAGTTAGAGAGTTTTCTTAAGAAGTACAGCAGCAGCTTCTCTCGTGTTACACCTAAAAAGGTTGACAAGATAGTGGTGGGATGTGACTTTGGTTCCACCAGTGCTAAGGCTGTGTGCCTTTCTGAAGAGGGTCAGGTAGTTTACACCTGCTACACCCTTAGCAAGGGTAACCCCATAGAGGATGCTCGCTCCATCTTCGGTCAGATACGTGCCTTTATGGGCGATGTTCAAGTGCTGGCATTAGGTGTCACAGGATACGGCAAGGACCTGATGGGAAGTGTGCTGGGTGCTGATGTAACGGTGGTTGAGACTGTGGCGCATGCTACCGCAGGGCTGCACTTTTTCCCCGATGCTGATTGTATATGCGATGTGGGTGGTGTGGATGTTAAGATCCTGATACTGCGTAACGGCTCCGTTGTAGACTTCAGGTTAAACTCCCAGTGTTCTTCAGGAAACGGGGCTTTCCTGCAGGGTGTGGCCGAAAGGTTCCAGATACCTCTGGAAGAGGTAGCAGATAGGGCTTTTTCTGCGAAGGCTGTACCATCCTTCAGTATGGGATGTGGAGTTTTCCTTCAGAGCGACATAGTAAACCAACAGAGAAAAGGCTGGAAAGCGGAGGAAATACTGGCGGGTCTGTGTGCCGTTCTACCCCTCAACGTTTGGGTGTATGCGGGAAACATCAACAATCTGGCTCAGGTGGGCAGAAAGTTTATACTTCAGGGTGGCACTCACCGTAATCTGGCGGTGGTGAAGGCGCAGGTGGATTTTATAACGTCCCGTGTCCCAGACGCTGAGGTGTACCTGCATCCCTTCCCTGGAGAGGCGGGTGCGCTGGGTGTAGCCCTTCTGGCACTGGAGTATTACCGTAGAGGTAACAAAAGCAACTTTCGTGGCTTCCCCCTTCTAGAGAAACTCAACTACAGGGCCACCACTGACTCACGTACCGTCTGCAGGTGGTGTCCCATCCATTGTCAGAGAACCTTCATAGACGTAGATGTAGGTTATGGCGAGGGAAGAGAATGGAGTCAGGTACCTCTCGAAAAAGGATGGATAAGGTTAATTGTGGGTAACGCATGTCCCAAAGGACTGGTGGAGGATGAAAGAGAGCTGGCCGTTATAAAAGAGAGATTGAGGAGGGTGCAGAATGAGTTTCCTAACGTCGCTCACTTTGTTAAAAAGGAGGCCTTCAGGTACAGAAAGGAAAAGCAGGGAGTGGGTTAAGGTAGGTATACCCAGGTTCCTGAACGTGTGGGGAACAGCACCTTTCTGGACAGCCTTTTTCCAGAGTCTTGGAGTGGGTAAGGTGGTCTTCAGCTCGGAGACTTCGGAGGAGCAGTACAGAACCTACGGTAAAGGTAGAGTAACGATGGACAGCTGTTATCCGGTAAAAGCCCTTGCCGGACATATAGGAGAGTTACTTCATAAGGACATAAACTTACTGGTGGTCCCCATGATATACTCCCTTCCCTCCTTCCTAAAGGGTTATGTTCAGGACACCTTGTCCTGTACGAGGGTGATGATGGCACCTGAGAACATAAAGGCAGGCTTTCTACGGGAGGGTGATGAGTTTGCAAAGAGAGGAATAAGGTACGTATCTCCCTTCGTCCCCTTCGGTGAGCCAGAACTTCTGCCCCTGTATCTTTACCGAGCCCTACGTTCTGCAATTGAGGATATAACGATGGAGGAAGTTAAGCTGGCCGTTGAGGAAGGCTTCAAAGCCCTTAGGGAGTTTGACAGAAAGGCCAGAGAGCTTTCCTTGAAAATTATAAGATGGTGCACCACCAACAACAGGCCCGCCGTTCTGATCTTAGCAAGACCGTACCACATGGATCCGGGTATAGGCCATGAGATAGATGCAGAATTTCAGCTACTGGGATATCCGGTGTTATGGTACAACTACCTACCGCTGGAGGATTGGCTTTTGAACTGGCTCTTTGGAAAAGATGTGGAAGAAGGAAGAATAAGACATCCCCTTGACATCTCCGATGTGTGGACTTCTTCGTACAGTTCTAATACCAACGAGATCATATGGGGTGCCAAGTTCGGTAGTAGACTTCCCTGGATAACCGCCGTGATAAGGCTCTCCTCCTACGAGTGCGGCATGGACCAACCTACCTTCACCCCCGTTCAGCGTATTGTGGAAAGTTCGGGAACTATGTTCTTCAAGTTTGGTGAGCTTGACGAGACAAAACCTTCGGGAAGTGTGAGGATAAGGGTGGAGACTATAGCCTACTACCTCCAACAGTATTCCCAGAAGATTATCGAAGCTAAGCTGAAGAGACTACCTCCTGTACCACACCAGCTGGTGGTATACTAAAACTCTATGAAGGAACTGTGGGTTTGGCCAGATGTGCCCGACAAAAATGTGGTAACCGCGGCTATAGAAGCCGGTGCCAAAGTTTTGGTGCTTTCAAAACCAGAGGATGTGAAAGAGGTCAAAAAACTCAGTAGGATCCTGGTGGCAGGTCCGGAAGGTGATCTCAAAGAAGGTGAGGACTACGTGTATGTTCTCATAAAGGGAAAAGAGGATGAGGAGCGTGCCGCCAAGTTCGCGCCTCATGTTAAGGTGGTGGTGGAGACCACCGACTGGACCATTATACCCCTTGAGAACCTTATAGCCCAAAGGGAGGAGCTTTACGCCGTTGTGAGAAACGAAGAGCAGGCCAAGACAGCCATCAAGATTCTGGAAAAGGGGGTCAAGGGTGTGGTCTTGAGAACCTCGGATCCAGATCTGGTGAGAAAAGTGGCCAGAGTTTTGGAAGAGGAAGAGGAAACCATACCTCTGGTGAAGGTGCGCATAACCAGGGTGCTACCCCTCGGACTGGGAGACAGGGTGTGCGTAGACACCACGTCTCTCCTGAAGAGGGGAGAGGGCATGTTGGTGGGTAACTCTTCGGGGGGTATGTTTTTGGTACATGCCGAGACAGAAGAGAACCCTTACGTGGCGTCAAGACCTTTCCGTGTGAACGCAGGTGCCGTTCATATGTACATAAGAGTTCCGGAAAACAGAACGCGCTACCTGTGTGAGCTTAAAGCGGGAGATGAGGTTATGGTATATGACCACACAGGTAAGGGAAGGGTCGTTTACGTGGGAAGGGCTAAGGTGGAGAGAAGACCCATGCTTCTGGTGGAGGGTAAGGTAAACGGTAAAAAGGTGAGTGCTATTCTCCAAAACGCAGAAACTATAAGATTGGTCAAACCTGATGGTAATCCTGTGTCGGTGGTGGAACTCAAGGAAGGAGACGAGGTTTTAGGTTATGTGGAAGAAGCCGGCAGACACTTCGGTATGAAGGTGGAGGAGACCATCTTAGAGAAGTGAAGGTATCTGTAGTTATTCCCGTTTATAACGGTGAAAACTTTGTGGCCAGAGCCATTGAGTCCGCTCTGGCTCAAACTTATCCCGTGGAGGTGGTTGTGGTGGATGATGCCTCCACCGATAACACATCCAAGATAGTGAGTTCTTACCCTGTGGTGTATTACAGAAACCAGTACCGACAGGAGAGGTGTTTATCTCGCAACCTAGGTGTGGAGATAAGTTCCGGTGATGTTATATTCTTTCTGGATCACGATGATCTTTGGGACAAAGACCACGTGATTCGTATGCTGTCCCTGTTGGAAGATGCGCAGGTGCTTTACTCTGTGCCGCGCACCTTTGTGGATGGTGAGGGGAGGGTTATAAGAAGATCCCATAAAAAAATACCCAAAGATCCCCTTCTTCTCCTCTTTGGTGGAGAGGTGGGCTACCCTTCTGCCTGTGCCTTCAGAAGAAATGCCTTTCTGGGTTATAGAAACGAATACCTACATAGAGAGGACTGGGAATTACTCCTCAGAAGTGCTGTAAACGGTTTGAAAATAAAGATAGTGGACACAGACACCGTTATGATAAGGGATCATCCTCACAGAAACAGTTATAAGAACATAAAGCTATACACAGTTACCCTCAAGATCTACGAGGATTATGTGGGTAGAATACCTGTACAGTATGTGCCGGCTTTTACCTTTCATGTGGGTGACGTGTGTCTGCGTTTTGGAGACTTTAAGAGGGGTTGGGCCTTTGTGTTTAAAGCCTTTACCGCGCAGCCTTCTATCCTGATGGATAAAAGGCGGATTTTAAATCTTCTTAAGAGGGGGTTCCGACTATGGAGAAGACTCCCAGTATAAAGGGCAGGCCGTTGAAACTCCTCATACCTGAAAGGAAAATAAAGACAAGGGTACGCCAGCTGGCTAAACGCATACAGCGAGATATGGGGGGACCCTTCTTGGTGGTGGGGCTTCTGAAGGGCTCCTTCATCTTTGTGGCTGACCTGATACGCTTTATGGAGATCCCTGTGCAGGTGGACTTTATGTGGGTCTCCAGTTATGGATCTTCTCAGGAGAGTGAAGGGAACGTAAGGGTCATACAGGATCTGAGTGTGGACATAAAAAACAGAAAGGTGTTGCTGGTAGATGATATACTTGATACAGGTTACACCCTCAGGGAGATAGTGGAACTCCTTAGGTTGCGTGAACCTGCAGATCTGAAGGTATGCGTCCTCTTGGATAAGAAACCGAGGAGAAAGGTACACGTAGATGTGGATTACGTAGGTTTTGAGGTGCCGGATATGTTTCTGGTAGGTTACGGTCTTGACTGGGATGAGGAAGGCAGAAACCTGAGAGGTATCTACGGCGTAGTATAATAGTCTCATGATAGTCCCCTTCTCTCTTCTTTCTCAGCTGGTGGACACAGAGGGATTAAAGCCGGAGGAGATAGCTCACCGACTAACTCTTTGCAGCGCGGAGACCAGCTTACTGGTGTGGGAGAGGGACATAGAGGGAGTTTTGGTAGGTAAAGTACTGAGTTGTGAACCCCATCCCTCCGACATAGGTCTCCTTTTGGTGAAAGTTTACACAGGTAGGGAGACCCTTCAGGTGATCACCCGTGACGGTGGAGTTAAAGAGGGACACTTGGTCTTGTTGGCACCTGCAGGATCTTTCGTTATGGGTAAGCGCGTGGAGAAAAGGACCATAGGTGGTGTGGTTTCGGAGGGTGTACTTCTCTCTTACCAAGACCTTAAGCTGGAGGACTCGGAGCAGGGTGTTATAAAGTGGATGGATGACACACCTCTCGGAACAAGTGGGAGGGATCTCCTATCCTTTGGGGAGATTCTTTTGGAGATAGATGTGACACCCAACAGAGGAGATCTTCTGAGTGTGAGGGGTGTGGCTCGTGAAGTGGCGGCTCTTTTCGGAAGACCTATGCTGAAGGAAGATACACCCACCTTTGAGGAGACAGGTAGTCTGGACATAGAGGTACATGACGGGGACTGCAAACGCTACAGGGGTGTCTACATAGAGAAGGTGAAGGTGGGACCTTCTCCTCTCTGGCTTAAGAAAGTCTTGTGGCAGTGTGGCATGAAAAGCATCAACAACGTGGTAGACGTGACCAACTACATAACCATTAGAGACGGACAACCCCTTCATGCTTTCGATATGGACCAAGTAAAGGGTGGTATAAGGGTAAGATCTGCTGAAGAAGGCGAAAGATTAATCACATTGGCCCACCAGGAGATAACCCTTACCAAAGAAGATCTCGTCATAGCGGATCAAGAGAGACCTCTTGCACTGGCGGGAGTGATAGGTGGTCTGGACAGTGGTGTGACTCACTCCACCAACAAGATTCTGTTGGAATCGGCCTTCTTTGATCCCGTGAGGGTTAGACGTTCAGCCAAAAGGCACAAAATCCAGACAGAGAGCTCTTATCGCTTTGAGAGGGGTGTAGATATAGAAGGTGTAGCCTTCTATCAGAACTCAGCGGTGGATTTAATCCTCCGCCTGGCTGGTGGCCAGCTGGTAGCCGTCAAGGACATCTACCCAACACCTTACACCCCAAAAACCATCATGGTGACCATCGGTAAGATGGAGAGGTACACAGGCAAAAGGTGGGATCTAAGAGAACTTCAAAAACGGCTTGAGCCACTAGGTTTTCAGACAAACCTTCTACGGTGTGGTCTTGAGGTGAAGGTGCCTTCCTGGAGGAGTTTTGACATAAAGGAAGATGTGGATGTTTTGGAAGAGATCTTGAGGTTAGAGGGATATGATCAACTACCTTCCCATCCTCTTTACTTACCTGCCAGAGTATCTTTCCCAAGCTCGGAGGTGGAAAGATGGGCAGACTTTCTCGCCCACGTAGGTTTTAGAGAGGTCATCACTTTCAGTTTTGAAGATGACCAGCTTTATCATCTCCTCAACTTGGAGAGACCTACACTGAGCCTTGTGAACCCTCTGGCTAAGTCTCAGAGTTACATGAGATCTTCCTTAGTGCCATCTCTTCTGCGCACGTGCCTTTACAACCAGAGGAACTACAACCAGCAGGTGGCCATCTTTGAACTGGGGAAAGTATACCACAAAGATGGAGAGGAACTGAGGTTGGGTCTTCTCTCCACCAATCTTCACAGCGTGGAGGAGTTTAAAAACATAGTCTACCGTCTCTTGGAAGGTTACCACCTGGAGACAGAGTTTTCTGCAATACCTTTCCTACATCCCCACCTACAGGTTCTTTTGAAGGTAGAAGATGAGGTTATCGGTTTCATGGGAAGGCTGCACCCTGCGCTAGAAGAAAAGTTGGAGATAAAGGGAAAGGTACTTCTGGCGGAGCTCAGGCCCCCCTCTTCTGGAAAAAAGAGGGAAGAACTTGGCACCGTGTCTCCATTTCCACCCGTGGTGAGGGACATATCCCTGGTTATGGACAAGGAGGTTTCTGTGGCTAAATTAATATCCAGTATCAGGAGAATGGAAGGAGTAGAGGACGTGAGTGTTTTTGATGTTTACATAGACCCTGTAATTATAGGGGAAGGCAAGAAGAGCGTGAGCTTCAGGTTGATACTGAGAAGTAATGAAAGAAGTATGTCGGACGAGGAGGCCAACGCTCTGGTAGACAGAGTGGTGCGCCTTCTTGAGGAAACTTATGGTGTGAGGCTCAGGTAAAGCCTGCCCTGTGGGTGGTGGAGAGGTTTTTATTGGGGTCCACAAAGTGAGGCCTTAGGGAGTCCGGTCTCCGGGACGGCTCCACCGAGGGCTTCCCGGGAGGGCACCCACCTATGGAGATCTGGGGCCCACAGTTGCCTCTTCTGCCACCCCATGGGTGGGTTTCTATCTTGCCTTCCCCTCCGTTAAGGAGGCGGAAGAATGACTACTATCACAAAAAACGACCTTAGAAGGACTCTTCTCCGAAAGAGGAGGAGTCTGACAGCGGACCTGCGTCAAGAGTTTTCGGATAGGATCCTCAGACACCTTCTCTCTTTGGACCTTTTTTGTAACGCCAAGAGCATACTACTCTTCTGTCCCTTTGATAACGAGCCGGACATTACCCCGGCCTTTGACTATGTTCTCAAGGAAGGGAAGAGTCTTGTGTTACCCAAGGTGGAAGGTGACCATCTACTGTTACTGAAGACAGAAAGACTGGAGGATCTTAGGGTGGGAGCTTTCTGCATAAGGGAACCGGTAGAGGGTGAAAAAGTGGAGCCTGAGGATCTGGATCTGGCGGTGGTGCCGGGTGTTGCCTTTGATAGAAGGGGGTATCGTCTGGGTATGGGTAAAGGATACTACGACAGGCTTCTGGTAAGGGTAAAAGCTCCAAAAGTAGGTGTAGCTTACAGCTTTCAAGTCTTAGAAAGAATACCCGTAGACCCGTGGGACCAGAAGGTGGATCTGGTCATCACGGAGGAAGGAATTCTACCAACAGGAGGTGTGAACCATGATTAACGTAGTTCTAGCATCGTCCCTTTTCTTGATTTTAGGTATGGCCGTGGGTTGGTGGCTGGGCAAGAGGAAGAGGGATATAGATGTCCAAGCTATTTTGGAGAAAGCCAAGGAGGAGGCCAGACAGATAAAGGAAGAGGCCCAGAGGGAGGCCCAGCGCATAACTCAAACGGCCTCTGAAGAGGTGGAGAGGATCATCCGACTGGCCAAAGAGGAGGCTCAGAGCATCAAGGAGGAAGCAGAGAGGAAATTAAAGGAGAGGGAAAGCTGGGTGGCTCAAAAAGAGCAGACTTTGGATAGGAGACTCAGCGCTCTGGAGAAGAGGGAAGAGGAACTCTACAGGAGAGAGAAGGAGATAAGGGAGTTGGAGAAACAGCTGGATCTGGCACAGAGGGAGATAGAGAGAAGGATAAAAGATCTGGAAGAGAAGGAGAAGGAGATAGAAACCCTCCGTCAGCGTGAGCTTCTTGAACTTCAGAGGATAGCGTCTCTCACTATGGAAGAGGCCCGAATAGAGGTGCTACGCAAAGCAGAGGAAGAAGCCAGAGTGGAGGCTATAAGGGTTATGAAGAGGATAGAGGAAGAGGCCCGTCAGATGGCTCAGATGGAGGCGAAAAAGATAGTGGCCACAGCCATACAGAGACTCGCCCCCGAAATAGCCATCAACTACACCACCACCACCGTAGAACTTCCCTCCAACGACTTTAAGGGTAGGATCATAGGAAGAGAGGGAAGAAACATAAGAACCTTTGAACTCCTCACAGGTGTTGATCTCATCATAGATGACACACCCGACATAGTCACCATATCCTCTTTTGACCCCTTGAGGAGAGCGATAGCAAAGGAAGCCCTTGAGAAACTGATAGAAGACGGAAGGATACACCCCGCCAGGATAGAAGAGGTTGTCACCGAGGTAAAGAGGGAGTTTGATGAAAAGATCAGGAAGATGGGAGAGGAGACATGTGTGGAGCTTGGTCTTTACGATATAAACCCCGGTCTTTACTACTACATAGGTAAACTGTACTTCAGGACCAGCTACTCTCAGAACGTGCTACTCCATTCTAAGGAAGTGGCCTACCTGGCAGGCCTCATGGCCGAAGAGCTGGGTTTGGATGCCAAGATGGCCCGTAGGGCTGGACTTCTTCACGACATAGGGAAAGCTGTGTCCCACGAACTGGGAGGTTCCCACACCGACATAGGTATAGAGCTCTGTAAAAAGTACGGAGAGCCGGATCCCGTGCTGAACGCTATAAAAGCTCACCACAACGAGGAACCTGTGAGATACCCTGAGGTGGCTTTAGTGTGTGCAGCGGATGCCCTCTCAGCAGCAAGGCCTGGAGCCAGAAGAGAGAGCCTTGAGGCCTACATCAAAAGGTTAGAAAAACTGGAAGAGGTAGTAAAGTCCTTTAAAGGTGTTGCCAACGCCTACGCTGTGCAGGCGGGTAGAGAGATAAGAGTTATAGTCAACCCTGAGGAGATCTCCGACGAGGAGGCTTACGTGCTGTCTAAGGAGATAGCCCGTAAGATCGAAGAGGAGGTAGACTTCCCAGGTCAGGTGAAGGTGGTGGTTATAAGGGAGGTCAGGCATGTGGAGTACGCCAAGTGATGACCTAACTCCCATGCTGGCCCAGTATCATGCGTTAAAACAACAGTACTCTGACTGTCTTCTCTTCTTCCGGTTGGGGGACTTTTATGAACTTTTCTACGAAGATGCTCAGATAGGCTCCAAGGAGTTGGGCTTGGTGCTCACGTCACGACCAGCTGGCAAAGGGAAGGAGAGGATACCTATGTGTGGTGTACCTTATCACTCGGCTTCCTCTTACATATCCCGTCTCGTCAGTAAGGGATACAAAGTGGCTCTGTGCGAACAACTGGAAGACGCTTCTCAGGCCAAGGGTATAGTGAGGAGAGACGTAATAAGGGTCATAACACCCGGTACTTACTTTGAAAAGGAAGTGTGCGGCGTAGCCGCCGTTTACGTAAAAAACAAAAAACACCACTGCGCTTATCTTAACCCCTCCACCGGTGAGTTTGTGGCCGGTAGTTTCTCATCGGAAGGTGCCCAAGAGTTCCTCCTTAAGTTTTCTCCCAAGGAGCTTCTGGTACTTCCCAACTATCCCACGGAGAAACTCCAGAAGATACTGAAGGTTTTTATAAATCCCATAAAGGAGGAGGACGTAGAGGAAGGATACAGGCTCCTTAAGGAAGATATGGGTGTTTATCATCCTACTGCTCTTGGTTTTGAAGAAGAAGGACCTCTCTATGCCTGTGGTGTACTTTACAGATACCTGAAGATCACACAGAAGGGTTTTATGCCCCTCGTAGGGAGACCAAAGCCTTACTCGGATGAAGGTTACGTAAGGATAGATTACAGAACGAGGAGGGGTCTTGAGCTGATAGAGAGTTACGAAGGACGAGAGGATCTTTCCCTCCTCGGTGTAATAGACAGAACCCTCACCTCCATGGGCAGAAGACTCCTGCGATTCTATCTTCTTCACCCTTTCGGTAAAAGGGAGAAGATCTTGAAAGTTCAGGAAGCGGTGGAAGAGCTTCTAAAGGACAGGGAGCTTCTGAAAGATGTTAGAGAAGTATTGGAAGGCATGCCGGATTTAGAGAGACTTGTTTCTCGTATAAGTGGAAACGTAGCCACACCCAGAGACCTAGTTCTCCTAAAGAAGGCTGCGGAGAAGGTCTCAAAGCTCAAAGCTCTGTTGATGGAAAGGGCAAAGTCTCAGCTACTCAGAGAACTGGCGGAGAAGATGGAGGATCTGGAAGATCTTAGAAGAGATATAGACAACACCTTAGTAGAGGACCCTCCCCTTCATGTGAAGGAGGGTGGTCTCATAAAGGAGGGTGTGAATCCTACACTGGATGAGTTGAGAAGTATAAAGGAAAAGGGTGAACAGATCCTTAGGGAGTACGAAGACAGACTCAGAAGGGAAACAGGTATCAACAGTCTGAAGATAGGTTTTAACAAAGTGATGGGCTACTACATAGAGGTCACAAAACCCAACCTGCGTTTCGTACCCTCTTACTTTAAGAGACGTCAGACCCTTTCTTCTGGTGAGAGGTTCACCACACAGGAACTTGAGACCCTGGAGGAGAAACTCCTGTCTGCCGATGTACGCATCAAAGAGTTAGAGTATCAACTCTTTCTACAGCTCAGAGAACGGGTTTTGGAAAAACTCCCCGCCGTTTCCTCCACAGCGTCACCTGTTGCTCACGTAGATTACCTCCAGTCCTTAGCTTACGTAGCCCTTCAGAAGGGTTGGATAAAACCCCAAATGGTGGAAGAGCCAGTCCTCCATATAGAGGAAGGCAGGCATCCGGTGGTGGAAGCTTACGTAAAGGACTTTGTACCCAACGACACTCACATGGATGAATCTAGTTTTGTGTACATTATCACAGGCCCTAACATGGCTGGTAAGTCCAGCTACATAAGACAGGTAGCTCTCCTCACTCTTTTGGCTCATATGGGATCTTTCCTTCCCTGCCGCTCTGCTCGTATAGGCATAGTCTCCTCCATACATGCTAGGGTAGGTTCGGGTGATGTTCTGGCTTTGGGTATATCCACCTTCATGAACGAGATGCTGGAGGTGGCAGGTATTCTGTCTTCCGCAGACAGAAGAAGCCTCATAGTGCTGGATGAGGTGGGTAGAGGAACATCTACCCACGATGGTATAGCTATATCCAAAGCTATAGTGGAGTACATCGTTCGTAAAATAGGGGCAAGGACCTTAGTTGCCACCCACTACACAGAACTTACAGAACTGGAAGATAAGCTACCCCACGTGGTGAACTATCATATGGCTGTATCCCGTGATGGTTCCCAAATAAAGTTTCTGTACCGACTCAGGAGAGGCAAAGCAGAGGCCAGTTTGGGTATATACGTGGCCAAGATGGCGGGTCTACCTCAAGAGGTGGTAAACAGAGCTCAGGAACTTCTGTCAGAACCCATTTTGGAGAAGGTGTACGAAAAGAGTCAAGAGGAGGAAGCTAAGAGACTTACGGAAGAAATTCTACGCCTCATAGAAGGCATAGACATAGCCACCACCACACCTTTGGATGCTCTTATAACACTGGCCAGGCTTAAGGAAATGGTAAAGAATATAAGGTACACTCACAAATGGTGAGGAAGTTTATCTCTCCCGCCAAGCTGAACCTAGGTCTTTGGATTTTGGGGAAAAGGCCTGATGGGTATCATGAGATCTTCACCATCTATCAGGCCATCAGTCTGTGGGACGAGATATACGTAAAGGAAGGACCCCTGAAGGTTGAGACTTCCATAGATATACCTCAAGAGGAGAATCTGGTTTACAAGGCTCTGATGGAACTGCAGAAAGTTACAGGAAAAGAGATAGAGGTAAGCGTTTACATCCAGAAGCGTATACCTGTAGGTGGCGGGTTAGGTGGAGGTTCCTCCAATGTGGCCACAGTTCTTAAGGCGGTGAACCAACTTTTGGGACTATCCCTCTCTCAGGAGGAACTGGCTTACGTGGCAGGCAAGGTCTCCTCCGACGCCCCCTTTTTCTTATGGGGTGGCAGCGCGATCGGTGAGGGAAGAGGAGAGAAGATAACACCGGTGGAGCTTCCTCACGCTGTATTCACGGTGATATATCCGGGAGTGTCGGTATCCACCCGGTGGGTTTACCGACATGTAGGACAGGAAGAATTGACAGACAGGGTGGACAGTGATAAAATAATAAGCTTGCTGAAGGAAGGGCGTTGGGAAGTTTTGGAGAACGCCTTGGGAAGGCTGGCGGCAAGGCTGGTGCCTGCCGTGGGTGAGGTGGTGAGGTTTTTGGAAGATTTAGGCTACAGGGGTTTGGTAAGTGGATCTGGAGCGTGTGTGTTTTACGTGGGAAGGTTGGACGAAAGGGTGAGAGAAGGAGCTCACCTAAGAGGTTGGAGAGTTTTTGAGGTGGAGAGCTTGGGGTGTAGCTCAACTGGCAGAGCACCGGACTTTGGATCCGGGGGCTCCTGGTTCGAGTCCAGGCACCCCAGCTTTCCCCTTTTATAAATAAGGAGAAGTCATTATGTATGGTTCTATAAAGCTCCTGACGGGAAACAGTAATCCTACTTTAGCGAGAGAAGTGGCCGAGTATCTGGGTGTTCCCCTCACCGATATGCTGGTGACCCGTTTCAGTGACGGGGAGGTCAGAGTCCAGATAAATGAATCTCTGAGGGGTGAGGATGTATTTGTGTTACAATCTTTGTGTCCTCCTGCCAATGAAAATATAATGGAGCTTCTCCTTATTCTGGATGCTATAAAGAGGGCATCTGCCGGCAGAATCACCGCCGTCATCCCTTACTACGCTTACGCGCGACAGGACAGAAAGGACAGGCCCCGTGTTCCTATAAGTGCTCGCTTGCTGGCAGATCTGATAACTACCGCCGGAGCTCAGAGGGTAGTGGTGGTGGATCTCCACTCACCCCAGATACAGGGCTTTTTCGACATACCTGTGGACAACCTCTACGCTCTTCAGGTCCTTCATCAGTATCTACAGGAAGATGCCGGTAAAGACACGGTGGTGGTCTCTCCCGACGCCGGTGGTGTGGAGAGGGCACGTCTATTGGCCAACAAACTGGGAAGTTCCATAGCCATCATCTACAAACGTAGACCTGAACCCAATGTGGCAGAAGTTCTGGACATAATAGGAGATGTGGAAGGTAAGAGAGCGGTTATAGTGGACGATATCATAGACACGGCGGGAACCGTGTGCGCTGCTGCTGAACTTCTACTGGCGCGTGGAGCCACAAGGGTGGACGTGGTGGCCACCCACGGTATCTTTTCGGGTCCAGCAGTGGATCGTCTCATGAAATCACCCATTCAGGAGGTGGTGGTGACCAACACCATCCCTCCCAAAGACTTTCCTAAGTTAAGAGTGGTATCGGTGGCTCCTCTCCTAGGGGAAGCCATAAAGAGAATACACGAAGGAGAGTCCGTGAGCTCTCTCTTCACATAAAGGTGTCCCAAAGGCCGCCTGCTGGGGATGGGCACCTTTAAAAGGGCGGGATACAAATACCCCAGCCCCAGGCACAGTTAGTGTCTGGGTTGTAGGACGTGGAAGATGAAGAGGATAGAGGTAAAACTGATTCCCAGAAAGCCTGGCAAGAAAAGTGAGATAAAGCGCATGCGTAAGGAAGGTTATGTACCTGTAGAGATCTACGGTAAGGATGTGGAGAACACACACGCCTATATGAAAGTGAAGGATCTTCTCAGCTTGCCTCACGGTGAAACCTTCCTTCTGGTGGCAGAGATAGAAGGAGAAAAAAGAGTGTGTCTCCTTAAGGAAGTTCAGACGGGTTGGTTAGGTGACGATCCTCTCCACGTGGATCTGTACGATATATCCCACGTGAGAGAGTTGGAGTTGGAGGTGCCCGTAGAGTTTGTAGGCACACCGGCAGGTGTAGGGTTGGGTGGCACCTTTGAAGCGGTACTAACTACTCTCACCGTAAAGGCACCCATAGACAGGATACCTGACAAGATAGTGGTGGACGTATCGTCCTTAGGTTTAGGTGATGCCCTTCACGTTAGAGATATACAGCCTCCGGAAGGTTGTATCATCATGGATAACCCTGAGGAGGTGGTAGCTGTTGTGCTAGAACCTGAGGTAGAAGAAACCACAGAAACTACCGAAACCACCGGATGATAAAGGCGGTCGTTGGATTGGGTAATCCCGGTAAAGAGTATGAGAGAACCAGACATAACGTAGGTTTTATGGTTTTGGATCAGCTGGTGAGTAGACTTAGGGTAAGGGATTACACGGAGGAGTGTCTTTCCCACCTGTACAGGGCTAAGGTGGGGGGCAGAGAGGTGTTCCTGGTAAAACCACAGACCTATATGAACAACTCTGGTCTTGCTGTGTTTAACCTTCTGGAGGATTACCAAATACTACCGGAAGAGCTTCTGGTAGTACACGACGATCTTGATCTTCCTTTAGGTAAAATGAGGTTGAGAACGGAAGGGAGTAGCGGCGGACATCACGGCGTAGAGTCCATAATAAGGGAGATAAAGACGGAACGTTTTCCGCGCCTTAAGATAGGTATAGGAAGACCTAAAGACAAAAGTAAGGTGGTTCAGTACGTGCTTTCTCCTTTTTCAAAGGAAGAAGAGCCCATACTCCTCAAGGTGCTGGAGCGAGCCACCGAATGTATCCTGCGGGTTTTGGAAACATCACCCGAAAGTTCCATGAACTTCTGTAACGCTCCCATACTATGAGTTTGGTGGTGAGTCCCTCCAAGGTGTTTCGGGTGGCCGAGGTTATACTGGAAGGAGGGATAGCTTTTGCACCCACCGATACCATATATGGCCTTCTGGCTAACGCTCTAGACAGGAGAGCGGTGGAGAGACTCTTCGCCATACGAAGACCTTCAGGAAGACCTTTTCTTCTGCTGATTCCTCAAGAGGACTGGATAGAGGAGCTGGGTCTCATTATAGGCCCACGCCAGAGAAAACTCCTCTCCCTTGGTATAACTCTGGTGATCCCTAAGAGAACATCTGTACCCCTTTACCTTACGAGGGGTAGGAAAAGTCTTGCCGTCAGGTTACCTTCTTCTACGGCAGGTTTCATAAGAGATCTGCTAAAGGTGGTGGGAGTTCCTCTCGTAGCACCCAGCGCAAATCCAGAAGGACTGAAACCAGCCACCAGCGTGAAGGAAGGTATGGCCTACTTTGGTAGGAGAGTGAATATTTACGTGGATGCAGGTAAGATAGTGGGTAAGCCCTCCACCATAGTGAGACTTATAGGTTACAGGAGTGTAAGACTGGTCCGTGAGGGGAACGTTCCTTTTCGGGAAGTTCTACGTTTTCTTTCTTCTTGATTGAAGCCGCTCCTTAAGAGTTTTCCTCTTTGGCCCTTTTTGATCTGCCTTTTCCTGAGGAGCCAAGTAAACGGCTTTCTTGAGGAGCTCTTCCTTCTCTTCCTCCTCCCTCTGTATCTCTTCTTCCAGCTCCTCCGGAGATCTTACCTGTAGTCTCAGTACATCTCCTAGCACACGTTCTTTGAAGTTTCTCATCATGTCCTCAAAGAGGTAAAAGGACTCCTTCTTGTACTCCACAAGAGGATCCTTGGCTGCGTAACCTCTCAGGTATATACCCTCTCTTAGCCTGTCCAGTATGTGCAGATGCTCCCTCCAAAGATGATCAAGGGTGGACAGCATAACTATCTTAAGAACTTGTTGGTATAGTTCTTCCCCTAGCTCTTCCTTCTTCTTACTCAGTGTCTCCATAACCTTTTTCACCACTAACTCCACCAGTTCTTCTCTATCCCTAACGGTAGGCAAGTTTATCTCCTCACCTGTGAGGTCCCTAAGGTACTCTTCCAGAGATTTTGTATCCCATAACTCCGGATCATCTTCTTGCAGAAACTCCTTCACTCGTTCCGACAGAACATCTCTCACAAACTCCTCCAGATACTCCTCCAGACCCTTACCTTCCAGTATGTCTCTACGCATAGCGTAAACAGCCATCCTCTGGGTGTTCATAACGTTGTCGTACTCCAGCAGTCTCTTCCTTATCTGGAAGTTCTGGGCTTCTAATCTCTTCTGGGCGTTCTCAATGGCCTTGGTAACCATCCTGCTCTCTATGGGTTCACCTTCCGGGATCTTCAGGACTTCCATAAGTTTCTTTACTCTGTCACCCCCGAAAATGCGCATAAGATCGTCCTCTAGGGATAGTACAAAGCGCGATTCACCGGGATCTCCTTGCCTACCTGCTCTGCCCCTAAGCTGGTTATCTATACGCCTGCTCTCGTGTCTTTCGGTTCCTATCACCAGAAGACCACCCAGTTCTACTACCTTCTTTTTCTCCTCTTCCGTAATTCTGTAAGCTTCCTCAAGGGCCTCTTTCCACTCCTCCTGGGAAGCTTCCTGAGGATCCTTACCCCTCTTGATAAGGATCTCTCTGGCCAAGTACTCAGGATTACCTCCCAGCAGTATGTCGGTCCCCCTACCTGCCATGTTGGTGGATATGGTAACGGCACCCAACCTCCCAGCCTGGGCTATAATCTGAGCCTCTTTTTCGTGATGCTTGGCGTTGAGAACGTTATGAGGTATTCCTTCCTTCTGGAGAAGTTGTGACAGATGTTCGGAGTCCTCTATGGATATGGTACCTACCAGTATAGGTCTTCCTTTGGCATGTTCTTGTTTTATGATGTCCACCACCGCTTTCCATTTTTCTTTCTTGGTTTTAAAAACCAGATCAGGATGATCTATCCTCCTCATGGGTCTGTGGGTAGGTACCACCACTACATCAAGACCGTATATCTCCTTAAACTCTAAAGCCTCCGTTTCTGCCGTTCCTGTCATACCGGCCAGTTTGGTGTAAAGTCTGAAGTAATTTTGGAAGGTTATAGAGGCAAGAGTTTGGTTTTCTTGTTGTATAGGCACACCTTCCTTTACCTCTATAGCCTGATGCAGACCATCCGACCAGCGTCTTCCGGGCAGAACCCTTCCTGTAAATTCGTCCACTATCAGTACTTGGTTATCCCTCACTATGTAGTGAACGTCCCTCTTGAAGAGATGATGTGCCCTTATGGCCTGGTGTATAGCATGTAGGAGGTCTATGTGTCTTATGTCGTAGAGGTTTTCTACTCCCAGAAGCTGTTCCAGTTTCTTTATACCTGACTCCGTGAGATGAACTGTCCTGTGTTTTTCGTCCACCGTAAAATCTTCGTCCTTGACCAGCTTACGCACTACCCTGTCCGCCGTGTAGTATATCTCCGTGTCCATTTCTGCCGGTCCTGATATGATGAGGGGGGTTCTCGCCTCATCTATGAGTATAGAGTCCACTTCGTCTACTATAGCGTAGTGGTGTCCTTTCACCTGTACTATCTCTTCCAAGGAGAAGGCCATGTTGTCTCTTAGGTAATCAAAACCAAACTCGTTGTTGGTACCATAGGTGATGTGAGCCTCGTAGGCCTCTCTCCTGGTGGTGGGTACCAGCTTGGTAAAGAAGGCCTTCTTGGCCTCCACACTGGCAAGATGAGAAGGTAAAACCTCTTCGGTATAACCCGCCGGCCAGACTCTCAGGTTTTCCTCTATAGCTCTCTGGGCAAGTTCCTCATCCACCCACTCCACCAGATAAGAGGAGTAGTCAGAGTTTATTACCCCCACCTTAAGCCCCAAAAACTTGTAAATGGGACCCATCCACTGAGCATCACGCCTCGCCAAATAGTCGTTTACCGTCACCACATGAACACCGCGATCTGTAAGAGCATTCACAAAGGCTGAGGATGTAGCCACGAGGGTTTTACCTTCTCCCGTCTTCATCTCCGCTATCTTGCCTTCGTGAAGCACCAAACCACCCAGAAGTTGCACGTCAAAGAACCTAAGGCCTAATGTGCGTTTTCCTGCCTCCCGCACTATGGCAAAGGCCAGAAGAACTTCTTCCCTTATCTTTCCTCGGGTTATGTCTTCTCTCAGTTCTTCGTCGTTGAGTACCTTAGTGTAAAGATCCTGAGCCAGCTGTCTTATCTCTCTGTTGGTGAGAGGATCCAGCTCCTTCTCTTTTTTAGTTATCTCTTCCACAAACCTCTTTAATCTCTTTACTTCCCTTTCGTTCTTTGTACCTAATATTTTCCGGATGATCCAGCTTAACATAACATTAAGTATAAACTATACTTCCAGCATCTTACCGGGATTGAAGAGGTTTTTGGGATCAAAAACAGACTTTATAGACTTCAGTAGCTCGTAACCAACATCTCCCATCTGCCACTTCAAAAACTTTCTTTTCGTGAGTCCCACACCGTGTTCTCCTGTTATGGATCCACCAAAGGCCAGCGTCATCTCAAAAACCTCATCCACAGCTTGTTCTGCCCTTTCCTCTTCTTCTCTGTTAGCTTTGTCATAGAGAAAGTTCACGTGGAGGTTTCCATCACCTATGTGTCCAAACACCGCTACCATAAGCTGGTACTTTTGGGCTATCTCTCTCACCTTGGGTATCACCTGGTGAAGGGTGGAGCGTGGGACCACTATATCTTCGTTTATCTTTCCTGTTTTGAGATTTCCGAGAGCAGGACCTAAGTTTTTCCTAGCTGTCCACAGCTTCTGAGCTTCTTCCTCGGTACTGGCCGTTTCCACCTTAACCTTCATGCCTTCTAACAGCTCTTTTACCAGCTTTATGTCTTCCTGCACGCTCTGAGGTGTGCCGTCCACCTCTATGAGGAGGACCGCTTCCGCGTCTTTGGGTAGTCCCACCGGTTTGAACTCTTCCACCGCCCTTATGGCGTTCTTGTCCATAAACTCAAGAGCAGAGGGAAAAACTCCCGACGTGAAGATTTTGGTGACCGCATGTCCTACATCTTCCAGGTTGTGAAAGATAGCTAAAGCAGTCAGTCTCGCCCTTGGCTTAGGGATGAGTTTCAAAACAGCCTCTGTGATGAGTCCTAACGTGCCTTCCGAACCTACCAGTAGTCTGGTGATGTCATAACCGGCTACGTCCTTTATCACAGGGCCACCTGTCTTTACCGTTTTCCCCTCCTTTATGACGGCCGTAAGGCCTAACACGTACTCTCTCGTGACACCGTACTTGAGACATCTGGGTCCACCGGCGTTCTCCGCTATGTTCCCCCCTATGGTGGAGTATTTGAAGGAAGAAGGGTCCGGAGGATAGAACAGTCCCAAGGACTCTACATACTCCTGCAACTGAGCGGTTACGACACCCGGTTCAGCGTAAGCTACCGCGTTATCCAGATCTACCCTAAAGCGATTCATCCGTTCAAAGGAAACCACCACACCCCGTTCCACGGTAGGAACCGCACCCCCAGTCAGTCCTGATCCTGCACCTCTCGGAAAGATGGCTATATCTTCCTGATAACACACCTCCACCAGTTTCTCCACGTCATGGTGATTTTCCGGAAACACCACCGCCATGGGAACCGCTCTCTCTATAGGTATGGGTGTGGCATCGTAGGAGTAGAGCTTCCTCTCCACCAATGAAGTAAGCACCTTGTCTTTTCCCAGTATCTCTATAAGCTTGTCCTCTGGCTTCCGTCTCAGTATGCCCAACATAAGTTAGAAATTTATGTGATAATTACTGTATGACCACAGTAGTTTTCACCAGCTTGTGGAGGGAGGATGAGGAATACTACAGGGAACATCTGAAAGGTATGAAGGTCCTTACCTTTTCTCAGAGTATAGAGGAGCTTCCGGAAGAGGTTCTGTGTGAGGCAGAGGTGGCCTGTGTCTTTGTGATGGATCGCGTATCTTCTCAGGTTTTGGAAAAGATGCCTAGATTAAAACTCCTTCACACCCGTTCGGTAGGTTATGACCACATAGACATAGAGGAGTGCAGAAATAGGGGTATAGTGGTCACTCATCTGCCCGAATACTCACCTTCGGCAGTGGCTCAACACGCCTTTGCCCTCCTACTGCATCTAGTAAGAAAACTGGATACGATAAAGGAGCGCGTCAGAAGGATGGATTTCTCCCAGTCTTATCAACTGATGTCCAGAAATCTGGAGGACATGACTTTGGGGATCATAGGTACCGGTAGGATAGGTTCCCTTATGGCCAGGTATGCTCTGTCTTTTGGTATGAAGGTTCTAGCCTACGATGTGGTTACCCGAAAAGATCTGCTAGATCTGGGAGTCAGATACACATCCTTAGAAGATCTGCTGAGGGAAAGTGACGCTGTATCCCTTCACGTACCTTACACACCCCAGACCCATCATCTTCTCAACGCCTCCAACATGTCCCTTCTTAAGGACGGCTGTATCATTATCAACACATCCAGAGGTGCTGTTATAGACACAAAGGCCCTGTATCACTTTTTCCGAGAAGGAAAGATAGGAGCTGTTGGTTTAGATGTTTTTGAGGAGGAGAAGACTCTAATTTTGGGAAGGTACAGAGATGGTGAAGGTAGCTCACTACTCTTAAAACTCCTGGAGATGACCCACAGTGACAGAGTCATCATAACACCTCACGTAGCCTTCCTGACAGATAGGGCTGTCAGTAAGATAAGGGAAGAGACCCTCAGGATCCTGAGGGCCTACGCTGAAGGTGATATGACTTTTATTTCATCTTATTCTGTTTTCCGTGCTTGATGTGTCCCTTCTTTTTACCATGAGCCTCTTTGTGCTTCCTCTCTGCCTTTCCCTTATGGGGTTCTGCCGGTACGGCGGGTTTCGCTCCCGGAGTACCCGGTGTAGGTTCTGCAGGTGTGGCAGGTGTGGCACCTTGCTGTGCCATAACAAAACCGGCTGTTGCTAAAAGTAGCATCAGTTTTCTCATGGTTCACCTCCTTAGAATATAAAACTCGTCATGCTGTATGAAAAGAAGATGAAAAGAGGCATTCTAAAGTTTCTTTTGGGAGACAGGTTCTACGATGTTAACTGGGATGTGGACAGAAACAGGAGGGTGGAGGATACCGTTTTCGTGGTGCTGGATACAGAAACCTCTGACATAAAAGGTACAAACCTCCTCAGTGTAGGTGCACTAAAGGTGGTGAACCTTACTCTAGATCTCTCCACAGCCTTTCACGTAACGGTAAAGAGTACGCCCACAGACCACACGGGGATAAAGGTGCACGGCATAACACCTCACGACATCAGACAAGGTATGAAAGAGGAAGAAGTGTGTGACCTTTTCTTAGCCTATGCTAAGGGAAGTGTTCTCGTTGGTTACTTTTTAGACTTAGACATAAGGGCTATAAACAGAGCACTGAGAAGACACAAGAAGCCACCTTTCTGTCCTCCTTCCCTGGACCTTCTGGATCTTCTTCCACCCAGTAAGAAAAACATCCCTTTAGAGGAGCTCTTACTCCACTATGGTCTTCCGGTAACCCAAAGGCACTCTGCCATCGAAGATGCCTACATGACGGCCCTCCTCTTTCTTGTACTTATGACGAAACACAGAGGTAAGAGACTCTCCCAGCTTCCCGTATCTTAACAGATTCTTAACAGACGATCGGTATACTGAAAGGTAAAACCTTAGGAGGTATGGCTATGAGAAAAACTTTGGCTGTTCTTGCCGTATCGGCCCCCCTTTTTGCTATGGAGATAACAGGTGCCGGTGCTACCTTCCCTCAACCCCTCTATCAGCGTTGGGCTTACGAATTTGAGAAGGCTACGGGTTATAAGGTGAACTATCAGGGAATAGGGTCGGGTGGTGGTATAAGGCAGATTACCAACAGAACCGTAGACTTTGGTGCATCGGACGCTCCTCTGACCCCGGAGGAGTTGGAGAAGAACAAGCTTCTACAGTTTCCCACCGTCATCGGTGCTGTGGTTGTTACCTACAACGTTCCGGAGTTGGGTAAAAGGGTCCTCAACTTAGATTCAAAGGCGGTGTGTGATATATACCTGGGTAAGATAACCAAGTGGAACGATCCTTACCTGCAAAGTATAAACCCTGGCGTAAGACTTCCCGATAGGGACATAGTGGTGGTACACAGATCTGACGGATCAGGTACCTCCTTTATATTCACCACATGGTTGTCTCAAACTTGTCCAGAATGGAAGGAGAAGGTAGGTGCGGGAACTGCGGTAAACTGGCCCACAGGAATAGGTGCCAAAGGTAATCCCGGTGTAACCAACTACGTGAAAAGATCCGAGGGTGGGATAGGTTATGTGGAGTACATATATGCCAAGGAGAACAACCTTCCCATGGCCAGGATAAAGAACAGCGCAGGTCATTGGGTTGAGCCTTCTCCCAAAACCATGCAGGCAGCAGCAGCGGGAGCTAAGTGGGATCCTTCCAAGCACTTCTATGAGGTTTTGGTAAATCAACCTGGTAAGGACAGCTATCCTATAGCGGGTGCCACCTTCATCTTGTTGGCCAAAGACCAACCCGAAAGATCCAAGAAGGCCACCACCTTTTTCCGTTGGGCCTTTGAGAAGGGTGACAACACCGCTCTTCAGCTCCATTACGTACCTCTTCCCAAAAAGGTTAAGGAAGAAATCTTCAAGTACTGGCAACAGCACGGTGTAAATCCTTGATGGTATAATGCATACAGTGGCTGGTCTGGGAAAAAAACTTCTGGACAGAACACTGGCCTTACTTTTGGCGCTGTGCAGTTTGGGGGTGGGGCTTCTCTTCCCACTCCTTGTTCTTACAGTACTGGTTAAGGAAGCTCGCTTAGCCATAAACACCTTTGGACTTTCCTTTTTGGTAAACACCACGTGGGATCCGGTAGCTCAGCAGTTTGGGGGTGCCACCATGGTGGTGGGCACCTTGCTGAGTACTTTTCTGTCCCTTCTGATAGCTGTGCCCGTAGCTATAGGAGTGGCCATATTCCAAACAGAGATGGCTCCCCGTTGGTTAAGACCTATAACGGCTTCCTTGGTGGAACTTCTGGCCTCTATTCCCAGCATAGTTTACGGTATGTGGGGGTTTTTGGTGCTGGCTCCCATAATGGCTCAGAAGGTGGAACCTTTCCTACAGAAAAGTTTGGGTCAACTGCCTTTGGTGGGTAAACTCTTTGATGGCACACCCACAGGCATAGATCTTCTCACCACCAGCGTTATCCTCTCCCTTATGATAATGCCCTTTATGGCCTCCGTTATAAAGGATGCTTTTCAGATGGTACCACCCGTGATGAAGGAATCTGCTTACGCCATGGGTGCTACGCGTTGGGAGGTTATAAGGAAAGTGGTGATGCCTTACACCATGTCCGCCATGGTGGGTGGTGCCATACTGGCCACAGGAAGAGCCTTGGGAGAAACTATGGCTGTGGCCTTCTTGGCAGGTAACACTCCCCAGATACCCAGATCTCTTCTGGACTCTTTTACCACTATAACGGTGGCCTTGGCCAACCAGTTCACAGAAGCAGATACGGATCTTTATCTTTCCTCCCTTTACTACCTTTCTCTCCTGCTCTTTCTAGTTTCCATAACCCTACTGGCGGTGTCTAAGTACCTTCTGGCGCGCTTTGAGGGGAGGACAAGCTAATGAAGAGGCGCAAGCTCATCAGCAACCTTATGATGATACTCTCCGGCTTGTTGGCCTTTTACGGAATAGCCTGGCTCTCTTGGATCTTCTTTACCCTTTTCATTAACGGAGTGAGATACATAAATGTGGATTTCTTTACCCAAGACCCAGTTCCTGCCGGTATGGAAGGAGGTGGTGCCAAAAACGCTCTTGTAGGCCACCTTATCATAACCGCTCTGGCCACCATGATGGGAGTACCCATAGGTGTAATGGCAGGTGTGTACTTTTCAGAATACGGGAAAAACTCTCCCCTTTTTAGGGTTTTGCGTCATGTTACCGATATTATGGTGAGTGCCCCTTCTATAGTGGTGGGTGCTGTAGTTTACGCTCTTATGGTGAAACCTATGGGTCATTTCAGTGCTCTTGCTGGTTCCGTTGCTTTAGCCCTCATAATGCTTCCCGTTATAGCCATAACCACCGACGAGATGCTGAAACTTGTTCCTCTTCAGATGAGAGAAGCTGCATACGCCTTGGGGGCTTACCGTTATAATGTCATCTGGAAAGTAGTACTCAGAGCGGCCAAAAGGGGTGTTATGACAGGGATCCTCTTAGGTATAGCTCGTGTGGCAGGTGAGACAGCCCCACTTCTTTTTACCGCCTTTTACAACGATGATACCTCCTTCTCTTTGCTCAAGCCTATGGCTTCTCTCACTGTTATGATGTATAACTACGTGATGGGACCTTATGAGGAATGGCACCAACAGGCCTGGGCTTTAGCTCTGGTTTTAACAGTGGGTGTGTTGTTTCTCTTTCTCCTGTCCAGAATACTGCTCCATACCCGTTTCACCTCTCCCATATACTACATCATAAAATCTCTGTTACGGAGGAACGGGTTATGAACTCACCTAAGATAGAGGTGATAGATCTGAACTTTTACTACAACAAGAATCACGTCCTTAGGAACATCAACATGCCTGTTTACGAAAACAAAGTTACCGCCATAATAGGACCATCCGGTTGTGGTAAGACCACTTTATTGAGGTGCTTCAATAGGATGCATGACCTTTATCCAGGTAACAGGTACGAAGGTAAAATTCTTCTGGACGGTAAGAACATACTGGACAAAGACGTAGATCTTATGGAACTCAGAAGTAGGGTAGGGATGGTGTTTCAAAAACCTACTCCTTTCCCTATGTCTATATTTGACAACGTGGCCTTTGGTCTCAGGTTGAGGGGTGTGAAAGGCAGTGAGCTCCGCGATAGAGTGGAGCAGGCACTGAAGGACGCAGCCCTCTGGGAAGAAGTTAAGGACAGGCTCAAGGAGTCCGCCTTCTCCCTGTCGGGTGGACAACAGCAGAGGTTGTGCATAGCAAGAGCCATAGCCATAGAACCTGAAGTGCTTCTCTTTGATGAACCAACATCAGCCTTAGATCCCATCTCCACCGCTAAAATAGAGGAGCTGGTGGTGGAACTTAAGAAGCGTATAACGGTGGTTATAGTAACCCATAACATGCAACAGGCTGCCCGTGTATCGGACTACACCGCCTTTATGTACTTAGGTGAGTTGGTGGAGTTCGGTCCTACAGAAAAGATCTTTACCAGACCTTCTCAAAAGTTGACAGAAGACTATATAACGGGGAGGTTTGGCTGAACATGGTACGTTTTGTCTTCTTCCTCTTTCTCATCGCCTCCTTTGTGCAGGGAGAGGATATAGAGAAGGAGTTTCTAAAGGAGCAGATCAAGAGTGTTCCTTTAAACAAAGCGGTGATAGTTGGCAAAGGAAAAGAGAGAGTTTTGGTTTTTATGAACCCTGACTGCCCTCACTGTAGAAAAGAATGGCAGGAACTGAAGGGTTGTCTTCATAAACTGCGCCTTTACGTGTTTTTGGTACCTTTTCCCAGATTTCCCGAAAGCTATCAAAAGTCCGCCTATGTGGTCTGTTCTAAGAATCATCTAAGAGCCCTCGACGAGGTTCTTTCGGGAAAATGGGATCAAAGGCCTCTACCTGTAAAGTCATGTCCTCTTCTCAAAGAGCACGAAAGGATAGCTAAGGAAATGGGTGTGTCTGCAGTCCCCTATAATATCCTCCTAAGAGATTATACGGTGGTCAGTGGTTACTCACCTGACCTTAGAAAAAAGTTATCGTGTGACAGGTAAACCAAAAACATCATGGTCTTACAGAGTTGATCACCACAGCCACCGAGGATAGGACCATGAGAAGTCCTGCCCATTCGGGTTTTAGGGATATGCCAAAACTGGCCAGTCCTCCGGCCGCCACAGGAATAAGAAGTACGTTGTAAGAGAAGGCCCAAAAAAGGTTCTGTTTTATTCTCCTACTTACAGTTTTCTTTATACGAAACAGTTCCACGAGCCCACCTATACCTCCAAGGAGCACTACATCTCCCACCAGTTTTGCCACTTCAGTACCCGATCCCATAGCCACCGACATGTCCGCTTTGGCCAACGCAGGAGCGTCGTTTATGCCATCCCCCACCATACACACTCTGTACCCTCTTTTCTGATACTCCTCCAGCACTTGCATCTTGTCTTCGGGTTTTACCGAAGCGTACCATTCTTCTATACCTAGCGCATCAGATATGCTCTTGGCTCTCTCTTCTCGGTCTCCCGTAAGCATCACCACCTTAAGACCCATTCTTTTTAGTTGGTCCACCGCCTGTGGTGCGTCCTCCCTTAATGTATCTTCTACGTAAAACTCCGCCAAAACCTCCTCACCTCTGTAAATGGCCACCCAGCCGTTCTCCTTACCTTTAAGGGCGTACTCATCGCACAGAATACCTACACCCACCACCTCTTTACAGTGGGATGGAGGATCTGCCGAGATACCCAAATTGGCTGTGTATTCCCTTATGGCCTTAGAGTAAGGGTGATTGGAGAGACTGCTAAGAGCGTGAGCTACTCTCAAAGCTTCCTCATCTCTTACTCTGACTTTCACCACCTTAGGCTTTCCTTCTGTAACCGTCCCTGTCTTATCCAAAAACACCACATCCACTTCCCTCTCAAAAATGGAAGGTTCCTTTATGAGGATACCTCTACTGTATGCACGGGAAAGACCCACCACTATAGCTAAAGGCACAGCTATTCCAAAAGCGCACGGACACGACACCACCACCACCGCCAGAGCGTAAGTTAAGCTTCTCTCAAGATCGTGGGTTCTCCACATCCAAAAGGCAAATACTAACAGCGCCAGTATCAGTACGCCCTGCACGAAATAGTGGGCTATCTTGTCGGAAATTCTCTGTATGTTGGGCTTTTCTGATAGAGCTTTTTCCACCAGCTTTATGAGAAAAGACACGTAGCTACCGCTAAAGGTTTTCTCCACCTTCATCACACCGTATCCATCCACCACCAAACTACCCGACAGAAGAAGAGCACCTGCCTCCATCTTCACCGGTTCTGACTCACCTGTTATGAGAGACTGATCCAGCCACACAGTACCTTCTTGCAGATGGCCATCCACCGGTATCAGATCACCTTTCCGTAGAATTACCCTATCTCCCTTAAACACCTCGGAGGGACTTTTCTCCTCCTCACCTTTAGGACCCAACACCCTCACCTTGACAGTCTGAAAACCAAAAAGATCCCTAAGCTTACGGGTGGCACGTTTTTTAAATCTGTCTTCCACCCACTTTCCCGTCCTTACGAAGGTAATGAGAAGAGCAGAAGTCTCAAACATAGGATGCGCCTTTAGGAAACCTACGAGGCTCAGGAGGCTGTAGAGGTAAGCGGTGGTACTACCAACAGCCACCAGAAGGTCCATGTTGCCCACACCTGCCCTTGCAGAGAGGTAAGCAGATCTGTAAAAACTCCACCCACCCACCAGTTGTACCACACCCGCTAAGAGAGCTTGTAAGTACAAACTCCAAGGTTGGTGTAAAAACATAAGGAAGACTATGGGGACACTCAGGATATAACACAGCGCCAGCACCACAGCAGAGAAATCTCTACCCGTCAATGAGTCCTCCACACGGTAACCTAAGGACTCTATGACGGCCACCACATCTTGAGGAGATATAAGCTCTTCCTCTATCTCCACCCAAACTCTTCCCAGTTCAAAGGAGACCTTAACGTCCTTAACCCCGTGCAGTCTCCTCAGGTTAAGCTCTATGGCTCGTGCACAGTTAACACATGTCATACCAGAAACCTTAAGACTCAACCTCATGGGTTCCAATATAAAGGCACAGGCATGTGAATTCAATCTTTCAATTTGTGTTATAATTCTCATCATACCTTTTTGACGGAGGCAGACGGGATGAACCTCTACGAGTACGAGGCCTACGATAAGATCTTTAAGAAATTTGGGATACCTGTCCCCAGATACATGTTTGCCGACCATGTCAACGACCAGCTTGTGGAGTTTATAAACCAGCTGGGTGAGTGTGTGGTTAAATCTCAGGTGCTGGTAGGAAAGAGGGGTAAAGCGGGTGCGGTGAAGGTGTGTAAGAACCCTGAGGAGGCTGTGGAAACCGTTGAGGCTCTCCTCCAATATCCCGTCTACGGTGAGATGCCTGTAGGTGTTTTGGTGGTGGAGAAAGCCAACATACTGAAAGAGCTCTACGCTTCCATAACCTACTCTACAGAGGTTAGAGCTCCCGTAGTGACCCTTAGCTTAGAAGGTGGCATGGACATAGAGGAAGTCCCTCCGGAGAAGGTAAGAAGCTGGGTTATAGATCCACTGAAGGGCCTGTATCCTCATATGGTGAGAAACTACCTTTTGGAGCTGGGTTTCCCTCAGGAGTACATGGGTGTTCTCAGGGAGTTGTCGGAAGTGATAGCCAACATGTGGAGGGCTTTTTGGGAGTCGGAGGCGAGACTTTTGGAGATAAACCCTCTTGCCATATGTCAGGTGGGTGATAAGCAGAAGGTCTTAGCGTTGGATGCTGTTGTCACTATAGATGACGATGCTTCTGTACCTCCCACAAAGATATACGGTGTGCGTACGGCTCTCAAGAGACCTCCTACAGAGAGGGAGATACAAGCTTCTCTCATAGATAGAGATGACCACAGAGGGAAGGCTGGTTCCTACGTAGAGATGGACGGTGATATAGCTATGATGACCTTCGGTGGTGGTGGTTCCACCGTTACCATAGAGACCGCTTACGCGGTGGGACTCAAGCCTGCCAACTTCACCGACATAGGTGGTAATCCCCCTGCCGAGAAGATGTACAAGATAACCCGCATCATCCTCTCCAAGCCTGGTATAAGGGGTGTTCTGGTGTGTGGAGGTACCGCCAACAACACGCGTATAGATGTCACTTTGGGTGAAGGTGTGGCTAACGCTATAAGGGATCTCTACAAGGAAGGTAAGTTAGATCCCAACTGGATATGGGTGGTGCGTAGGAATGGACCAGAAGCGGAGAAAGGTCTCCGTATGTTGTACGAAGCCTTCAAAGAGTGTGGTGTTAAGGGAGAGATATACGACTCCACACTGCCTCTTACGGAGGCACCTATAAGGCTCAAGGAACTGTTAGATAAGTGTCAGTCTGTAGCCAAAGAAAAACAAGAAGACAGAGCTCTTACAGAAGAGCAGGCAAAGGATCTGGGGGTGTAAAAATGGTAGGAACTGTCTATCTTAACGACCAAACAAGAATACTGGTGATGGGCATTACGGGGAGAGAAGCCTCCCAGGTGGTAACCGAATCGGAGGCTCTTTACCCAGGCTTTGTGGTGGCAGGTGTCACTCCCGGTAAGGGTGGATCACAGGTAGCGGGTAAGCCTGTCTACAACACAGTGAGAGAAGCCCTCCAAAACCATCCTGAGATCAACACGGGACTGGTGTACGTGCCTCCCACTTCCGTAAAGGATGCTGTTATAGAACTGGTGGATGCCGGTATAAAGCTCATCTACATCATCACCGAGCACGTCCCCATAAGAGATACAGTGTACTTTTATCACTACGCCAAGGAGAGGGGAGTTATAATAGTGGGGCCTACCTCCTTGGGTTGTATAGTACCACGCATACCTGCCAGGATAGGTGCCATAGGTGGTAAGGACCCTTCCATAGCTTACGCAGACGGTGGTCTCGTTATTCTCTCTAAGTCAGGAGGTCTCACCACCACCACGGCGGAGATGTTCAAGAGGAGAGGTTGGGGTGTTTACATGGCTCTCGCTTTGGGAGGAGACGTCATATCCTGCACCACTTTTGCCGACGTATTGGAAAAAATAGCAGATGATCCCAACGTGAAGGGCGTTATAATACAGGGAGAAGTGGGTGGCTCTTACGAGGAACAGGCTGCTCAGACCATTCTGAGACTGTACAAGGAGGGTAAATGGAACAAACCTGTTGCTGCCTTTGTAGCAGGGAGATTCCAGGAAAAGCTGGAAGGTGTGTCCTTCGGACACGCAGGTGCCATAGTGGAAAGAGGAAAAGGTAAAGCAACGGACAAAATAAGGGCCTTCAACGAGGTAGGCAAGGAGACAGGTCTGGTGATGGTGGCCGAGTTTTATCACGATCTGGTACACTGTATAGAAGAGCTGGGTGTTCCAAGAGACTTTGAAGACAGTACACCTGAGGGCAGAGTAAAACCTCTCTACTCCACCATAGATGAAGAGACTTGTAGCTTTAAACCCAGCGTATGAAGTTTTACGTCACCACACCTATATACTACGTAAATGACGTGCCCCACATAGGGCACGCTTACACTACTGTGGCGGCCGACACACTGGCCCGTTTTTACCGTATGAGGGGTTACGAGGTTTTTTTCCTCACCGGTACCGACGAACACGGTCTTAAGATCCAGAAGACGGCGGAGGAAAAAGGAGTACATCCCAAAGATCTGGCCGACCAGAATGCATCCAACTTTATGGAGCTATGGCGTTTTATGAACATCAGCTATGACCGATTCATAAGAACCACAGATCCAGATCACCAGGAAGTGGTACGTGAGATGTTTCAGAAAAGTTGGGAGAGGGGAGACATATACTTGGGAGAGTACGAAGGTTGGTACTGTGTAGGTTGTGAGGAGTTTAAGTCAGAATCAGAACTTCTGGAAGGTAAGTTATGTCCCCTTCATCTAAAACCTTGTGAGTACGTAAGGGAACCCTCTTACTTCTTTCGTCTCTCTAAGTATCAGGAAGCTCTTCTTAAGCTGTACGAAGAGATGCCCGACTTTGTAAGACCTGAACACCGCCTGAGGGAAGTGGTGTCCTTTGTAAGTATGGGTCTCAGAGACCTTTCTGTTACGAGACCTGCCAGTAGAGTTAGGTGGGGTATAAGGGTTCCCTTTGATGAAGAACACACCATCTACGTGTGGTTTGATGCTCTCTTTAACTATGTGTCCGCCGTAAGAGAAAGGATGCACCTATGGCCAGCTGACTTACACCTGGTGGGTAAAGACATACTGCGTTTTCATGCCGTTTACTGGCCTGCTTTTCTTATGTCAGTAGGTCTGGACATACCGCGCACCGTGTTCGCCCACGGGTGGTGGAAGGTGGAAGGACAGAAGATGTCCAAATCTTTGGGAAACGTGGTGAGTCCCGTAGACTTGGTGAAGGAGTACGGTTTGGATCCGGTAAGATACTTTCTCCTTAGAGATATGCCTTTTGGAGACGATGGAGATCTTAGGAGAGATAACATCCTCAAAAGGATAAACGGTGAACTGGCCAACGAGATAGGCAATTTGGTGAGTAGAGTGCTGTCTATGGTTCTTAAGTACACACAGGGTAAAGCGACGGGTGGTAAGGATGCTCAGTACGAAAAGGTGTGCGGTGAAACTATAAAAAGGTATGAGGAACTTATGGGTAGAGTGGACTTTTACAACGCTCTGGAGGAGGTCCTCAAATTCTCCTCTTACCTTAACAAGTACGTGGACAGTAAAGCTCCGTGGCAGATGGCCAAAGTGGGTGATCCCTCTCTGGATGATGTTCTCTACACTCTTGTGGATGGTTGTTTTGTCGTGGGGTATCTCCTCTATCCTTTTGTGCCCCAAAGCATGGAAAAACTCATGCAAGCCATCGGGATAGAAAAACTTCCCCAGCAGATAAGACCTTACAGTTTTGCCGGTTACACCGTCAGAGAAAAGGTGAACCTTTTCCCCCGTATATGAAGGACTCTCACGAACCTTTTGTGAAGGCTTGTCTTCTGGAGGCACACAGAGCCTTTAGAAAAGGCGAAATACCTGTGGGTTGCGTGGTGGTAAAGGAAGGCAGAATAATAGCGAGAGCCCACAACAGAACGATAGCCCTGAAAGATCCAACAGCCCATGCTGAGATACTGGCTATAAGGAAGGCCCTCAAAAAACTGGGTGAAAGCTTCCTCTACGGCTGCACCCTTTATGTGACCCTAGAACCCTGTGCTATGTGCGCTTACGCTCTTGTGTTGGCCCGCGTGGATAAAGTTATATTTTTAGCACAGGACGAGAAGCTGGGTGCTGTCATGAGCCTTTATAATCTTCTGGATGAGACCGCCTTCAACCACAGGGTAAGGTGGGAGTTTCTTCCTGTAGAGGAAGCGGGTAGACTTCTGAGAGACTTCTTTAAGAATCTTCGACATGGAAAGGCTGGAGAAGGCTAAGGACTTTATAAAGCAACTGGAGGAACAAAACTATCTCAGACTAAAGAGGAGCTGGGGAGCGGGAATGTACCTTTTTAACCTCCTCAAAGAGTACCTGGAACCTTCCTGCCTTGAGCTTCTGAAAGAATTTGACAAGCTTCCCTTTGAAAAGAAAGTGGCTGTACTACGACTAATTAAGGAGGCCATCAAAGAGCCCACTGTTCCCGCCGTTAGTTTCCAAAATGAGGAAAAGTATCCGTTAGAGTGGTTCTTGGAACCTTTAGATAAAGTAAAGGGTCTGGATTTCAAGGAAAAGAAACTCCTCAAGAGCCTTGGAGTGGAGGATATTCTTTCCGCCCTTTGGTTTCTTCCCGTGAGATACGAAGACAGAAGACTCTCTACCAGCGTGCGCACAGCCCTTCCAGGCAAGCGTTACGCCCTAAAGGTAAAGGTGGTGGAACTAAGAGAGGACAGTTCTGATACATATCCTCTGCGCGTGGTGTGTACAGACGGTACAGGTTATCTGGTTCTCAGGTTCAGATACAAAGATCCCCGTGTTAAGCTTCGCTTTAAACCCTCCACACAACTGATAGTTTACGGAAGAGTCAAAGAGTTTCAGGGAGAAAAGTACATGGTACATCCCGAGATTCTATCGGAGGAAGAGGCAGGATCAATACTACCTTTTTACAACATCAGAACCAAAAACGAACAGAGTCTATCCGCTAAGACACGGCACAAGCGCGTAAGAAAGGCCATGTTTCACATAACGGAATTGGCCAAACACATGCCAGAATACATACCTCGGGAAATTCTGCAGAAGTATAACTTCTTGGAAATAGGAGAAAGTTTCTATCTCACCCACAGACCTCCAACCGGTGATGAGGAGACCCTCAACAGCTTTTTGGCACCCTTTCAGAGAAGGCTTGTGTACGATGAACTTTTCATCTTCCAATTGGCTTTGCAGCTAAGACGTTCGGAGATACGCAGCCAGAAAGCCCCTACCCTGAAAGAAGGCAAAGAATGGGTGGAGCAGTTCGTAAGCAGCCTGCCCTTTGAACTTACCGGTGCCCAAAAAAGGGTTATACAGGAGATACTGACTGACGTGGAAAAGGAAGTACCCATGAGCAGACTCCTGCAAGGAGATGTGGGAAGCGGTAAAACAGTGGTGGCTATGGCCATAAGCTACGCCTTTGCTAAAGAGGGTTACCAGACGGCGGTGATGGTACCTACCGAGATACTGGCCCGTCAACACTACGAAAACTTCAGAAAGTTTCTGGAACCTATGGGGGTAAGGGTGGGTCTTCTCACCAGCTCTGTAAAGGGAAGAGAAAGGCTCAGCGTTAAGTATCACACCGCCAGAGGCCACCTCCACATACTGATAGGTACTCACGCCCTTTTACAGGAAGAGGTGGAATTTAACCGTTTAGGTTTTGTGGTGGTAGATGAACAACACAGGTTCGGCGTTCTTCAGAGGAAGATACTTCTTCAGAAAGGGAGAGGGTTTTACCCTCACTGTTTGGTGATGAGTGCCACCCCCATACCCCGTACCTTAGCCCTATCCCTCTACGGTGACCTGGATGTGTCCTTTTTGGATCAGATGCCTGCTGGCAGAAAACCTGTCATCACCACTATAGTTTTTGAGTCTCGCACAGAGGAAATGCTGGAAGTTATAAGAAGAGAACTCCAAGCAGGTCACAGAGTTTACGTGATATATCCCCTTATAGAGGAGTCAGAAAGGTTATCTTTGAAAGCTGCCACCACCGAGTACGAAAGGTGGAAGAACCTGTTTCCTGAGAGGAACGTTCTCCTGCTGCACGGTAAGATGAAAGATTCAGAAAAGATAGCCATCATGGAGGAGTTTAGAGAGAAGGGAGACATACTGGTGTCTACCAGTGTGGTGGAGGTAGGTGTTGATGTGCCTACCGCTACCGTGATGGTGATAGAGTCGGCTCACAGGTTTGGACTTTCTCAGTTACACCAGCTTAGAGGTCGCGTAGGGAGATCTAACCTCACCTCCTACTGTTTTCTGGTGGTACCCGATCAAGAAAGGTATTCGCCAGCCATGAGAAGACTCAAGGTTCTGGTGTCCACCTACGATGGTTTTAAGATAGCAGAAGAGGATATGTTGATGAGAGGTCCCGGAGAGCTTCTCGGAGAGTCTCAATCAGGCTTCTTTGGTTTCAGAGTGGCCAACTTTATGAGGGAACAAGACAGAAGACTTCTGGAGCTGGCCCGAGAAGATGCGTCAGAGCTCATAAAGAAGGATCCCTTCCTCCTAAACCATGCTGATCTCAGAAAGATGGTCCTTTATCGGTACGGTGATAAGATGGATCTTTCTCACATAGCCTGAACCTTGAAGGGTGGAAGGCACGAAACAAAACGCAGTCCCATAAATATGTTCCATACGCGCAGTTTGTAAGAGAAAATCTCCACGCGATAGATCCCTTCCTCTGTCAGGACCAGGCTTAGACCGCTTTGCGGGTAAACGCCCCATAGCTCTTGATTCTTCCACACCAAAACCAACGTGTTACCCTCCGTGTTGAGGGTCAAAACAGATTGGAGAGGTACCTCTTTGTCTCCCAAAAAGAAACCCTTAGGTGAATATATGTAGACACTAAGGTTCCTTCCTACTACAGGCACCGCCTTACTCATATCCTCCTCATCACACCTAAGTAGCAAGTTATACCTCTTACCCAATATGAAAGAGTAGGAAGGAAAGTCCCAGTTCCAGACAGAGATAAGGACCGGAATGTCCGATAAGATGGGTTTACAATCACCTTTGGGTAAAAGTTGGTAAGGATCAGGAGGCTCTGCACGTAGAAGGTATGATGGGATAAAATCAAAAAGGAAGTAAGAAAACCACCTTATCACGCCTATGTCCTCAAAACCGTAACCCTCTTGGTAAGGTACTTCTTTGTGGATACCTAACAGAGAAAGTTCCTGTTGTAGTTTGTGGGGGTTACCTAAGGGAGCGTTGTAAACGGTCCTAACACCCAAAGCTACCCTACACTCTCTACTATAGGGAATTGGAGATGGTCTTAAAGGTGAGTAGTTGGTGCTGGAAAAGAAAGAAACAGGATACAGATGATACACAAAAAACAGGGCCAGATATACAGATAGAAACCATCTAATAACCTTCAGGCATGCTTTCCTCCATATGACCGTTGAATTTTCTCAGCTTGTATATATAAAACCTTCTCACCTCCTCACCTCTCCATTTGACAACAAGGCTCCTCTCCTCTATTATACCTTCAAAACCTGAGAGGACTCTGCTGTCTATGGGTTTAAGGTCCACAAAGATAGCGTCTTTTCCCACATAGTTCTTCATGCCTTCTCTCCAAAGATCGTACTGGTTCATCCTCCTACCCAGATTTACGCAAAAGGTGCGAGGATTACCCTTGGTGTAAAAGGCCAGTTCCGCCGATATCTGATACTGAGGACTGAATACCATCTCCTCACCGGTATAAAGTCGGCTTACCTCATCCCCCAACAAGCTCCATCCTACGCCCATCTTAGTAGGATCCCTCTGAGGAGGTAGTATCTTCCTTAGACCCACCACATCCAGTAAAGGTGTAAAGTGAAGAAACAGGAAAAGAAAGAGAGAAAGACCAAAAGAAGGAACAAGCCACCTGCTTCTGGCCAAGTGGTAGGATGCCAGTATGCTACCTGTAAAGTAGGCAAACCCTGGCCAGTTGGCCTCCACTCTTTTGTGAAGAGAAAGCATTGAAAAAAACAGAAAAACAGGCAAAGAGTAAAGGGACAGAAAGGCTGTGGTACTGTTCTTCCATCCTTTTAACCAACCCATTAACATGAAGAAGAAGGGGATAACTGAAAGAATCAGCATCTGCCCTCCCAGATATTCCAGGATATGCTCCCACACAGAACCGCCACCCTTTGTGGCCAGAGTGGAAACATGCAAGAAGGAAACCATACCGTGTTTCATGTTCCAGTATATGACCGGTGTAGCCAGAAAAAAGGCAGGCAGAAGAGCTACGTAAGGCTTGTAACTAAGGAGAACATTCCTTCGGTAAAGGAGAAGATAGAGGAGAGTACAAGGTAATAGAAAAACAGCAGGATACTTACTAAGAAAAGCAAGACCGGCTAAAAAACCTGCCAAAAGCCACAATCTTAGAGAGTTTTTTTCTGACGCATGGTAAATAGTCATAACACTCAAGGACCAGAAAAACAAAAAAGGAGCATCGGTAGTCATAAGAAGGGAGTTTACGGAAAAACCCACAGACAGCTGTGGTATCACAGATGCCACGAGAGCTGTTTTCTCATCAAACAACCTTTTTACAAAGATGTACGTAAAAACAGACAGAAGGAAAGAGAAAAAAATGGGCCATACTCTTACCGCTATCTCTGTGTTTCCTAAGATAGTTCTGCTGATAAAGTTAAGGTAAGCCACCATAGGAGGCTTAGAGTAATAGCTAAGATCCAGATCTCTTGACCAGTCCCAGTATTGAGCCTCCTCCGGAAATAGGTCCAAAGGATAGAAAATCACATACAGAATTCTGAAAAAGGTTATTGATGAAAGAAAGAAAAGAAGACCCCTCATGAACCCACTTTTAACTCTCTACCCTCCATAAGTCTCTTTATGTTGTCCTTGTGCCTGTAAAATATCAGAACAGTAATCACCAGTGCCAGTAGAAAAATCTTAGCGGGCATAAAGAAGAGGGAAAACACCACAGCAAAGACACAGGCAGTTAAGGAAGCCAGAGACACATAACCCTTCCACTTAAACACCATAAGCCAGACCAACAGCGTAAGAAAAGCTAGGAAGGGAGAAATTCCCAAAAGTACACCAAAAGCGGTAGCCACACCCTTTCCCCCTTTCCAGTTGTGAAAAATGGGATACATGTGACCCAGCACACTGGCCACACCCACTAAGAAAACAGTCCACGAGTCAATTCCCATGTAAAAACGAGCCAGCCAGACAGGAACAAGACCCTTTGACATATCCAACAGAAACACCAGTAAGGCATACTTTTTACCTAAAGCACGAGCCACATTGGTGGCACCTACGTTTCCACTACCCACGCTTCTTATATCAACCCCCTTCCACTTAGCTATATGCTCTCCGAATAGGACGGAACCGTAAAGGTACGCCAACAGTACCAGCAGTATGGAGTCCATAGGTAGTATTATCTTATGGTTACTTTCCTAATGCAAGGGGTCAAGAAGAACCTTGTCATCTTCCTCCTTTTGGTATATAATATCCACCAAGACGGAGGGTCCACATAGGACCCTTGTTATCTTGGCAACTGAATAGAGGGTTGGTATTTCTTTGCAAGAGTGACTTTTAGGCATCTAGACATTTTTTAGTATTGATGTCTTGATGCAGAAATTTCTAATGCTTGAGAGAGTAAGCTCAGAGAGGGGTACTTTTGGATGCTATCCGAGACACCTGGAGTTTCCGAAAATAAACTTCATTTTGCGAAGGGTACCCCCTCTCTAAAGTTATTGATTCTGTAGGATAAGATTAATATGAAGAGTTAGGGTTTCTAATGTACCGTGTGGAGTTGAAAGATGTTGGTATTTCTCATCTGTTTTGAAAAAGATATCGTTTCTAATGTACCGTGTGGAGTTGAAAGCATTATCTTTCTTATGACAAGCAGTTCTTTTACCTCGGTTTCTAATGTACCGTGTGGAGTTGAAAGTCTATGTATGCCCTTGCTCTGTCTTTTGCAGAAAAGATGGTTTCTAATGTACCGTGTGGAGTTGAAAGCCCATCATGCCACCACCCATTCCTCCAATTAACATACCGTTTCTAATGTACCGTGTGGAGTTGAAAGCAAGCTTGCTCTCAAAAAGCTAAAGAAGTTAATACTTGTTTCTAATGTACCGTGTGGAGTTGAAAGCTATTTAAGAACATTACCATTCAAGGACTGGCTAAAGTTTCTAATGTACCGTGTGGAGTTGAAAGGAGTTTTTTGCCGTCGGAGTCTTCTGGCACATATTCAGTTTCTAATGTACCGTGTGGAGTTGAAAGGAAATTCCTCAGGAGGTGAAAAGCCTCTATGAGGAATGTTTCTAATGTACCGTGTGGAGTTGAAAGGAAAATAAGGAAGCATGTAATCAGCAAGAACTATGTAGATGTGTTTCTAATGTACCGTGTGGAGTTGAAAGGTAAATGTAATGATAACTGAGCGAAAGACCTGACGTTTGTTTCTAATGTACCGTGTGGAGTTGAAAGGTTATTGATTGTAAAAATCATATAACCATTATGGAAGCAGTTTCTAATGTACCGTGTGGAGTTGAAAGTGTCAAATCTTATCAAGAAAGCATTGACAAGATTACAGTTTCTAATGTACCGTGTGGAGTTGAAAGCTCCTCAAGGCGGGCAAGGAGTTGGAACACTATCAAGAGTTTCTAATGTACCGTGTGGAGTTGAAAGTCTCAGTTGTCTGGGGTCAAACTCCTCCCTGACCACTGTTTCTAATGTACCGTGTGGAGTTGAAAGTCTCAGTTGTCTGGGGTCAAACTCCTCCCTGACCACTGTTTCTAATGTACCGTGTGGAGTTGAAAGACAGTATTTAGCCATGAGGTCGTGGGAGTTTGAACCTGTCGTTTCTAATGTACCGTGTGGAGTTGAAAGAAAGCATCCAGAGCCTCATCGGGGCTATCTATCTTCACGTTTCTAATGTACCGTGTGGAGTTGAAAGTCATTATTCTTTTCAAGAACTCTCACCGTGATCATGGGTTTCTAATGTACCGTGTGGAGTTGAAAGTGCAAACACACTGTCATAACAGCAGTACATGTATTTCTGTTTCTAATGTACCGTGTGGAGTTGAAAGCATAGGCTTGACATAGAAGGCATGAGGGATGTCCCTAAAAGGGTTTCTAATGTACCGTGTGGAGTTGAAAGTTTTATCCTTGACCGAATTTAATAGCATTAAGCCCTTGTTTCTAATGTACCGTGTGGAGTTGAAAGGCACGCACGCACGCACGCAACAAAAACGTCCCTGTTTCTAATGTACCGTGTGGAGTTGAAAGTCTCATTGGGGTAAGGAACTACGGGTAGCGGTGTACGGGTTTCTAATGTACCGTGTGGAGTTGAAAGAAGGTGATTCCAACGCAGATAGTGAAGATTGTGGACAGTTTCTAATGTACCGTGTGGAGTTGAAAGGATGCTCAAGGAAATATGCGACAGGCTCATAGTTAAAGTTTCTAATGTACCGTGTGGAGTTGAAAGCAAACTACCCAACCCGCCGAAGCTCCTAAACTGCCCCGTTTCTAATGTACCGTGTGGAGTTGAAAGAGCTTTAGTGCCTTACGGATTTCATCCTTGTCTAGTATTGTTTCTAATGTACCGTGTGGAGTTGAAAGATGGGAGTAGTTTTGACACGGGGACTTCCTTCACTGGGTGTTTCTAATGTACCGTGTGGAGTTGAAAGATAGCAAACATCGTGCCAATCATCTGACTTTTAGGCTGTTTCTAATGTACCGTGTGGAGTTGAAAGCAAACTACCCAACCCGCCGAAGCTCCTAAACTGCCCCGTTTCTAATGTACCGTGTGGAGTTGAAAGCAGGAAGTGGCGGGAGCTTTGGAGAACGTGTTTTCTTGTTTCTAATGTACCGTGTGGAGTTGAAAGTGAGGGGATAAATTACATAGATAAGTCTCTCACGCATGGTTTCTAATGTACCGTGTGGAGTTGAAAGCTTCAGATCCATTAACTTCTCATACGCTTCATAGCTGTGGAGGTTTCTAATGTACCGTGTGGAGTTGAAAGATGCTCTGACAGATGAAGTATCCGCTTTACGGGGAGAGTTTCTAATGTACCGTGTGGAGTTGAAAGGTAACGTTCAGCCCAGAATTTACTAAGACCTCTCTGTGTTTCTAATGTACCGTGTGGAGTTGAAAGTTATGATTTGAGCAACGAAAAAGTTTTTATAGTCAGGTTTCTAATGTACCGTGTGGAGTTGAAAGGGGAGACAACAGGGAACGAGTTTTCATCATCTTCTAGTTTCTAATGTACCGTGTGGAGTTGAAAGATGCTCTGACAGATGAAGTATCCGCTTTACGGGGAGAGTTTCTAATGTACCGTGTGGAGTTGAAAGGTAACGTTCAGCCCAGAATTTACTAAGACCTCTCTGTGTTTCTAATGTACCGTGTGGAGTTGAAAGTTTGAGTTTCAAAGAAAATCTGAACTTGCAAGAGCTAGTTTCTAACGTACCGTGTGGAGTTGAAAAGTTTTTAATATCTCTATCTGTATGGTCTGTTTGCCTATTATCCTCTGGGGCCTCTCTATCTCTGCCTTGTAATGATTATCGTCAGATCCTCCATTAAGAAGCTCCCTCTTGCCAGACTCAAGAAATCTGTATGATCTTTATTGAAATTGAATATCAAAAATAAAAGGGCAGGACTATGTTCCTGCCCTTCTATTTTTATAGATTCTGTCTCTATGGCCAATACCTCACTATGGCAAAATCACCGTCTGAAGTTCCTGCGACCACAATCTTACCGTCTCTCTGGATGGCAAGGGCATAGGCTTTATCCTCACTATTCGTTCCAATATCTGTCGTTACTATGCCGTTTGTGCCGAAGCTGGTATCAAGGCTTCCATCTGGATTATACCTCACTACGGCAAAATCAGTGTTTGTGCCATTATAGGAATATCCTACGACCACAATCTTCCCGTCTGACTGGATGGCAAGGGCTTTGGCTTCATCCTCCCTATTCGTTCCAATATCTGTTGTTACTATGCCTCCTCTGCCGAAGGTGGTATCAAGGCTTCCAGATGGTGCTGTTATAACTCTTCCACCACCTCCACCGCCTCCACCATAACCACTAAAAACAATCCCCATTGCAATTAAACCGAAAACAAAATAACCTACATACCTCTTCATTTTATCCCTCCTCACAAAATAATTTTAATACACAACATACTTTCCTATGTCCCACATGGTACTGTGATATGGGCTAATTGACAGTTAGCTAAAGTGGATTTTTTCCAATGTGAGACCTTTTGCGGGAGCTGTGTATGGGCAGTTTTCACCTGATAGATAGCGCTCTATCTCTTCTTTTCCTATCTTTTCTAACCCTACCTGTACCAACGCACCTACCATTCTCCTTACCATGTATCTTAAAAAACGCCGTGCTCTAAAACTCAAAATAAGTATATCGCCTTCCTGTAGGAGGACCAATTCCTCTAAGTCTATAATAGGGTTCTTATCATCCTCTTTTTTAGAAAAACCGGAAAAGTCATGAGTTCCCACTAAAAGCTGACTGATCTCTCTCATCTTGTCCACCTGTAAGGTATAGGGGATTCTCCAAACAAAGGGCTCCAAAAAGGGATCTCTGGCATGGGACATATGGATTCTGTATACGTAAGTTTTACCTTTGATAGAGTAACGGGAGTTCCACTTCTCTTCTGCCAGCCAAACTTTCTTTACTCCTATGTCGTGAGGTAAAAGGGAGTTAAGGGCTTTCAGAAGCTTATCTGGTTCTATAAAGGTGGGTGCTTTAAAGTTGGCTGCATACTCCTTGGCGTGTACTCCTGCGTCTGTCCTACAACACCCTATAGGTTTGATGGTGCGATCAAAAATCTTGCTAAGGCAGGAAGAGAGTTCACCTTGAACGGTGCGTAGGGAGGGTTGTATCTGCCAACCGTGAAAGTGAGTACCTACGAAGGACAGAATTAGACCGTAGTTAAACATTCCTTTTCAGAAGAAGAAAACTCACGTTGTCCTTCTGAGGTTTTTCTTTTAACACCTCCATGATGAGATTCACGTCTGTGCCACAGGCGTTAAGGTCATCTTCCATTTCTTCCCAGAAACCGTCGGAACATGCCAAAAGAGCCACTGGTATATCCACCTGTCTTATGTAGATCTCAAAGTCCGACATATCTCCCGTAAGGGCAGAGGTAAGAATATGTCTGCGGGGATGGTTCTTTGCCTCCTGGGGTGTAAGTTGACCTTTGTCTATTAGATCTTCAACCACCGTGTGGTCTTTGGTGAGGCGAACCCAACCTTTTGAGTAGCCGTAAACTCTACAGTCACCCACGTTAAAAACCAAAACATCCTCTTCCCTTACAAGGAAACCTGCCAAAGCTGTGCCTAGCCCGTAAGCTTGAGGATGCTGACGCGCGTATTCTAAGAGTACATCCTTGGCTTCCCAAAGGGTAGACATAAGACTCTCCTTATCCTGAGGGTTTCTTTCCTGCAGAATCTCCAACACTATCCTGGAGGCCACCTCACCCCTGGCATGACCGCCTAACCCATCAGCCACAACCAGCCAACCACCTTGAAAGTTCTCGCTTTGTACCACATCCATAGCTTCTGTTTGGAAGACTCTTCCGTTCACCAAAAGAGCGTCTTCGTTGTTGGTTCTTTGTTTACCCCTGTGAGTGTAAAAGTAAACCACCATAGGACTTTTAAGATTATAAATCAAAGCTGTGAGATGCAGAATACTTTTATCCTTGAGGAAGTCCCTCTAAGGAGCTTTATACGACTCTTGGGTACCTTTAGATGTTTTGACAGTAGTTCCAGTATCCTTTCGTTAGCTTTTCCGTCTTCGGGTGGTTCCTTTACCGCCACCTCGTAAAAGTTGGGGGATAATTCCTTCACGTACTCCTTAGAGGCCTTAGGTTTTGCTTTCACGTGTATAACTATCATTATCATCCTTTAAATTATAGAGGGCACCGAGGGTCACTCCCCATACGACGTGTAGTAAAAGAAGGGTCAGGTGTTGATGTAGATGGTGGGGTAACATAAGCTCTGACATACGGGCACCTAATAGGGAAGTTATTACCAAAAAGGCTAAAGCAAGGGCATGCCAACAGATGCCAAAGAAGAGCCCTTTGACAGCTCCCCACGGCGACGGTAATCTGTGGTACACTTGAGGTGTAACAAAAAAGATAGCAAAGATCATAGAATTGAAAGTGTGTCCTATAACCATCGCTAAATCCTCGTATCCTCTGAAAAGTCCTGTGTAGGAAACTATTTCTACATACTGTCTGTAACTACCAAAAAGCCCTAGAAAACCCTCCAACATAATATCCACACCCATCATAACGTAGCCTGCTACCAGGCTGGCAAACACATAACTGGGGAAATTAACTCCCTTTATCACCTGCAAGGTACTTTTCTACCTCCTGTTTTAGGGAAGGGTCTATACCTAACTGCTTCAGATAGTTAGGGTCTGCCTGAAGAAACTCATAAAGGTTGTCAAAGTTCCTGTAGATGATGCGCTTCTTTACCTCTCCTATACCTTTCACTTTGTCCAGTATGTCGGTGAGGGCGTTTTTGAGTCTCAGCTGTCGGTTGTAGGATAGGGCAAAGCGGTGTGCTTCGTCCCTTATAAGACCAAACACCTTGTAGAGGAGTGGGTTCTCTTTGAGGGGGATCTTCCTACCATCCTCCGTTATGAGGAGTTCCTCCTCTTTGGCGAGAGCCATGACTTTAATGGGTAGATCCCATCTATCCCTCACCCTTATTCCTACGTTCAGCTGCCCTACTCCTCCATCTATGAGCCATATGTCGGGCATTTTTTCCTCTCCCTCTTTCAGGCGCCTCGCCCTTCTGGATAGTATCTCTTCCAGTGCCATATAGTCGTTTATACCTTCAAAGCTCTTTATCCTGTATCTCCTGTAACGCTTTTTGTTCATGAAGCCTTTTTCCCAAACCACACAAGATCCTACCACATACTCCCCGTAAAAATGGGAGACATCAAACCCTTCTATCACCTCCGGTAAAGGTACAGATAGGGTTTTGAGAAACTCCTCCCTTAGGACCTGGTAGGGTACGGCAGCACCTACGTTCTCCCTCAGGAGTTTTTCCAGCTCAGGATCTTCTAATGGAAGTATCTTGCAGGCTCCCCTTTTCTGTAACCACTGTATTAGTTCCTCACTGATGGGAAAATTCACCAGCAGTACCTGAGGCAGCACGTTGGCGTAGTAGAAACCTGCCAGCATCTCTTCCAGTTGGCTCTCACTCTCCAAAGTGTGTATCTGTTTGTCCACCAACTTATGGGAACGGATAAGAAATATTCCCACCACGTTACCCATTCTGTAGAAGACATCTGCACTGGCGTAAGGTAATGGACTTACCTTTTGCCCTTGTCCTAAACGCTCTAAAGCCTGTATCTGATCCCTTATGACGGCACACTTCTCAAACTCCATGTTCACCATAAGCTGGTCTATGCGCTGGTAGAGCAAGGGTAACACTTCTCCCACTTCTCCCGAAAGCATAGACTCCGCAGACATAACCGACAGTAGATAATCCTCCCTATCTATCTTTCCGCAGCACGGACCACTGCAGAGGCCCAGATGATAATCCATGCAAGGTTCCTTCCTGATAGGCATAGGATCACATGTGCGTAGTTTAAAAAGACTGTGCACCAATCTTTTAACTTTGTAGGCCTTACTGGCTGTAAAGAAAGGACCGAAGAGTTTGCCTCTGTGATGGGCACCTCTCACAACGCGAAGGGTGGGAAAAGGATCCTCGGTGATGAGGAGCATGGGATAACCTGCACCGTACTTGTGAAGTATGTTGTATTTGGGTTTATGAGTTTGAATGAGGTCTATCTCTAAAGTTAGAGCTTCAAACTCGTTACGGGTGATAAACCAGTCCACACTGTCGGCTTGCTCCAGTATGGCTTTCTCTCTGGGATCTGAGGTAGATGCCCTGTAGTGCTGTAACAGTCTTTCCTTTATGTTCTTTGCCTTTCCTATGTATATAGGTCTTCCCTTTCTTTGAAAAAGATAAACACCGCAACTTTCGGGAGCTCTTTTGAGGGTTTCAAGATCTATCATACTTACCAATTTAGTCCCACGCTTATCAATGTGTCCTTTCTGTATCGGTCATCTTGGTAAGGATAATCTTTCCTGAAGTGGACACCCCTACTCTCCCTTCTGTTTAAAGCTCCCTGCAGTGTTCCTAATGCTGTCAGAGATATATCCAAAAGAGCCCTGTTCTCCGGTGTTCTTCTCCAGCTTTTCCAACTGTGCAACCACTCGGTCAGTATCCCTATGGCGTGTTTTAGTCCCTCCTCATCCCTCTCTAATCCACAGTACTCCCACATGAGTTCTTTCAGATGGGTGAGGGTAAAGGGGGGTTCTTCCTTTCCTTCATGCATGTTCCTGAAGGAAGAGGAAGAAAAGGTTAGGGTGCTAAGGTCATGTAGTACTCTGTGGGCCACACGGAATCCAAAAACTAAACCCTCCAGGAGAGAGTTAGAAGCAAGGCGGTTAGCTCCGTGAACACCTGTACATGCCACCTCTCCAACAGCGTATAGCCCGGGTAGCCTTGTTCGCCCCCACAGATCTACTTCCAAACCTCCTATGTAGTAGTGAGCTGCCGGAACCACAGGTATTGGGTCCTTCAATGGGTCTATACCTTTCTCCCTCAGGTATGAAACTATAGTGGGGAAACGTTCCTCTATGTTGACACCTTTACCCACGATGGGTCTCATGTCCAAGAAGACACGATGGCCTTCCTTCAGCTTTCTGTATATAGCTCTGGCTACCTGGTCTCTGGGGAGGAGCTCATCCACGAATCTCTCACCCCTTTCATCTATCAGAGTGGCTCCTTCACCTCTTACCGCCTCCGATATCAGGAAGCTGGTTCCGTCAAGTACCGTGGGATGAAACTGGACAAACTCAGGATTTACCAGAGGGATACCTTTTCGGATGGCTATACCGATGGCGTCACCACGGGTAGGTGAAGGGTTGGATGTGTGAAGGTAAAGGGAGGCAGCACCGCCTGTGGCCAGTACCACCGCCTTTACTCTCAAGAAACGGATGCTACCATCCTCTACGTACAGTACACCCTCCACTTTGTCATCCCCCAGTATCTCCACCAGCTCACCCCTGAGAACTCTTATACCCAACTCCTGAACCTTTTTCCAAAGAACTTGGTATATGGCTCTTCCTGTGTAATCCTTTACTTTAAGAACACGAGGGAAAGAATGTCCCCCTTCGGTGGTGGTCTCGGCATCAAAGGTCACACCCCACCTTATCAGGTCACCGATACGCTGGACGCCTTCCTCCACCATAGTCGTAACCGCCTGGTGGTGGCAGAGACCACGACCCGCCTTTACAGTATCCATAAAGTGAAGGTAGGTGCTGTCCTTGGGATGGAAAGCACAGGCCACACCCCCCTGTGAGTAGTAGGTGTTTCCCAGCCCTCTGGTGAGGAGGAGGGGCTCCCTACCTAGTTCCGCCAGAGTGATGGCGCACACCAAACCAGCTATACCGCTACCGCATATGAGGATTTCCTCTCTTTCTTCGGGAAGTAGGGAGGTGTCAAAGTTCATAAAGTACGTCATTGGATACACGTTGCTGGTACACCCTTATCAAAAGATCCGCCAGTCTTTCTGGATCGTGCCTAACAAAATCGTCCTTCTCTCCTATTAGGTCCTCTGCGTAAACGAGAACACCTTCTTTTGCTATCTTAGCTACATCGGGTACTACAGGTTCTTGGCCTTGCTCCACATACCTTTTTAGGACATGACTGGAGGGCATACGAGTGTTCACTACTACCACGTCCAGTTTTTCCAGGGAAGAGTGTTCCAGAAAGGCCCTGTAATGGTCGTAAGCTGTGTATCCATCTGTCTCTCCAGGTTGGGTCATGGCGTTCACCACCAACACTTTCAGCGCTAAACTCCTTTTGACGGCATCCCTCAGATCCTCTATGAGGAGGTTGGGTAGTATACTGGTGAACAGGCTCCCCGGACCAAACACCAATACGTCGGCGGCTTCTATCTTGGCTATAGCGTCTATGGGTGGTTTGACATCCTGTGGCTCCAGCCAGATTTTCTTCACTCTCTTTCTGTTCTCCCTTCCGTACTTGGTTATCTCTTCCTCTCCTTTGACGACCGTTCCGTCCTCGAAACTGGCACAGAGATTCACGTTTTCCAACGTGGCGGGAATTATCTCTCCCTTCGTTCTCAGTATCTGGGAGGCTATACGTATAGCGGACATAAAACTACCTGTTATGTCGGTGAGAGCCACCAGAAACAGATTTCCGAAGGCGTGTCCATCAAGTTCGCTACCTTTGAATCTATACTGAAAGAGGGCCTGAAGGATCTCCTCACTCTCTGAGAGAGCCACCAGGCAGTTGCGAATATCACCGGGTGCCGGTATGCTGTAAGCTTTCCTGAGTCTCCCCGTGCTCCCACCACTGTCCGCCACCGTCACTATGGCAGAAAGATCCTTTATCTGTTCACCTGTGTATCTCTTTAACCCCCTCAAAAGAGTAGATAATCCGGTACCACCTCCTACCGCTACCACTCTCATGATGTTGGGTTTATTTTAACATCTATGGTGATTTTAAACCTGAAGGAAATTTTTAAAAGGTCCAATCGTTTCACCGGCTACTATAGACTCTCGCCCTCCGAGATAAAACTGCCTGCAGACATAGGAGAGATAACCAAGCCTGTGGAGGTGCAGGTGGAGATAACAAAAGAAAGGGGTGGTTATCGCCTGCATCTTCACATACAGGGTGAGGTTACTTTGGAGTGTAGTAGATGTCTTCAAGTGTATCAAAAGGATATAAGTGGACAGGAAGTTATAAGGTTGGAAAGATATCCAGAGGAGCACGTGATACACATAAGACCACAGGACCTTAACGTGTCTTTCTACGAGGATGAAGAGGCCTTTGATCTTGTCTCCCTGGTGAGGGAGCAGATCATACTGAGCATACCCACAAAGCCTCTCTGTGATCCTAACTGTGAGGGTATACCTTACCAAAAGGAGGAAGAAAGCCCCTTTGCATCCCTTAAAAACCTGCTAAAGAAGTAAGAAAGCAAATGTTAAAATATCCTCCATTATGGAGTATCACGTAAGGGACTTACAGCTGGCAGAATTAGGGAAGAGAAGAATAGAGTGGGCCGAGAGGGATATGCCGGTTCTCAGAAGCATAAGGGAGCGTTTTGCCAAAGAAAAACCCTTCGTGGGTGTGAGGATATCGGCATGCCTTCACGTTACCACCGAAACAGCCAACCTAATGATAACCTTGAAGGAAGGTGGAGCAGAGGTTTTTCTCACAGCCTCTAACCCCCTCTCCACACAGGATGACGTGGCGGCCGCCTTGGTGCACTACTTTGGTATACCCGTCTTTGCCATAAAGGGTGAGGACAGGGACACCTACTACAGTCACCTGCACGCCGTTATAAGGAAGGAGCCTCACATAGTGATAGATGACGGAGCTGATCTGATATCTACCCTTCACAGGGAATACCCTCAGCTGGCCCAGAAGATTCTCGGGGGTATGGAGGAAACCACCACGGGAGTGATAAGGTTGAGGGCCATGGCGGAGAGAGGTGTTCTTCTCTTTCCTGTCATAGCTGTAAACGATGCCATGACGAAGCATATGTTTGACAACAGGTACGGCACAGGTCAGTCCACCATAGATGGTATACTGAGAGCCACCAACCGCCTCATAGCGGGTTCCACTTTTGTGGTGGCAGGATACGGGTGGTGCGGGAAAGGGGTGGCTCAAAGAGCCAGGGGTATGGGTGCCACAGTGGTGGTGACAGAAGTGGACCCTATAAAGGCTCTGGAGGCCAAGATGGACGGTTTTCTGGTAATGCCCATGATAGAAGCAGCCAAGATAGGGGACTTTTTCGTAACGGTAACAGGTAACACCTCCGTTATAAGGGAAGAACACTTTAAGGTGATGAAGGATGGTGCCATAATATCCAACGCGGGACACTTCGACGTGGAGATAGACATAAAAGCTCTGGAAAAACTCAGTGTAGGCAAGAGGGAGGTCAGAAACTTTGTGGAAGAGTACACCCTCTACGACGGAAGGCGTATCTATCTGTTGGCGCAGGGAAGACTGGTGAACTTGGCCTCTGCGGAAGGACATCCGGCCTCGGTGATGGACATGTCCTTTGCCAACCAAGCCCTCTGCGCCGAGTACATACTGAAGCATCACTCCCAGTTGGAGAGGAAAGTTTACAAGGTTCCCAGAGAGATAGACACCCAAGTAGCCCAGTTGAAACTGGCCAGTATGGGTGTTCAGATAGACCAGCTGACGCCGGAGCAACTAAGTTATCTTTCCAGTTGGGAGATAGGAACTTGAGAAGGACACCCCTTTACCCCCTTCACAGAGAGCTGAAGGCTCGTTTCTTTTCCTTCGCAGGTTACGAGATGCCCCTTCAGTACACTTCCATCTTGGAAGAGGCAAAGGTGGTTAGGGAAGGAGCGGGTGTTTTTGATGTGTCCCACATGGGTCGCCTCTACGTTAAGGGAAAGAATAGTTTGGTTCTACTGGAAAAACTTACCACAAGACAGGTGGAAAAGCTTCGGGTAGGTAAAGTACAGTACAACCTCATCAGTAATCCAGAAGGGGGAATCAAGGACGATGTAACCATCTATAGACTGGATGAGGATGTTTTTATGATCTGTGTCAACGCCATCAACAGGGAGAAGATAGTAAACTGGTTCTCTCAGAACCAGCTGGAAGTGGAAGATGTTACAGAAAAAACCGTCCAGATAGCCCTTCAGGGGAAAACATCTTCCCAAATTCTGAGTAAGTTTTTCCCTATCGATGATATAAGATACTATCATTTCAAGGTGGTGGATTCTTTTCTGGTGTCCCGAACAGGGTACACGGGAGAGGATGGTTTTGAGATATATGCGCCGGTGGAGGAAGGCAAAGAACTTTGGAGCGAGCTGGTCAAGTGGTGTCCTCCGTGCGGTCTTGGTGCCAGAGATGTGTTACGTATAGAAGCAGGTCTGGTCCTCTATGGTCACGAGATATCAGAAACCATCTCACCTCTGGAGGCGGGTCTTGAAAGGTACGTAAGTTTTCAGAAGGAGTTTATCGGAAAAGAGGCTATGCTTTCCAAGGAGGTGAGGCGAAGACTCTATGGTCTAAAGCTCCTACAAAAAGGGGTTCCGCGTGAAGGCAGCAGGATCTTTCTGGACGGAAAAGAGATAGGAGTTGTTTCTAGTGGTAGTTTCTCTCCTGTCCTCAACAGGGGTATAGCTCTCGCTTTTGTGGACAAAGAGTTTCTTAAGGAAGGTCTTAGGGTAAAGGTAGTGTCGGGAAACAGGGAGTTGGACGCTGTTCTTAAGGCTCCTCCCTTTGTGAGGAAAGGGTCATGAGGATCGGTATAGTGGGTTACGGTAATATGGGATCCGCTTTTGCCTCCGCACTGAAGGAAAAAACACAGGTGGTGGTGTATGATGTAGATCCTGCCAAGATAGATAGGGCACGGCAGGATCATGTGGCAACAACAGAGAGTTTGGAGTTTTTGGTTTGGAACTCGGATGCTGTGTTGGTGGCTGTGAAACCTAAGGATGTGCCCTCCCTTCTGGAGGACTTGAAGGGTCTTCTGGAGGAGCGTCTTTTGGTGAGTATAGTGGCAGGACTTTCTATTGAGAAGATTCAGCGAACACTGGGTGAGAAGAAGGTTATAAGGGTTATGCCTAACGTGAACGTGCTGGTACGTAGAGGGGTTATGGCCTTCTGGGCCTCTCCTCAAGTGTCTTCTGAGGAGAAAAAGGCCTTTGTGGAACTTTTCTCCTCCTGCGGGAAACTTTACGAGATAAAAGAAGACATGATGGACAGTTTTACCGCTCTGGCAGGTTCAGGTCCGGCCTTTGTCTTTAAATTCCTTCACGCTATGGCCCTTTCAGGTGTTATGGAAGGCTTTCCTTACAGCACTGCTCTGTCCATAGTACTGGATACGGTGGTGGGTAGCTGTGAACTCCTCAAAGAGATGGGTGGTGTTCCGGAGGAGTGGGTGCTACGTGTGGCTTCTCCGGGTGGTACCACAGTGGAGGGTATAAAAGTACTGGAGGAAAGAGGGTTCGTGGGTACGGTGATGGAATGTGTAAGACAGACCTCTCAGAAAGCCAAAAGACTCACCTGATGTTCTCCTTCAGGTACGGAAAGGTGCTGGTGGGAATGGAAGAGCATAGCCCTGATTCTTCCGTCATTACCCTCCAACAGGTACATTCCTCCCGAGTGGTTCCTTACACCGGTCTACCCTTGGGTGGTACAGAGGGCGATGGCATCATCACCACCCTCAGGGGAGTTAGGGTAGGTGTGAAGACAGCTGATTGTCTGCCGGTGGTGTTGGCCACCGGTAACGCTGTGGCGGTTGTGCATGCCGGTTGGCGAGGTTTGGCTCAAGGTATCTTAGAAAGGGCTGTGGAGATGTTGAAACCTATGACCCAAGAAGATGCCTGGGCTTTTTTGGGACCTTCTGCCAAACACTGTTGTTACCGTGTGGGAGACGAGTTTATAGATATCTTCACCGCCATACACGTAAGGAACAGAGAACTTTACATGGACCTGCAGGAGGAAGCACTACTGCGCCTCAAAAAGCTGGGGATCAGACGTTTTTTCCTTTACCAAGTCTGCACAATATGTCACTCTTCCTTACCTTCCCACAGAAGGGATAGAACCACCAGAAGGATACTGACGTGGGCCATGTTATTACCAGAAGAAGAAACCTAAAATTTCTGATATGGAACGCTACTGCAAGGAGGAGTTGATCTTTTACACGGGGGACCAGTCCGCCAAAAGAACTCTCTGGGTGCTGGTGATAACGCTGGTGGTTATGTTGGTGGAAGTGGCAGCGGGAGTAATGTACAACTCGGTGGCTCTTCTTTCGGACGGTGTCCATATGGGTACCCATGCGGTTGCCTTTGGTATAGGTTATCTCTCTTACTACCTGGCAAAAAAGTGGGCACACGATAAGCGCTTTAGTTTCGGTGTATGGAAGGTGGAGGTTCTGGGTGCTTATACCAGCGCGGTGATACTGGGGGTGATGGCTCTTTTGGTTTTGCAGGAGGCCATCCTCAGACTTTTAAAACCTGAGAGTATAGCATACAGACAAGCCATTTTGGTGGCCCTGCTAGGTCTTTTAGTAAACCTATTGAGTGCCTTACTCCTCGGAGGGCACCACCAACACGACCATGTGAGAAGGGCCTCTTACCTGCACGTCCTGGCAGATAGCTTCACTTCTGTCCTTGCTCTTGTGGCCCTTACGGTGGGGATGAAGACAGGTTGGTGGTTTCTAGACCCTCTGGCCGGTGTGGTAGGTTTTTTTGTCATAGCTATGTGGTCCTATGATCTCATAAAGGAAACAGCCTTTGTACTTTTGGACAGGGAGATGGATAACCCGCTGGTGCAGGAAGTCATAAAGCGTATAGAGGATGATCAACACAGCAAAGTAAGAGATATACACCTCCTGAGGTTGTATCACGACAGATTTGCCTGCATAGTGAGTATAGACACTTACGTACAGAAGGACGTGGACTATTACGCTCAGAAACTGGCCGATATAGAAGAGATAGCTCACACTACTTTTGAGATAAGGGTGTGTTCAAGAGAGGTGTTTCCTGAGTCCGTCCTCTAAGAACTTTAGCATATGGTGAAACTTCCTGTCTGTCCTTCGCTTTTCCTCCACCTTCTTTATGGCATATAGGGCGGATGTGTGATCTTTCTTACCAAAGTATCTGCTTATCTCTGTGTAAGAAGATCCCAACAAGGTTTTACAGAGGTACATAGCTATCTGTCGGGCACTTACCACCTTTCTGTCCTTAGAATCTGTACGCAGAAGTTCTGGATCCACTTTGAAGTTTTTGGCCACGTATCTTACCACCGTCTCTATACTTCTCTGATCTCTTCTTACAGGTTTCGGTACTTCACCCAGTATCTTCATAGTCCTTATGAAACCCTCTATCTCTCTGACGTTGTAACCTGTGTTTTCGGCCACATAGCTCACCACACTATCTTCGGGACTAAAGCCGTACTCCATAAGTTTTTTCTTTATTACGCTGATACGCGTTTCATCGTCAAGACCTATCTCCAGTAGGAGCCCACTCTCAAACCTACTCACCAGTCTGTCAGGTACATCCTTGAGATCTTTGGGATGTCTGTCACTCACCAAGACTATCTGCTTTTCAAAAGTCTGTAGTTTCTCAAAAACACGGAATAGTTCCATCTGGGTTCTCTCTTTGCCCGCCAAAAACTGCACATCATCCAGAAGAAGTATGTCTACATTTATGTACTTCTCCCTGAACTTCTCTATCTTCCCTTCTTTGAGAGCCTTTACCATCTCTTCGGAAAAATCGTTTATGGAGCTGTACATAGCTCTGTAACCTTTGGTCTTGGCCCTGTTACCTATAGCGTGGAGCAGATGGGTTTTACCCAGACCTACGCTACCGTACAGAAAGAGAGGACTGAAGGATCTACCTGGGTTTTCTGCCACCTCCAAGCATACCTTGTAGGCCAGTTGGTTGGAAGGCCCCACCACAAAGTTTTCAAAGGTGTAACGGGGATTTATGTTGTCCTTTACCTGATCCTGCTGGGCCGATTTGACCACCACTTTTTTGGGATAATCCTTGAGCCTCGTCTTTATGTAGGCGTAAACCCACTCCTTGTACTCCTCCGTGGGTGTTACTATCAGCACCATGTCCCCTTCCTCTTGGATGAGGAACTGACGGAACACTCCCGCCGCAAACCTATCTTGTTTTTCCACGAAGGGTAAGAACTCCAACCTCTCCATACCTTTTAGTTATCATAAACACCCTTCCTTAAGGTGGTGATGCACAGAGTCAAAAAACCATAACGCCTTGGAACCAATTGCCTATCTCAATGACTAAGCATCACTTCCTTTCAAAGAGGGAAAGGAAGCGGTCCGTGTCCACGGGCTCCCTCTCAAAGATCTTAAAGTTTTCTTCCAGGTGGTGGGGCTTACTCATACCCACGAGCGCTGTGCCCACCCCTGGTGTACTTCTAACAAACTGCAGAGCCGCGTGTACATCCTTCTCAACACCGAAAAAGTCTCTTAGCCACTGAGGTACCCTCCCCACTACTCTACCCTGGAAGATGGATGCACTGGTGTAAACGTATATACCGGCCTCTTTACAGAACTCCAGAAGGGACACTTCCCTCCCGTTGAGGAACTGATTCTTGAGGGTGAAGGCTTCTGTCATACCCAGGTTGTAAGGAAGCTGAACAAAACGCATACCATGATCCTCTCCTCCAACACGGTGAGCTATCTGCAAAATCCTGCTCATATCTATGTAGTCTCTTTGATGAGGTGGGACCCTAAGACCATGCCACGTGGCAAGTCCGTAAAAGCGCAACTTTCCTGCCTTTCTCTGATGTTCCAGATACTCAAAACACTCCTCTATCTTTTTGTAAAAGGTATCTCTGTCGGTATACTGAAGCTGCTCTTCCGGATTGTGAAGGAAGTAAACGTCTATGTAAGAAGTCCTTAGATTCTCCAGACTTTTGTGAAAACACCAGTCTATGAAAGATACCTTGAGGGAGTGCCCGGTGAGATCTTCCTCTTCTATCAGCCCCTTCCTCACAAAGGTTTCGTAAAAGTACTCCCTTGGGTCTACCCCCGCCTCTATGTCGTAAGGGAGGTATCCCCCTTTGGTGGAGACAAAGAACTTCTCCCTCCCCACCGTGGCAAGAACTTCTCCTATGTCCCTTTCACTCTTCATGTATCTGTAGACTATAGCGGTGTCCACTACGTTTATGCCGAGCTCCAGGCCCTTCAGAAGGACCTTCTTGTAGCCTTCCGATGTCTCTCTATCGGGGTTTCCCAGATAGGTGCCTATTCCCAGTTCCGAAAGCCTAAAACCCAGAAAATCTCTGTATAACACTCTTCACTCCGCAGGTTTCACGTCTACCTTTATGTTGACCACCACCTCAGGATGGAGCTTTATCTGGACAGTGTGTACACCTATATCCTTTATGGGTGTCCTAAGAAGGATCTTCTTTCTGTCAACAGAGAAACCTTTTTGAGACAGAGCTTCCGCTATGTCGGAGGCTGTGACGGAACCGTAGAGTTTGCCCTTCTCTCCTACCTGTTTGAAAACTTCTACCATTGCGCCCTCCAGCTTTCTGGCCAGTTCCAGAGCCTTTTCCTTCTCCTTCTGAAGCTTGCGAGCCTTTTGGGTCAGTATGTGCTGTATGTGGCGCAGGTTTCCCTCTGTGACAGGTATGGCTATACCTCTCGGGATAAGATAGTTTCTGGCAAAACCGTCCTTTACGTTCACCACGTCACCGAAAGTGCCGTAACCTTCCAAGTCCTGAAGCAGTATCACCTTCATGGCAAACCTCCTTACATCACCACATAGGGAAGTAAGGCCAGCTGTCTGGCCCTCTTTATTTCACGAGCCAGTATACGCTGATGTTTGGCACAGAGATTGTTCTGCCTCCTGCCTATGATCTTACCCCTTTCGGAGAGAAACTGAGCCAGCTCCTGGTAGTTTTTGTAGCTGGGATCCTTCTTTTGGTCACAGAAGTAACACACCTTCTTACTCTTCTTCACCTCCATGGTTCCCTCTTTCTACCGGAGTTAGTATCTCCGGTGCCGGGCTATTTGTATCCCGCCACAAAAGGAACATCCCGAACCCGGCAGGCGGTAATGGGATGCTCCCGTTAAAAGGGTATCTCATCATCTTGGGACATGAAAGGTGTGTCTGTCCCCGCCATGTCTTCTTCAGGCACACTCTCTTCCTCTACAGGACCTTCAATACGTGGTTTTCTGAGGATACGAACCGTCTCTGCCACTATCCTCACCTTGCTCCTAGGGTTTCCTTCTTTGTCCTGCCACTTCTCTTGAGCCAGCCTTCCCTCTACCACCACCGTGTAACCTTTGAAGAGTTTGACGGAGAGCTTTTCGGCCAGTTTGCCGTAAGCCTTCACATCAAAAAAATGGGACTCCTCCCTTACCTGATCTTCCACCTGGTACCTTCTGCTCCAGACTATAGAGAACTCCAAAAGTTGTGTACCCGAAGGAAGATACCTTATCTGGGGATCCCTCACGAGAGTACCTATGATGATGACTTTATTGAGCATGAGCTTTCTCCGTTTGTCTCTTTACCTTGATGTTGAGCCACCTTATCACATCATCGTTGATCTTGTAGAAGAAGTCCAGTTCGTTGGGTAGCTCCGGATTTTCGGATCTTATCAAAAAGAGGTAGTACCTACCGTGCTGGAACCTGTTTATGGGATAGGCAAGCTGCTTTAGGCCCCAGTCTTGCTCCTCAAGGATCTGGCCACCCTTCTTGGTGATGAACTCTCTCACTTCCTGGAGACGTCTTTGCACCTCCTCCTCGCTGAGGGTAGGTTTGAAAACCACCACACTCTCGTAATGTCTTACCGTCTCGTAGTACCTTCTCGCCATAACACACCTCCTGGTCTGGTTTCCCAGGTCCCCACCCTTAGGGTGGGAACGAGGCCTACTTATTATAACTTATTCTAAACGGAAGGCCACAGGTAAAAGAATAACCACTTTTATACCCGGCTTAGGGAAAAAAGAGTGGGCTCTTTCTACAGCCTCTAAGGCTGCCTGATCCAGCAGCTGGTAACCGGAACTTTTCTGTATTGTCAGGTCAAGAAGCTTGCCTTCCTTGTCCAGCACTATCCTCAGGATGACCTTACCCTCCCATCCCATCCTCTTGGCTAAAGGTGGGTAAGAGAGGTATCTGGCCACAGCATCCCTTACCAGCTGACCGTAGTTCTTAAGATACTCCTCTCCAGCCTCTTCGGGGGAAAAAACCCTCTTGGGTGGCTCCTCTGCCACACTCTCACTTTTGGATGCTTCCTTCTCTGTTACTGCTGCGGCAGGTGTTTGATTTCCTTGGGATACCTGAAACTCCTTTTGGGCGGAGGGAGTTTGGTGGTCGCTTTTTACCGAAGAGGGGGTCAGACTTCTTACTGAGGATCTCCTTTCTTTATGGGCACTTTTTGGAAAGGCTTTTGCGGGAGCCGAGACCTGCTGAAGGTCTGTCAAGTTTACCAAAAGCACCCTCCCCTCCGGAGCGGTCTGAGGAAGGGGAGGGGTGAGGTGAAGATGGACAAGCACGAGGGCATGGGCCACAGCACTCAATAAAAGGGCACCTCGTGAAATCATGGTTAGAAAGTGTAGTTGGCACTCACGTAAAAGGTCCTTCCAGGTTCCGGTACCTTAACACCTGCTTTGAAGGGATTTCTCAGATAAGAGAGATAGTCATAGTACTTTTTGTCAAAGAGGTTATCCACACCCGCCGTTAAGGTAAGTCCTCTGTAACTGCCACCTACTTTTACGTTCACCACGCCGTAGCCGGAGGTTCTCTGTTCCTTCAAATCTGTGTCCACCCTGTACTGGGTGGCGGATAGAATGGTTTCCACCTCTCCGAAGTACATACCTGTGTCGTACCTAAGGGACAGTCTTACCCTGGCGGGTGGAATCTCGGCCACTCGGGAGCTAAGTATGTTCTTGCTGGGATCGGTTTCCTTCCTTGCTTGTACGTAAGAGAGTCCACCGTAGAAGAAGATTTTGTCGGTGAGAGCCACACGGTTCTCTAGTTCTCCGCCAAAGAAGTAGGCATCCACATTGGTGTAGGACATAGCACTTTTAATGGGCCCTACCACTTTGTGAAGGGTTATGTAATCTTGCACGTAGCTGTAAAAGAGGGTGAGCTTAGAGTGTATCCTGCCGTTGTTGTAGCGTATACCTAAATCTACCTGGGTGTTACGGGAAGGTTTAAGTTCAGGGTTGCCCACCCAGTCTGGGGCGTTCATCCTCTTCAGAGCAAAGTATCTTTCCTGTGGATCGGGTACTCTTACCGCATGACCTACACCTAAGAAGAGCTCCCATTGAGGTGAGAAGGTGTAAAAGAGCTGTACGTTGCCGGAGGGGTACGTGTCAGTTTTGGAGGTGCTGGTAGTATTTTTGTAGGTTTTGTAGAGGTTGATGTTGGCTTTTGACCCATCTGCCTCTGTCTTGGTGGTGTCAAGACGAAGCCCCACCACCGCCCTGAGTTTGGGAGTTACACTCTTTCTGTACTCACCGTAAATACCTAAGTTCTTTACATCCACGTCGGGAACTATGTACTGGGTGTCCATACCCATGTAATTGACGGCATCCCAGTTTCTTTTGTAGGCCTCCAAGCCTACCAGAAGAGAACCAAAGGATGCCTCTAACCTACCACCGTAGGTTTTTGTTTGGGCATCAGTAGCCATGGACCAGAGGTTACTGCCGGCGGATGTTCTGTACCTGTCGTCCATCCAGTGATCCACCTTGTTGTAGTAGAACTGAAATCTCAGGTCTTTCAAGGTATCGGATATGTTATCTATACGGTAGCCTATGTTAAACCTGTCTGTTTTGTCGTAGATGGCATCCATCATGAGGTACGGATACAGAACGTGTCTTGCATCTTGCTTGGTGTAAGATAGTTCCAGGGAGTGTTTTTCCACAGGTTTAAAGCCCATCTTAATCCAGTAGGTGTTTATCTCAAAGGCTTTAGAGTTCATGAACTGAGGTTTGTAATTGGTGTATTCAGTAAACTTCTTACCATCTCCGTCTTTGTAGGGTTTGGAGTACTTGTAAGAGTATCCTGCAAGACCGAAGAACCTATCGTCCGCGTAGGATATAACTGGAGAGAGGTTTATGAAGTTAAAGGAACCTGCGCTGGCGTTGAGTTGAAGGTGAAAGCCTTTCTCGGGTTCTTTGGTAATAATCTCAATGAGACCAGCCATAGATCCTTGATTTCTAACATCGTAGGGACCCTTTATGACTTCTATTTTCTTCACCTCAGAGAAATCTACATGGAAGGCGGGAGGATCCATCCTGTTGGGACACGCTCCGTAAATCCTAACACCGTCTATCAGGACGTTGATGTTATCCCTGTAAAAGCCTCTGAGAACGGGATCGTTGGCTATCCCTCCCTTTCTTATCTTCCAAATACCTTCCAGTTTTTGGACAGCTTCTCCCACGTCTTTGGCAGAACTTTCCCTTACCTCCCTTATTTCTAGGCTGTCTTGGAAGTGAGTTTTCTTGGCCCTCACCTCCAGTTCCTTAAGGAGAATCTCCTGGGCTTGACCCAGCGAGTAGAGAGCGAGGGTAAGTAGAAACACTCTCCCTTTCATGTTAAACCTCCTCCTAGATTTTGCATAATTTTAACACAAGATTAACAAAAGATGACAAAGATCACCTTAACATGGACCTGAGGATGCATTTTCTGTAGTATGAACCTGACCCTTAAGATACCGGAGGAACTGTCGGAGGATCTGCTGTCTTATCTGAGGGGTTTTGGTCTAAAGGAAGCATGGGTGAGAGGCGCTGTTTGGTCTTTGCAAGGTGAAGGTGTCAAAGTTTCCTACTTTCCCAGCGGGGTAGTGCTGATACAGGGCAAGGGGGCGGAAAGGATAAGGGACCTTCTCCTCGAGAAATTGGGGGGTTTAGAGGGTCCTGTTGTGGGTTGTGATGAGTCGGGCAAGGGGGACGTTTTCGGGCCTTTGGTGGTGTGCTGTGCTGTGGTCAAACCGGAGAACTATCTAAAGCTGGTACAGGTAGCTCCCAGAGATGGAAAATCCCTTACACCCCAGCAGATAGCCAAAAAATTTTCCTTGATGCAAGATCTGGTGGATATAAGGTGTAGAATAATGCCACCGGAGGAGCTCAACGCCTTGTACAAGGACATGCCCAACATGAACAGGGTGCTAACCTACCTTTACAAAGAGTTACTAAAAGAGGTCCCCTGCCAGTATCCTATAGTGGTGGATGCCTATGCCTCCCGTAACCCTTTCGGACCTAAGGTCACCTTTGTTCCAAAAGGAGAGAAGAACATAGCGGTTGCCTGTGCCTCCATAGCTGCCAGATATCACTTCCTCCAATGGCTACAACGGGAAGGTTTACCTGCCGGAAGCTCTGCTAAAGCTATGCAAGAAGCCCACCGTATACTGAGGGAGGATCCTGAGAGAGCCAGAAGGACCATTAAACTCTTCTTCCTTCAGAAAGAGTAATCACCATTCAGAATTCTCTGGTAAAAGCTTTCGGGAAGGAAGGCATACCTATGCATGTCAGCACTGTAAAGTTTTGTGGAAACGGTAACTTCTCTGGAAGGTTCTCGTACAGGGTACTTCTTGGAGGCTATGGACATAGTCCACCAGTAGCCTGCGTAACCTGGTATGACGGCCGTGTAGAGATCCACTATGGGGAAAACCTTCCGTAGAGCCTTCTGTACTCTCCTCACTATCTCCACGTGGTAATGTATGGATTCTGTCTGACCTACGTATATACCGTCCTCCTTAAGGGCTCTGTACACGTACTTGAAGAACTCTTCGGTGGTAAGCACGTGAGCGAAGCCTACTGGGTCCGTAGAGTCCACTATTATCACGTCAAACTCACCTTCGTAATCCTGTATGTACTTGTAGCCGTCTTCGTTGATGACTATAGCCCTAGGATCGTCAAAACTGCACGCCATGGTGGGAAGGAACTTTTTGGACACCTCTATCACCTCCTTGTCTATGTCTACCAGAACCGCCCTCTTCACCTCAGGATGTTTGAGAACTTCCCTCAGAACGCCACCATCACCACCTCCTATGATGAGGACATCTTGGGGATTGGGGTGCGCGTAAAGGGGTACGTGGGCCATGAATTCGTGATAGATGAACTCAAACCGTTCGTCACACTGAGCTACACCGTCCAGTATCAACACCTTTCCAAAGTGGGGGGACTCCACCACCATGATTTCCTGATAGGGGCTCTTGCCATGGTAAAGGACTTTAGACACAGGATAGCAGTGTCTTATGGGTGCGTAAGGATCCCTCTCCATAAAGAACACGTCCGTCATGCCAAACCACCTCTTGCCTTTTTGGTGTCATATATTAACACGGTTATAATGAGAGATTATGAAGAAACTTCCCGATGAGAGAGGATACTTCGGTGAGTTTGGTGGAAGGTTTGTTCCAGAAACCCTCATGTACGCTCTGGAGCAGCTGGAAGAAGCCTACACAAAGGTAAAAGAAGATCCCACCTTCTGGCAGGAGCTGGAAAACTACCTTCATCACTACGCAGGAAGACCTACACCCCTTTACTTGGCTGAGAATCTAACCCGTTACGCAGGTGGTGCCAAGATCTACATAAAGAGAGAGGATCTTCTCCACACGGGAGCCCACAAAATCAACAACACCTTAGGTCAGGTACTCCTCACCAAAAGGATGGGTAAGAAAAGGGTCATAGCGGAGACAGGTGCGGGACAACACGGTGTTGCCACCGCTACAGCCTGTGCCCTTATGGGTCTTGAGTGTGTCATCTACATGGGCGAGGAGGACGCTCAGAGACAGAGACTTAACCTCTTCAGAATGGAGCTTTTGGGTGCCAAGGTACACATAGTGAGGAGTGGTAGCAGGACCCTCAAGGACGCTATAAACGAAGCTCTCAGAGACTGGGTCACCAACGTGGATACCACCCACTACGTGATAGGATCCGTGGTGGGTCCTCATCCCTTTCCCATGATGGTGAGAGATTTTCAGAGTGTGATAGGTAAAGAAGTAAAGGAGCAGATCTTACGTGCGGAAGGAAGGCTTCCCGATGCTGTGGTGGCCTGTGTGGGTGGTGGCTCCAACGCTATGGGTATCTTTTACCCCTTCGTAGAACATCCGGAAGTCAAACTGATAGGTGTAGAAGCAGGTGGTATGGGTCTCCATACGGGCCAACATGCAGCATCTATAAACGGTGGCTCCGTGGGTGTTCTTCATGGTATGAAATCTTACTTCCTGCAGGACGAGGAAGGCCAGATACTACCCACCCATTCCGTGTCGGCGGGACTAGACTATCCCGGAGTAGGGCCAGAACACGCCTACCTTTTTCAATCAGGTAGGGCCATATACCTCACAGCCACTGATGAGGAAGCACTGGAGGGCTTTAAGCTTCTGGCCAGACTGGAGGGTATAATACCCGCTCTTGAGCCTGCTCACGCCGTTCTGAAAACAGTAGAGATAGCAAGGGAGATAGGGAAAGGTGGCATCGTGGTTCTAAACCTCTCCGGGAGAGGTGATAAGGACATACAGCACGTTATCGAGCTTTTGCATGGCTCAGCTACCTAGACTTTACGCCATCACCGACAGTAAACTCTATGGTGACAGATGGGAGGAGATTTTACTGCGCCTCATGGAAAGGGGTGTGAGAATGATCCAGTTGAGGGAGAAGGATATCTCAGCATCTCAGTACTATCAAAAAGCCCTAAAAGTGCGCGAGATAACGGCACGCTACGGTGCTCTCCTTTTTATAAACGACAGGGTAGACATCGCCATGGCCGTGGAGGCAGATGGTGTTCATCTACCCTCTTCTGGACTTCCACCTTCGGTGGTCAAAAAACTCAGCCCAAAGCTCCTGGTAGGTTTCTCTGCCCATAACATGGAGGAAGCCCTTCAAGCGGAGAGGGAGGGAGCTGACTTTATAACCCTCAGTCCCATATTCCCCACCAGGTCCCATCCCAACGCAGAGCCTGTTGGTCTTAAAACTTTAGCGGAAGTGTCCAGAGCTGTTTCCATACCTGTTTACGCTCTTGGTGGTGTTACGTGGGACAAACTGAAGCTGTGTTATAAGAACGGAGCCTACGGAGTTGCAGGCATAAGCCTATTCTTGGAAGAATGATTCTGGTGGTTGCAGGTCCCACCGCTAGCGGAAAGTCGGAACTGTGTTGCCTTCTTGCCAAAAGACTGAACACCGAAATAATAAGTGCCGATTCCATGGCGGTATACAGAGGTATGGACATAGGGACAGCTAAGCCCGTGCAGTGTATGAAAGAGATAAAACACCACTTGGTGGATGAAGTGGATCCCGGTGTGGTGTTTGACGCTCGTATGTTTGAAGAGAGGGCGCTGCGCGCAGTGGAAGATCTTCTAAGGAGAAAGAAGATACCTCTGGTGTGTGGTGGGTCCTACCTTTACCTGCAGGTGCTTCTGTACGGTATAGAGGACACACCTCCACCTGATTGGAAACTGAGGGAAAGGCTGTACCTTATAGCCAGGCGTAGAGGAAATCTCTGGCTTTACCAAAAGCTGCTGGTGGTGGATCCCCTCTACGCCGGTAAGATATCCCCCAATGATCTGAGGAGGGTGGTGAGAGCTCTGGAGGTCTTCTTGCAAACAGGAAGGCCCTTCTCCTCCTTTCACAGATGGTCCAGTCCACGCTTTCAATGTTTGTGCTTTTATCTGAAGCGTAGCAGAAGCGTTCTGGCAGAGAGGATAGCTCAACGTGCCCAGCTGATGATACAGCAGGGACTGGTGGAGGAGGTAAGAAGGTTGATGCAGATGGGTCTAGAAAACTTTTTGACCTCTCAGCAAGCTATAGGTTACAAGGAGCTTATCCCTTACCTGAAGGGGGAGATAACTCTGTCGGATGCGGTAAACAACATCATCAGAAACACTCTCCAGTATGCCAAAAGACAGATGAGGTGGTTTTCAAAACAAGGTTGGATAGAGGTAGACATGGATGCTCTTGGAACAGAAGGGGCATTGAGTTTTATCTTAGAGAAGTTAAAAGAAGCTGGAATATATCCTGATGTATCCGCTCACGGTTCTCAAGGGTGAGTTCTATAAGAACAGCACCTTTGAGCCTCCTTATCTCCTTCACAAGAGGATGCACATCCCTTATGGGAATGGTGACCACCACCCTTTTGGTGGGATCATGGAGTATCTGTCTTACCAGCTCTCTGAAAGGTCTTGAAAAGAGCTCCATCTTACCCACTTCGTCTATGACAACCACCTTATCCTTTTCGGCCTTTATGGCCTCCTCCAGAACCGGAAGAGCAACCTTTTCAAAGCGTTCCACGTTAACGCCGTAAGAACCCACCAGATGGCGCGACGTGAAGAACTTGGATGCAAAGACAACCTCCTGTCCTTGTGTGTTTATCACCTTAAACCCTGTTCTTTTTCCTGTCTTTTTATCCCTTATCTCCTCCGTCCAGAATCCTACCGCTCTGTCTCCCAACATTTGGACCAGTTTTTTAACGAGGGTGGTTTTACCGACACCCGGTTCTCCCGTTATGACTATCTTCATGGAAAAATGTCCTGAAGGGCACGCACCGTCAGTTTACCACCGGAGTTCTTGTAACACCTTATAGCCTCCAACATAGCGTAGCCACCCCTCACGGTGGTGGTATAGGGTACAGAGTACTGCACCACAGCCCTTCTGATGTAATAAGCGTCGGTTCTAGCGCGCTTTCCTGTAGGTGTGTTGATGACGAGAGATATCTGCCCGTTTTTGATCATGTCCACTACGTGAGGTCTTCCCTCGGAGACTTTTAGGACATGTTTCACCTCCAGACCCTTCTCCTTCATGTATTGGTAGGTGCCCGATGTGGCCAGCACCTCAAAACCCAGTTCTAGAAAGCCTTTCACCAAATCCACCGCCTTAGGTTTGTCCTTGTCGGCCACACTGACAAACACACTCCCCTCCGTCGGTAGTCTGTTACCGACAGCCAGCTGAGCTTTGTAAAAGGCCAGACCAAACACAGTGTCTATGCCCATCACCTCACCCGTACTCTTCATCTCAGGACCCAGTACAGGATCCACTTCGGGAAAGCGGTTCCAAGGGAAGACCACCTCCTTCACACAGTAAAGGTTCCAGTCAGAGGGTAAAAAGTCGCTGCACGGATGAACATTACCTTCTTCTAATCTCCTAAAGACCTCAGGAACCAGCTCCCTCAACTTTCTCCCTATGGACACCTTGGCAGCCAGCTTGGCGAGAGGGTAGCCTATGGCCTTACTGACAAAGGGAACGGTACGGGAAGCCCTTGGGTTTACCTCCAGTACGTATACCTCACCGTCTTTCACCGCAAACTGAAGGTTTATGAGACCTACCACTCCGAGACTTCTGGCTATTTCCTTAGACTGACGCTTTATCTCCTCCACCACGTCAGAAGGTAACGTGTAGGGGGGTATAGAGGCTGCACTGTCTCCGGAGTGTACACCAGCCTCCTCTATGTGCTCCATGACGGCACCCACCAGAAAGTCCTCACCGTCACCAATAGCGTCCACATCCACCTCAACGCTGTCGGACAGATAAGCGTCTATAAGGATGGGTCTCTGATAGCTTACTTCCACAGCTTCCTCCAGATAGGTGACTAACTCTTCCCTGTCGTAGATGATCCTCATAGCCCTGCCACCCAGAACGTAGGAAGGTCTTACCAAAACAGGGTAGCCTATAGCTTCTGCCACCCTAATGGCCTCTTCCTTGGATCTCACCGCCTCACTGGGAGGTTGGCGTAGTCCCAGTTTCTGTATGAGCCGACGAAAGAGCTCTCTGTCCTCGGCTATGTCTATACTCTCAGGAGGAGTTCCCAGTATAGTTACACCAGCATCCCTCAACGGGAGGGATAGTTTTAGGGGGGTTTGTCCCCCAAACTGAATCAGTACACCGTCAGGTTTCTCCCTCCTTATGACTTCCAGGACGTTCTCTAAAACTACAGGTTCGAAGTACAAACGGTCCGCTGTGTCGTAATCGGTAGAAACCGTCTCAGGGTTACAGTTGATCATTATGGTCTGAACACCTTCCTCCCTCAGGGAGAATATGGCCTGAACGCAGGCGTAGTCAAACTCTATACCCTGACCTATCCTATTGGGTCCGCTTCCGAGAATGACCACCTTCTTCATGCCAGTCTCAGTTATTATAAGCTCTTATGAAGGTTCTGAAGGCTCACGAAATGGCACAGGCCGACAGAGAGGGTGGTATACCTTCCCTGGTACTTATGGAGAGGGCAGGGTTGGGTGTGTGCAGAGTCATAAGGGAGTACTTTAGGGACGTCAGGAAGGTACTGGTGTTGGTGGGAAAAGGCAACAACGGTGGTGATGGTCTGGTGGTGGCGCGCCAGCTCCACCTTTGGGGGTATAAGGTGGATTACTTTATGGTGCAGGGAGAGGATCTTAAGGGTGATGCCCTCACCCAGCTTAATATCCTCAAAACCATAGGTCTTGAGCCCTTACATCAAAAACCTTTCTTAGGAGACTACCATCTTGTGGTAGACGCCATCTTTGGAACGGGTTTTGTACCTCCCGTAAAGGATCCTAAAGTGGCCGACATCATAAAGGAACTCAACGATAGCGGGGCAGCAGTGCTTTCGGTGGATATTCCTTCGGGACTTTGGGCAGACAGTGGCCTTATCTTTGAACCTTCTGTAAAGGCCAGTGCCACCGTCACCTTTCAGTATCCCAAACTGTGTCACATCCTTCATCCTGCTGCCAAAAGGTGTGGACAACTCTACGTGGTGGACATAGGCATACCACCCCATACGGTAGATAAGGTACAGAGAGAACTGCTCCTGAAGGTGAGTGTTCCCGTTAGGGAAAAGGATGTCCACAAAGGTAAGATGGGGCATGTTCTCCTCTTGGGGGGTAGCTTGGGTAAACTGGGTGCGATAATCATGGCGGCAAGAGCCGCCACACGGGCAGGTGCCGGTCTGGTAACGGTGGGAGTACCTAAAAGTCTTTGCACCACGGTACACTCCCAACTTACAGAAGAGATGTGCCTGCCCCTTATGGGAGAAGAGAGGATTTCCTCCTCTTCCTCTCATATTCTAAGAGAGCATCTTGGAAGGTTCTCCGCCGTGGGTGTAGGCATGGGTATGGATAGGTACGAGGACGGTATCAAGCTGGTGAAGTTCCTCATAGAAGAGGTGAAGGTACCCCTCCTTCTGGACGCTGACGGTATCAACAACGTGGCGGATGGGAAACTCCTTCCGGCCCTCAGAGAAAGGGAGAATCCTGTGGTCCTTACACCCCATGTAGGTGAGATGGAGAGACTCACATCCCTTCCTAAGGAAACCATACTGGGTAGTATGGTGGATGTGGCGGTGGACTTTGCGGTAGAAAACCGATGTTACCTTGTTCTTAAGTCTTCGCGCACCGTCATAGCCACTCCCGAAGGGAGGGTTTACATCTCCACCAGAGGGACACCTGCCATGGCAAAGGGTGGTACAGGTGACGTTCTGGCAGGCGTACTGACAGCACTTTTGGGTAGAGGACTGCCTACAGAAGAGGCCTTAAAGGTGGGAGTTTTTCTTCATGGGCTCGCGGGAGAGCTGGCAGAAAGGAAGCTGCACACGGAAAGCGTGACACCCTCTTACCTCATAGAGTGTATACCATCAGCCTACAGGATGCTGGAAGATGGGGGCTTTGATCCTCCTTTTGTTGATCTTTATTGAAGCCTGCAGTGTCCTGCAGGTGGAGATAAGGGACAGACCCACAAGGCCTAAAACAACCCACAGAGAAGAGTACCAGGTTTTAAGGGTCGCCATGCCTGTTTATGGAAGTGTGATGCGGGATGAGAGGGGTGTTTTTATAAAAACCAACTGCGGTGAGTTTTTCCGTAGTGTGCAAGAAGGTACTGTCCTGTACGCAGGCAGCGATCTTAAAACCTACGGAGAGGTTCTTGTGGTAAACCACGGAGATTTTATGACCGTTTACAAGTACGGGAGAAACCTTCTGGTGAGGAAAGGGGAGAGGATCAGAAAGGGGCAGGTTCTGGGCCAGGTAGGAAGGTGGCGTGGGCAATGCGGTATAGGCTTTGAGGTAAGAGATCAGGAGGGTTCACCCATCAGGTTTGAGTTCCTAAGGTAGTTTTTTACAAAATCTATCGCCTCCTCACGGGTGGACACTTTACCCTCCAACTGAGCCTCCTCCAGCGCTCTCTTTATTTCACCCACCAGCGGACCGGGTGGTATGGAGAGCAACTCCATTATGTCATGACCGGTAAGCAGAGGTTTTATCGGTTTAGTTTTACTGCGCATCGCGAAATGGGTAAGATCGTGGATGGTGTCCATAAGGTGATGTAGCTCCTCTTCACTGTCGTGGGAAGCTCTCGCGTCCGCTATGGAATGAAGGAAAAGCCACGGTGCTATGTGACCACACTCCTTCCAGAACTTACCCCTTCCCCTGTCGGTGAGTTCTCCCTTCTTTAGGGACTCTTTCAGATAAAACACCCTCAGGTGATAGGTCACAAGATCGGCCACAAAGCGCGTAAGATCTTCTCCCCATCTGTAAGCTTTACCGTACTCCTTCACCAAAAGGGCACCTAACTGGTCGTGTTGATAGAAAGTGGGTTTGCCATCCTTCATCTGGAAGGTGTGAGGTTTTGCTATGTCGTGAAAGATGGCAGCCAACTTCAGAGCGGCAAGGTCAGAGAACTCTCCCAGAAACTTTTTACTCCCTATCTGGCTCAGAAGTTCGGCATGCAGGAACTTCTCTTTTTCTTCCACCACTTTGTCCATCTCTTCCCAAAGGAGATCCATGTGCTTCTCTAAGGAGTAATGGGAGGTGGTGACCTCCTTCCATCTGGCTATATCGGGAAACAGCTCCTGGAGTAGTCCAAGCCGATACATCTCCCTTAGAGCACGCGCACTGTTAGGGAGTTCCAGAATACGCAACAGTTCCACCGTTATCCTTTCGGGAGATGCCTTCCGTATTATGTGTTTTTTACGGAGGACAAACTGGTAAAAATCCTCAGTGAGCTCAAGATCTTTCTCCACACTCAGCCTCACACCCCTGAGGATTCTGACAGGATCTTCCTCAAGATTCTTGATGGAGACCGGTCTCAGAACACCCATCTCCAGATCTTCTACACCGTGAGCGGGATCGTAGATGATAGTTTGTTTGGCTCCTATACTGAGAACGTCGTCCAAACTCACCGCCATAGCGTTGGCGGTGAAGTCTCTGGAAAGGAGATCCTCCACCAGAGCTTTCTCTATGTCCTTACCCTTTATCTGGGAAAAATCAAACCTGTACCTGTAAGGAGGAATCTCCAAGATGACGGTGGCCACCGTCGGCCTTCTGAGAAGTCCCTTCTTTTCAAACTCAAAGTAGGTGCCTCCTATAGCCTCTGCCAGATCTTTGGCTATCTTACGTGGGTCACACGTGACGAGAAGATCTACGTCTATCTTGTATCCTACCGGCTCACCCAGAAGTCTGTCTCTCACCCATCCACCTACCACGAAACAGAGCTCATCTCTGGGAAGAAGACGGGCTATATCGTCAAAGTAAGACATGTAGAAGTTAAGACCGTGAGCTGTGTGCTTTATACCCTTCTCAAACACTATATCCATGCTATCCTTTGAGGGTACCCAGTGGGCGCATACGGGCTACCAGTTTGGCTATGCCCAGCTCATGAACCACCCTTACCACCTCACTAACGTCCTTGTAGGCCTGAGGTATCTCTTCCGCTATAGTACCCTTACCTTTGGCCACCACCACTAGACCCTCCAGTACCTTTTCCAACCCTTCTCTGCGTACCAACTCCTTGGCTTTGGAACGGGACATGAGCCTCCCCGCCCCGTGACAGGCACTGCCGAAGCTCATCTCCATGCTCCTTTCCTGACCTACCAGAAGGAAAGAGTACCTTCCTACATCTCCGGGTATGAGAACAGGTTGACCTATACTTCTGTAGGCAGGAGGTACCTCACCGTGGAAGGGTGGAAAAGCTCTCGTAGCCCCTTTTCTGTGCACCACCAGCTCCATAACTTTACCGTTTACCCTATGCTTTTCCACTTTTCCTATGTTGTGAGCAAGATCGTATATGAGTCGGTAGCCTAGATCTTCCCAAGATAGACCAAAGAACCTTCTCACCGTGTCCGCCGTCAGGTAACCTAGTATCTGTCTGTTGGCGAAGGCATAGTTGGCCGCAGCTTTCATAGCACCAAAGTAAGACTGCCCTTCAGGTGAGCTAAAGGGCATACAGGCCAACTGCATGTCGGGAAGACTTATACCGTACTTGGCCAAGCTGTCCTTTGCCACCTTTAGGTAGTCCACGCACACCTGATGACCCAGTCCTCTGGAACCTGAGTGCACCATTATGGTCACCTGTCCCTCGTAGAGACCTAAGGTTTCCGATATCTCCTCGTCGTATATTTCATCTACCACCTGTATCTCCACAAAATGGTTACCTGAGCCTACCGTACCCAGCTCACCACTTCCCCTCTCGTAAGCGGTGTTGGATACCTTACTGGGATCAGCACCAGGTAGAGCACCCTCCGACTCTATATGCTGAAGGTCTTCCTCGAAACCGAATCCTCTCTCCACAGCCCATCTTGCCCCCTTTACCAGCACCTCCGCCAGTTCCTTCTTGGAAAGCTTGAGTTTACCTGTGGAACCTACTCCCGCAGGTACGTTCCTGAGGATCTCTTGCATAAGTTTTTCCCTAACAGGATACACTTTGTCGGCGGTAAGGGAGGTGGCTATAAGTCTGACCCCACAGTTTATATCGTATCCTATGGAACCGGGACTTATGATCCCCTCCTTGGTATCGGTGGCCATAACACCACCTACCGGGAAACCGTAGCCTACGTGAACATCTGGCATAACGTATATAGCCTTCACCACACCCGGTAATGTGGCGGCGTTGGCAGCCTGCCTTATGGCATCCTCTTCCAGCAGCTCCAGAAGTCTCTCGCTGAGGTAAAAGTATACAGGTACTTTCTGGCCCTGAACTGTTCCCTCCGGTAGAAGGTACACGTAGGGACTCTTTTTCTGGAGCGCTTCCTTGAGGCTCATAACAAAAATAAATATATGCTAGTCTGTACTCTGCCGGTGGTGGCGTATAATATTAAAAATGAGGAACTTCATAGATCTGTGGGATATAACACCCGAAGAGGGATGGGAGCTTCTGCAAAGTGCGGAGAGCTTCAAAAGGGGTCAAGAGAGCCAGAAATACCTGGAAGGTAAACATATAGGGCTCATCTTTACAAAACCTTCCACAAGAACCCGTGTGTCCTTTGAGGTGGCCATCAGCTCCCTCGGTGGTCATCCCGTCTTTATGATGGAAAACAGTCTTCAGATCTCAAGAGGAGAGGACATAAAGGACACGGCCCGTACTCTATCACGGTATCTGGACTGTGTGGTGATAAGGACAGACTCCCATGAGAAACTGAAAGAGTTCGCCCTTCATTCCTCCGTACCTGTGGTGAACGCTCTGACCGATATGTCCCATCCCTGTCAGATACTAAGTGATATCTTCACTCTCTACGAAGTTTTTGGTGAAGAGATAACCTCCATCAAGATAGCTTATGTGGGAGATGGTAACAACGTTTGTAACACCTGGTTGGTGGGAGCCGGTCTGTTTGGTCTTAAGCTATTTGTGGCCACACCAGAGGGTTACGAACCTTCCTCCTACTACTACCAGGCGGGAGAGGATCTATGCAGAATAACGGGAGGTAGCATATACCTAACTCCCAATCCCGTAGAGGCTGTGAAGGACGCGCACGTTGTCTACACGGACGTATGGGTCAGTATGAACCAGGAAAGGGATGAGGAGAAGATAAAGGTGCTAAGGTCCTATCAGGTGAACAAGGAGCTGTTGTCTTATGCTAGACCGGACGTAAAGGTGATGCACTGTCTACCTGCCAGAAAGGGGGAGGAGATAACGGAGGAGGTGTTCGAAGCCTTTGCCGATTTCATATTCACTCAAGCAGAAAACCGTCTACATACTCAGAAGGCTCTACTAAAGTTCCTACTCACTCAACGGTAACAGTTTTGGCTAGGTTTCTGGGCTGATCCACGTCCAGACCTAGGTAATCCGCTATGTAGTAAGCCATGAGTTGTAGGGGTACCACCGTCAGGAAAGGTGTGAGATCCTCCTCCACTGCCGGTACAGGTATAAAGTGTAGGGAGAGTTTCTCCAGCTGCTTGTCTCCCTCAAAACCTACACTGATCACCTTACCTTTCCTTGCCAGAACTTCCTCTATGTTGGAGATGACCTTTTCGTAAACCCTGTCGTGGGGAGCCACCACCACCACCGGCATACTGTCATCTATAAGGGCTATAGGTCCATGCTTCATCTCACCGGCAGGTAAACCCTCTGCGTGGATGTATGATATCTCTTTCAGTTTGAGGGCTCCTTCCATGGCCACCGGATAGCTGAGATACCTTCCCAAGTAAAGCACACTCTTGACATGGGCGTATTTGAGGGCTATCTCCCTCACGTAGTTGGCCTCTGCCAGAACCTTCTCCACCAGAGAAGGTATACGCATGAGAGACTGCATGAGTCTGTCTTTGTCCGGGCTGTGTATGGCAGCGAGACTGTAGAGGACCGTAAGCTGAGCCAAGAAAGTTTTGGTGGCTGCCACACCTATCTCCGGTCCCGCATGAGTGTAAAGAGTGTAATCAGACTCCCTACTGAGAGCACTACCTACCACGTTCACCACCGACACTAAGGTGGCACCCTTCTCTTTAGCACTGAGGGCAGAAAATCTGGTATCCGCCGTTTCCCCAGACTGAGATATAGCTATCACCAAATCTTCCGGACCAACCGGAGTGTCGGAGTATCTAAACTCCGAAGCGTAGGCCACCTCCACCGGGATCTGGGCGTACTTTTCTATCCAGTACTTGGCGATGAGTCCAGCGTGGTAAGAAGTGCCACAGGCGGTTATGATAACTCTTCTGAAGTCTTTCAGGGAAAAGGGAAGAGAGTAGTCCCGTGAAACAAAACCGCTCAGAGTATCTCCTATGACCCGTGGTCCCTCAAAGATCTCCTTCAGCATAAAGTGCTTAAAGCCTGCCTTTTCGGCAGAAACTATATCCCACGTAACTGTTATGGGATCTTTTACCCTTACGTTACCCTCCGTATCGTATATGACCACACCTTCAGGTGTTACGTCCACCACTTCACCGTCGTCAAGGGGTATCACCTTCCTGGTTAAAGGAAGAAGGGCAGGAATGTCGGAAGCTATCATGTTACCATCCTCTCCCAAACCCACCACCAGCGGACTGCCGTACCTTACGGCCACTATCCTGTTGGGTTCCTTGGTGGTGATGACGGCAAAAGCGTAAGCACCCTTCAGGTAAGGAAGAGTGGACATTACAGCTTGCAAAAGATCACCCTTGTAGTGGAGGGACACTAAGTGTACTATAGCCTCCGTATCCGTTTCTGACTTATACTCCACACCTTTGGACCGCAGAAACTCCTTCAGTTCCATGTAGTTCTCTATGATGCCGTTGTGGACAAGGGCAAACTCACCTGTAAAGTCGATGTGAGGATGAGCGTTCAGTTCACACACACCTCCGTGAGTGGCCCAGCGAGTATGACCTATGCCTGTTGTGCCCTCCAGGGTCTTGCCCCACAGACTGCGCACCAGCTCCCTTATCTTTCCTACCTTTTTCTCCACAAAGAGCTTACCCTTCTCTATTATGGCAACACCCGATGAGTCGTATCCCCTATACTCCAACCTTTCGAGAGCCTCAAGAAGTATCAGAAGAGCGCTGCTTCTTCCCGTGTATCCCACTATACCGCACATGCACGGATATTATAAAACTTTATGGAGGAGTGGTTGGACAAACCCCACGTGGTGCTGGTGGGAAGGTCCAACGTAGGTAAGTCTTCCCTCATCAACATGCTGTTGGGTAAAAAGGTGGTGGCGGTAAGTAAGGATCCAGGAAGAACAAGAAGGGTGACCTTCATACCCTTTGGTGAAAAGGTGTACCTGGTAGATGTTCCAGGTTACGGTTATGCCCGTGTGTCCCACAGAGAAAGGGAAGCTTGGAGACGGATGATGGAGGAGTATTTTTCCCGTTATGGAGAGCTCATAAAGTGGGTTTTTCTCCTCATAGATTCCCGAGTAGGTGTGACACCTTTGGATGTCCAAATGATAGAATGGCTCCATTACAGGAAACTTCCCTACAAGGTGGTCCTCACAAAGGTGGATGCAGCAACTCAGGACGAGATATCCTCCGCCATCAAGTCGGTGAGAAAACACACCACTGTGGAGATCCTCTTCACTTCCTCACGGGAGGGAAAGGGAAAGAAGGAGCTTCTTCAGTACTGCCTTGACTGAACTTTAGGGTATACAGTAGCCTCTACCCTTTACTGTCACTATGGTGTCGGGTGGTAGTATCTTACGTAAGTTCTTTATGTGGGCCCTCACTACTTCTTCACCTACAGGTTCATCCCCCCAAACGTAGTTAAGAAGCTCCTCGCTACTTACGCATCTTCCCCTGTTCTCCACCAGGTACTTGAGGAGGAGCCACTCTTTACGGGACAGGAGGAGGACTTTAGAATCCAACCACACCTTCTCTTCTTCTAGATCCACCTTGAGCCTGCCTATCTCCACCTGTTTGGAAGGTAACTTCCTCCTCACTAAGGCTTTCAGCCTCAAGAGGAGTTCCTCAGGTTCAAAGGGTTTGGTAAGGTAATCATCGGCTCCCAGATTAAAACACACCTTTTTGTCCTCCAGTCTTCCCTTGGCCGTCAACACCAGAACAGGTACCTTCTGGTCTTTCTTCCTTATCTCCTTGAGCACCTCCTCTCCCGACAGGTGAGGCATCATCAGGTCCAGGATTATCACATCGTATATGGAAACCTCCAAAAGATCCTTAACCTCTCTCGGATCCCACACCCAGTCCACTGTACACCCGTTCTCCTTGAGAAACTCCTTCACACTCTCCCCCAAAAGATGGTCATCCTCCACCAACAGCACCTTCATGGTGGTTTTCCAAAATATACTCTATAGCTTCTCTTATGTGAGAAACGGGTAAAATCTGCATACCGTCTATTTCCAGATAACATCCTTTAGGAACTATCGCGGTGTTTATACCAAACTTAGCACCTTCCTTAAGCCTCAGCTCAGGAAGATGCACACCCCGAACCTCCCCAGCCAGACCCAGTTCGCCGAAAACGAGAAGATCGGGCAGCACCTTACCTTTTACCGATGATACCACAGCCAGAGCCACAGCCAGATCACCGGCAGGTTCTTTCACCTGCATACCTCCCACCACGTTGATGAACACATCCTTATCCCTCGTGAATACCTTAGCCTCCTTCTCCAAAATAGCCAGTATGAGAGAAAGGCGGTTGGGATCAAAACCCTGCGTCCTCCTTTGGGGTGTTGTGTAAAGGGCATCTATGGTGAGAGCCTGCACCTCCAAAAGTACAGGCTTACTACCTTCCGTACTGGGAAAGATGACACTGCCAGGAGCTCTCACTTTTCCTTCCAGGAAGAAGGCCGAGGGATCGGGAACCTCCTCAAGCCCGATGGAACTCATTTTAAACACCGCCAGCTCTCCGGCAGACCCAAACCTGTTTTTCACCACCTTTATGACTCTATGGAAGCTGTATCTTTCACCCTCAAAGTAAAGGACGGTATCCACAAGGTGTTCTAACACCTTAGGACCTGCTATCATACCTTCCTTGTTGACCTGACCCACCAAGAAGAGGGGAATCTCTCTAGCTTTGCACCACTCGGCAAGGCGAAAAGAGCACTCTCGTACCTGAGAAACGGACCCTGCGGAAGACTCTAGCTCCTGAGAGTGGAGGGTCTGCACCGAGTCCACCACCACCATTTTGGGAGAAAGCTCCTCCATCACCTTCAGAACTGTTTCCAGATGAGTTTCCGAAAGCACAAGAAGTTGGTCACTCTTCACTCCTATCCTCTGTCCCCTCAAGCTGATCTGAGGCCCCGACTCTTCTCCAGATACATACAGAACTTTTCCGTAAAGGCGTGAGAACCTGTCCGATACCTGAAGGAGGAGAGTGGACTTACCTATACCCGGCTCTCCCGCTATGAGGATTACTTGTCCGGCCACCAAACCTCCCCCCAGCGCCTCGTCCAGATTCTTAAACCCTGTGGTGAACCTATCTTTACTCTCTACCTCCCACATAGATATTGGTCTGACATCCACCTGAGAAGTCCTTACTTCCGTCACGGGCTGATCTTTTTCCTCCACCATGGAGTTCCAGCTACCACAGGCAGGACACTTCCCCATCCATCTTACCGATGTGTAACCGCACTCCTGACACACAAAGAAGGTTTTGTTTTTTCTCATAGCTCTTTTTGGGAGAATTTAAGAAGTTCCATAGCCTTTTCAAGAAGCTGAGGAATGTCCTCCTCTCTCTGTAAAACACCTATCCTGACCCACGGGTGATGGTGGTAAGAGGAGGGAAAGGGTTTTACAAAGATGGCGAGAGTAGGAACCCGTAGAGCCACACTCATGTGGTAGGGTCCACTGTCGGTGGACACAAAAAGCTGACAACTCCTTATGAGTCCCGGTAGCTCCAGTATGTCGGTTAGTCCTGCCATGTCGGTGGCAGGTAAGGGATACCCTTTTAGAAACTCTTCGTTGATATCCTTCTCAAAAGAGGCTCCCGTCAGAAGGAGATGTCCCTTCATTGCTCTCTGTATCTTTTCCATGAGTTTTCTCAGCAAAGGTATAGGAGGTCTCTTCCATAGAGCGTCAGGTGTTCCACAGCCTATGTTGAGGCCTATAAGAGGTGTACTTTCTTCTATGCCCAGTCTTTTCCTCAGGTTCTTTCTGAAGGCAACGGCCTCCTCTGTCTCCTCCAGCTCTATGGGTATACCCCTTCTCTCTATACCCAATGCCTTAAGGACTACGAAGAACCTATCTGTGTAATCTTCAGTTTTGAGGACCTTACGACTGGATGGTGCCCTTATCTGGTAAAAGAGACCTCTCAGAGGAAACTCATCCACCCCCACGGTGGGTATACCCCATCTTATGCGAGCGTAAAGACAAAGGACAGAGCTTTTGAGTCCATGAGGTTCGAAGTCTATTATGAGGTCAGGCTTTATCCTTTCCACCACTTGAGAAAACTCCCTCAGCATCCTCTTCCAGTCCTGCAGGTTTCTTATCCTTTTGTCTATTGTGTGAAAGGAAGACAGAAGATGGTGGTGAGATATGAGCCTTTCGGAAACATAGCCAGGATCCTTCGTCATAAAGAGAAGATGTAGGTGAGCGTCGGGATAAGCGTTTTTGAGAGCTCTCCAGCTGGCGGAAGCACGCAGAAGATCACCCACACCTGCAGAGTGACCCAAGATCATCAGGATGTTTTCAACCTTCTTCAGCACTCTTTATCACCTCCACAACCCGTAGGTAAAGGAGAAAGAGGGGAAGCATGGCGTCCCAAAAACCTGTGAAAATACTACCTATGAGATGTACCGACATCATACCCACAAGAGGTATAAGGAGAAAATCCTCCTTCTGTTTAAAGCGGAACCTGATAAGATAACGGTAATAAGACCAAAATATCCAAAGGATAGCAGCAAGGCCCAAAAGCCCCTTCTCGGTAAACTCGGAGATAAGGATGACAGATTCGTAGGTACCCCCTCCTATGGGTGATGGAGGGTTAAGGCGATAGGCGGGGTCCATGCCGTGTCCCAGAAGAAGGTTAAGGATTCTCCCCTCCTCTATATCTCTCCGTATCACCTCAATACCTGCCTTTGCCAAGTCCCACCTATAGCTGGATATAACAGAAAGAGATCTGTCATCTATGGATCTTTGGTGGGTTATAACCTCGTACAGAGCTCTGAAGCGAGGGTCCTTCTCCACCAAAAAAAGAAAAGCCACGGTGGACCCCACCAAAAGTATCCCTACTGTTGCCACCACCACCCTCTTACCTACTCTATCCCTCATAAGAAACAGAAGAAGGAGTAGGGTAAAGAGGAGACCCAGGAGGGTAGATCTTCTGGCACTAAAAAAAACAACTCCCAAGAAGAATACAAAAGCTAAAAAGTAAAACCAGCTCCTCTTGTAGAGGAAAAGGCCCAAAGAAGATAAGGAAAAGAGGGAGTAAAGTATGGCCACTTCAAAGACACCTCCCCACAGAGGAGCCGGCGTTCCCGTCTTGAGAAACTTGTAAAGTACTACAGGAAAAAGTAAGAACCCTGCCAGTGTCAGAAAGTTACAAAAATAGCTGAGCTTTTCCCTTCCAAGGTGCCACCTTTCTCCCAAAGGGTAAACCAGTAAGAAGACGCTTCTCTCCACCGCTTTACCTATGTACTCCTTAGGAGCAAAGAGAAGGTTAGACAACAAAACAGTCACAGCGTACATTAATAAAGGCTTCATCATAACGCCACCAAAACTGAGCTTACCCTTTAGGAAGAGGATTCCCGTGTAGATGAGAAGAAGGATGAGGAAAGCTTCCCAAACACTTATAGATAGGATCACCAACAGTGTAGCTAAGAGAAGAGGACTCATTTATTATGTATGATAATGCATCACTTTCCTGTTTTGTTGGAGACAGCTACGGATCTACTTTTAGGAAATGGAGGCAAACTTTACGTGGACTGCACGGTAGGTGCAGGAGGTCACACAAGAAGGATCTTGGAGAAAAACCCTCAGGCTTACGTGATAGGTATAGACAGGGATCCTCAGGCTCTGAAGTTGGCGGAGGAAAACCTGAGGGAGTTCGAAGGAAGGTTTAGTCTGTACCACGCCAATTTTGTGCACTTAGACGAGGTGTTACTTCAGGAAGGTGTAGAGCAGGTGGACGGTTTTCTCTTTGATCTTGGCATGTCCATGATGCAGCTGAAAAGCGCAAGAGGTTTTTCCTTCCAGAGGGACGAGTTTCTGGACATGAGAATGGATCCATCAGATCCTATTACCGCTTACCACGTGGTTAACAGATACTCCCAGAGAGATCTGGAGCGTATACTGAGGGAGTACGGAGAAGAACCCTACGCCTCCAGAATAGCGAGAGCCATAGTCCTCAGAAGAAAGGAAAAACCTATAGAGACAACGGGTGAGCTGGTGCAGATAGTTCTGTCTGTGGTACCTTACAGAAGGGGAAGGATACATCCGGCCACCCGTGTCTTTCAGGCCATAAGGATAGAGGTAAACGGTGAGCTGAGAAACCTCAAAGAAGCTCTCCCAAAGACCCTAAAGTTTCTCAGAAAGGGAGGAAGACTGGTGGTGATATCCTTCCACTCTCTGGAGGACAGAATAGTGAAGAACTTTTTCAAAGAACACTCCCACGAGATAAAGCCTCTCACCAAAAAACCCATAACACCCTCCCGGGAGGAGATAGAGAAAAACCCTCCCAGCAGAAGCGCCAAACTGAGAGCAGGGGAGAAGGTATGAGATGCCTTTTTCTAATAGTGATCCTTATTATTTCAAATCTGGCTTACTCCATATACGCCCTGCAGGTATCCAAGCGCTACACCGAAACCCTCAGACAGTACAAAGCTGAGTTGGAAAAGAACCTTACCCTGAGAACCGACATAAACAGAATAATCAGTTACCAAAAGGCCAAGAAGGAGGCCAGAGACGAAGGTTTTAAGCCGGTAAACTGGGAGAGGGTCAAGCTGGTCAGATAGGTTTTATGCGAAAGAACCTTTTCTTACCCACCTGGAGTCTGAGTTCCTCTGTCACCTCTATCTCTTCGTTGGGATCCTCTATTCTTCTACCGTTTATCCTAAGACCACCCCCTTCTATGACTCTGCGTGCCGAGTTCTTAGAGTTCTCTATACCTAAGCTGTAAAGCAGTTCAAAGGCCTTTTGTCTGTATCCCATGGGCAGTTCCAAAACAGGTGCGTCCTCAGGAAACTCCTTACGGGAAAAGGTTCTCTCAAAGTTACTCAGAGCCTTGTCTGCTGCCTCCTTACCGTGGAAACGCTCCACAATGTAATGGGCAAGGCGCTTCTTGGCATCTGCAGGATGCCACTTCTCCTTCATGTTTTTTATCTCCTCCTCCTCTATATCGGTGAGGAGGGTGTAATACTCCCACATAAGTTGATCCGATATGGACATAATCTTACCGAACATGGAATCAGGATCTTCCTGAAGACCTACGTAGTTACGGTAAGATTTAGACATCTTCCTAACACCGTCCAATCCCACCAACAGGGGTAAGGTGATACAAACCTGAGGTTCCTGTCCGTAAGCCCTCTGAAGATCTCTTCCCACCAGTAAGTTAAACTTTTGATCCGTCCCACCCAGTTCCACATCGGCTTTGAGAGCCACCGAGTCATAACCCTGCAGTAGTGGATATATAAACTCGTGGATGTAGATGGGTATGCCTTCCTTGAACCTACGGGAGAAGTCATCCCTCTCCAGCATACGTGCCACCGTGTAGTGGGCGGAGAGCTTTATGATACCCTCCGTTCCGAGGGGAGTGATCCAGGAGCTGTTAAAAACCACGTTGGTTTTCTGAGGATCAAGAACCTTAAAAACTTGATGTTCGTAAGTTTTAGCGTTTTCCAGAACCTCCTCTCGGGAAAGGGGTGGTCTTACCTCGTTCCTTCCCGTGGGATCTCCTATCATGGCGGTAAAGTCTCCTATCACGAAGTAAACCTCGTGACCCAGATCTTGAAACTGCCTCAGCTTGTTAAGAAGCACCACGTGACCCAGGTGAAGGTCCGGAGCGGTGGGATCAAAACCCGCCTTGATGCGAAGAGGCCTTCCCTCTGCCAGTTTTTTCCTTAGCTCCTCCTCCTCTATGATCTCCACAGTGCCTCTCTTTATGATGCGGAGCTGCTCTTCCACCGACAGCATAGGGAGATATTTTAAAAGCTCATTGGCGGTGCATCTGTCTGTAGAGATTAACTTTCTTCAAGTGGTCCTCGTAAGTAACGCTGAAGAAGTGCCCTCCCTCTCCGTTGGCCACAAAGTAAAGATAATCCACCTTGGCAGGTCTAAGAGCAGCTTCCAGAGAGTCAAGACCCGGATTGCATATGGGTGTAGGTGGAAGACCAGGATAGAGGTAGGTGTTGTAAGGGTCATCTATCTTAAGATCCTTCAGCGTCAGTTTTCCATCCCACATGTTCTTTCTTTTGAGGGCGTAGATCACCGTAGGATCTATCTGTAACTTCATCCCTCTTTTAATGCGGTTGTAGATGACAGCGGCCACTAAGGGCTTTTCTTCCTTCACGGCTGTTTCTTTTTCTATCATAGAGGCCACAGTCACCCATTCTTCCAAACTCATTCCTTTCTGGAGGAGTTCTTCCCTCAGAGGTTTTGTCCTTCTCAGAAAGTTGTGGTACATGGTGTCTATGATGGTGAGGGGATGAGTGTTACGGGAGAAAAAGTAAGTGTCCGGAAAGAGGAATCCCTCCATACCGTACACCCTAAGACCGTACTTTTTGGCCACCTGAGGAGAGGTGGCCCACTTTAAAAAGTCCTCTCCCTTTGTTATGCCGTTATTTTCCAGAATACGAGCTATGTCGTATATGTCCGAACCTTCAGGTATGGTTATCTTGTAAGTTTTCTTAAGACCGTATCTTATCTTCCTGTAAACGTCCCACGGCCACGTCCAACCTTTAAACTCGTACTCTCCCGCCTCCAGCTTTCCTTTCACCACCACGTGTAGGAGGAGAAAGGAGAGGGGAGTCCTCAGAAGGCCTTGCTCATATAGATACATGGCCATTTGGGGAGTGGACATTCCGTAAGGGATATCCACCGTCTTGTCGGCCTTCACAGGAAGGAAGCCGTAGAAAAGAAACAGCAGGAACAGTATAAGAACAGAGAGGAGGAATCTCATAAGCTATCAAGATACTCCTGAAGTATAATAAGAGCGGATACAGAGTCCTTGAGTTCTTTTACCTTCTTCCTACTTTTCCCCTCCAGAAGCTGCACAGCCTCGTAGGTGGTGTAACGCTCATCCCACAGTTCCACACCTACGTGCTCAGGCAAAAGAGCGGATAGCTCTTCCACAAAGCTCCTCACCTGAGAAGCCCTCTGACCCTCCCTACCAGAGGGAGTGAGAGGGAGCCCAACCACCACCAGCCTTACATCGTACTCTTTTACAAGCTCAGCTATCCTCTCCAGAACCTTCCCTCTGTTGGGAATGGGTTTTAAGGGCGTAGCCAGTTTAAGATTAGTATCACCAAGGGCTAAACCTAAGGATTTGGTTCCCCAGTCTATACAGAGAACCCTCAACCCGTCCTAAATCCCACCACCCTGTAGAGAGGACAGAAGCCTATTATGGAGGTGGCTATGAAGACTATACCTATTATACCCAGTATCCACCAAGCACCACCCTTGCTAAGAGCAAGCCAGATAAACAGTATGCCCAGCACAACCCTCACCAGCCTATCCCATGTGGCCATATTCTTCTCCATAACTTACCTCCTGTTTTGTGGGTTAAGTAAAAATTTATACCCTACCCTTTCCGGAGCAAGTTATAATTAGAAAAAACTAAAGATTATGGCGGATAGCCCGGTAATAGCTCTCCTCACCGACTTTGGAGACAAAGATGGTTTCGTGGGTGCCATGAAGGGCGTCATTCTGTCCATAAACCCAAAGGCTCGCATAGTGGACATCACTCACAGCGTGACTCCTTTCTGTATACAGGAAGGAGCCCTTCTACTTATGGCCCACTACTCCTACTTTCCACCTGGCACCATCTTCGTGGGTGTTGTGGATCCTGGGGTAGGATCTCAAAGACCTGCCATAGCCATGCGTTGTCAGGATTATTACTTTGTAGGTCCCATGAACGGCCTGTTTGATCTTGTAGTCAGAAAACTGGGAACGCCTCAGTGTCATCTGATAGAGAACTTCACCCTTCCGCGCAAAAACCAGACCTTTCACGGAAGAGACATCTTTGCCCCCGTGGCAGCTCACCTCAGCAAAGGTGTGCCGTTAAAGGACGTAGGAAAAGAGATACCCTACAGGACACACCTGGTTTGGGAAGAACCTACCCTTTCAGGAAACACGCTGGTGGGAAAAATCCTTTACTTTGACAGATTCGGAAACGCCATCACCAACGTGGAGTGTGGACCCTACCGCGAGGCTATCTTTCGTGGAGAGAGGATTAAGGTGGTTACCCATTTTATGGAGGGAGAGCCTGGTAAACTGGGTAGCCTGTGCGGCAGCTTTGGGCTCATGGAGATTTTTCTACCCATGGGGAACGCCCGTGAGACGTATGGTATAAGCTTAGGGGAGGAAGTGATCTTTAACCTCTAAGGAAAGTTCCGATATTATACTATATAGCCATGCTGGATAAGGTGGAGTTGGCACGTCTTACCCAATATTACCTCAGACTGGAGAAGGAAAGGGAAGCAAGGGAAAGGAAGATAGAGGACAGAGATGGAACGGTCAGGTTAGATATATCTCACGAAAGCGTGACCAATCCCGTGGAGGAGGACGAGATAAGCAAAAAGGCGGAGGAGATAAAACAGAAGCTGGACAGCGGAACCTACCAGGTGAGTTCTCACAAAGTTCTGGAAGGTCTGGAAAAATTCTTCAACTTGTACTGATAAGCTGACGAGTGTATGGATGTTGAGGAGCGTCAAAGATCCTAAAGACATCGCCCTCTTCCAGAACTTCACCCTCCTTTATGACAAGAACTCTGTCCGCACACTCGGCCACCACTCCCGGATCGTGAGTTACCAACAGAATACTTTTACCCTCATCTCTTAAACTTCTCAGAAGGTGCAGTATCCTCTTCTGTACTGTGAGATCCAGAGCGGTGGTAGGCTCATCGGCAAGAAGAAGGGGAGGATCACACACTATAGCCATAGCTATGCACACCCTCTGTTTTAGACCACCCGAAAGCTGATGGGGATAGGCCCTGTAGATCCTCTCCGCATCCTGAATACCCGCCCTCTTAAGAGCCTGAACAGCCCTATCTCTGGCTCCCTTTTTGCCAAAATGAACCGTGTAGGCTTCCTCCACCTGACTTCCCACCCTAAAGAGAGGATCCAGATACAGGGAAGGCTCCTGAAAAACCATACCTATCTCCCTTCCCCTTATCTTTCTGTACTCTCCCTCACTCAGACCTATGAGCTCCTTACCCCTCCACCTTATACTTCCCCTGAGGACAGCCCCCTTAGGTAGGAGTCCCATAATAGACATGAGGATAGAACTTTTGCCAGAACCCGATTCCCCCATGATGCACAGTATCTCACCCTCCTTGACGGAGAAGCTTACACCCTTCAGTATGTGTCGTTGTCCGTAGTAAAGGTGAAGATCATGAACTTCTAACATTTATCCCACACAGGTTTTAGCCTGTCGTATAGATCCCAGAGATCTTGGGATATCACCTTGGTGTTAGCGGTCACAGGCATAAAGTTGGTGTCCCCGTTCCAACGAGGCACTATGTGAAGGTGAAGGTGGTCCTCAAGCCCAGCCCCCGCGCTCCTTCCCAGATTGTAGCCCAAGTTAAAACCGTGAGGCCGTAGGACCTCCTTCAGAACCCTTATGGCCTTCTGAGTCAGCGTATGTATCTCAAGAGCTGTCTCCTCGTCCAACTTCAGGAAATCTCCAATGTGATCCACAGGAGCCACCATAAGATGCCCCGCGTTGTAAGGATACTTATTAAAGATGACGAAGGCCCTTCTACCTACATGAAGTACCAAAAGTTCCCTGTGTCTCTGTTGGTCAGCTCTCGCCGCATCACACAGAAAACAACCCTCCTGCTCGTCTACCTTCTCCACGTAACCACTTCTCCAAGGTGCCCACAGGATCCTCATAGTCTTAGCAAACGCCTTATAGACCTCTCTACCTCTTCCTCGGAGGGGAAGTAGTCATGCCTGTCCAGCTCCATAGTGTCTCTGAAGTAAAGCACGGTAGGAAAGACAAATATTCCCAGATCCTGGTAACTGGTGGTTTTGGAAGTATCCATGTAGAAGAAGTTCACCTTGTCACCGTAGAGTCTCTGTAGTCGGGAAAACAGAGAAAACCACCTTTCGTTCTCAGGATCTTCCGGCTTTATAAATATCACCACCGCAGGCTTATCTCCCGAAATGGCTCTGTCGTATATATCTTTATCGGTGAGTTCTTCAAAACCTTCCCACATAGTGGTTAAAATTATAAAGGGTAAAGGGAGTTGTGAAAGGGTTTAAGGTTCCTCTTTTGGAAAAGGAAAAGAGAGTTCTTTTAGAGAACTTTTTATCCCTTTCTGTGCTACAGGCTGTAAATTACTTAGCACCTTTAATAACCCTTCCCTATCTGGTGAGGGTATTGGGACCTGATAAATTTGGACTTATCGCCTTTTCTCAGGCTTTTATTGGATACTTCATGGTTTTAACGGATTACGGATTTAACCTTTCAGCCACGCGGGAGATATCAATAAATCGTGACAATAAAGAAAAAGTTTCCGAAATATTCAACTCCGTTATGATTATAAAGCTTGGATTGTTGGTTTTAGCTCTTTTGTTAATGACGGTTATTGTTTTTTCTTTTGAAAAGTTTAGAAAAGACTGGATAGTTTATTATCTTACCTTTGGGATGGTGGTTGGTCAGGTTTTGTTTCCTACATGGTTTTTTCAGGGGATGGAAAGGATGAAGTATATAACCTTTTTAAACATCCTTGCTAAGCTGATATTTACGGGAGCTATTTTTGTTTTTGTTAGAGAACAAGCTCACTATATCTATGTCCCGCTTATTAACTCCCTTGGGTTTATAATATCAGGTATTCTGGCTTTATGGATTGTGTTTAAAGATTTTGGAGTTAAGATTATGCTTCCGTCTTGGGAGGCTGTGAAGAGGGAGCTGAGAGATGGCTTCCCGTTGTTTTTATCCACAGCTTCTATACCCCTTTTTAATGATACCAACATATTTATATTAGGATTATTTGCAGATAATACTACAGTTGCTATTTATACTTTAGCTGCGAGAATAATTGGTGCTCTAATCGCAACACAAGTGCCAATTGTTAATTCTATATTTCCATGGATGTCCCGCGAACTAGAATTAAACCCTTCAAATGCTCTAAAAAAATTGAGAAAAATAAGAAATGCTGGGGTAATTGTTTATCTTATAGCCTTGTCTACTATTGGGATATTATCTAACTGGCTTATCCCTTTTATCTTTGGTGAGGAGTTCAAGCCATCAATTTTCCCTCTACTTATTATGCTATATGTTCCGTTAATATGCTATATTGCAAATATTTATGGTAATCAAATCCTTATAAACTTAAAAAAGTCGGAATTGTTTTCAATTTCCTTAATCTTAACAGGAATTTTAAATATAATAATAATCATTCCTTTAGTTCTACTTTTTAAAGAAAACGGAGCAGCTATATCCAGATTAATAAGTGAATCATTTTTAATGCTTATGCTTTATGGATTTTCAAAAAGGGAGTTAAGAAAAATTGATGAGACGTTATCGCTATAGTGATAAAATCTTGGTTTTAAGTTTTGTTTCATTATTTATTGGGGGTAATATTTTTTTAATTAATTTCATTGATATAGCCCTATTAAAATATGTGTATGTATGTAATATAGTTTTTGCATTTCTGCTTTATCTCCTTGTTTTCGGAAAAAAATGGCATCCTGTTTTAATTTTTATGGGAACATTAACTCTGTTTCAGGGTGGTTTGATTATAAGCTCCATATTTGATACAAGCATAGATATATCTTTTGTATTTTTAATGGAAGCAAACCTTTATTTACAGGAAGACTCTCTTAGAACTGCTATGTTAATTATTAATTTGAGCTACTGGTTTGTGCTCTTGGGTGGTCTCTGGGGAAGTATTTCTGATAACTATAAATTGAAGGACTATTACAATAACAACGGATTTTTGAAAAAGTTATTTTTAGCTATTTTCCTGATAGCACTACCATTCTACATTTACAAAATTTTCATTTATTTCTTTTATTTTCTACAGGGTGGCTATATGGCGTTTTATCAATCGACGGAATACTTAGAAAAAGCTGGGTTTATAACAAGGGCTATAAGCTATTTTGCTTACATAGGTTTGTTAGGGTATTTCCTACAAGAGCAAAATAGGAAATATATATTTACTGTTTTATTTATTTGGTTGTTTATGACACTTCCGGTTCTCTTGAGCGGTTTTAGAGGACAATTTTTCACCTTTTGGCTTACTATATTTTTGTTTTATAAAAAGAGATTTGATAAAAGATTAAAACTTAGAGAGATTTTTATTGTATTTATTATCGTGTCTGTTCTTAGTTTGATAGTTTCCTACTACAGGGAAGCAGGTACATTAGGATTTCTTTTGCCTAAAAATCCTGTTTTGGAATTTTTGAAACAACAGGGAGTTTCTTTCTTTGTAACTGCAATGGCAGTGGAATTTAGTGATGAGTTTTCTGGAAAAATCTTGAAGTATCTACTATGGGAACCTCTTGGAGCTATATACTCACAGTATTCTTCTCTTCCAGACAGGGCTTTTGCCACAGACCTCATGATAAAAATTAACTATCAGGGGTATTTGATGGGATATGGTGTAGGATCTTCTTATTTGGCGGAAGCGTATTTACTTAGTGGTATTTTAGGTACTTGTATAGTTTCCTTCTTTATAGGGTTCATATTAAGCAAACTCTGGAATATGTTTGACTCAGTTAATATTTATGGGAAAATCCTAGTCTTCGTAGCGGTTCAAGGTATCATCTATCTGCCAAGAGATCTACTCCTTATGCCTTTATCTTATGTTATAAAAGCTGGTGTTTATGTTTTGGCTTTATACATCATGATAGAATTTATAAAAGGTAGTCCTAACTTAAAATTGATTGAAAAAGGAAAGGTATCATGAAAATAGCTATTGTATCCAATAACACATTCTCTATATACGGGGGATATGAGAAAGTTACGAGCTTGGTTCTTAAAACTCTAAAAGAGAAGTATCACTGTGAAGTTTTTATAATTTCTGTACCTCACTATGTTTCTTTACTTAACAAGCCTCCTTTAGAAATCTTCACAAACTTTCCAATATACAGAGATTCTGACTACGAAAGTAGGGCTAATTACATTACTACTGTATCCATCAAAAGGTTTTTGGGTAAGGATTTATTGATGAATCTTAGATCACTTAAACAAGCATTTAGTGGTTTACCTTATTTTGATATAGCACTCGTAACAGATCCTCTACTGTTAAATAGTACTAAAGTTGCACTTATAGAGAAGGGTATGAAAGCAAAGGTAGTATACTGGGATCATGGTAGCCTGTTTGGATATCTTAGGGGAAAAATTCAAAAGGTCATTTACGAAAAAGAAATCCTAAAAGGGATCTTTTCCACAGATGCTTTCTTATGTATATCCTCTGAAATATGTGACTTTGTTAAGGGTATAAAACCTTCTGCAAACACCTATCTGGTATACAACCCTGTTATGCCCTATGAAGGTCCATTGATCAAAAGATCTGCTTATCCAAATTTTGTATATGTTGGCAGACTCACAGACTCTGATAAAAACATATCCTTTCTACTAAAAGGGTTATCAATGTTAAAAGACAGAAACTGGGAACTCATTATCATAGGTACAGGACCAGATGAGCAAAAACTGAAAAACTTAGCCAGTAAACTTGGCATATCAGAGAGAATAAGGTGGTTAGGCTTTAAAGAAGACCCCTTTAGTCATATAGAAGAAGCCACAGCCCTTGTGCTCACCTCAAGATGGGAAGGATTTCCTATGGTACTTGTGGAAGCCAATCAGAGGGGGATACCTGTTATATCTTCTGATTGCAGATCAGGACCAAAGGATATTGTTATAAACGGAGTGAACGGCTACCTTTACAGGGAAGGTGATATAAAAAACTTTCTGGAAGTCATCTCAGGAGTTATAGATGGCAGGTTGAAATTTGATACTCCAGAAAATATAGCAAAAACAACAGAAAGATTTGATGCAGATAAGGTTTTATCAAATATATACAACGCATTACAAAAAATAGTAGGAGGGAGCTTAACATGAGTAGGTTTGAGAGACCGGTCCTCTTTATAACTTTTAAAAGGTTAGACACTACTCGCAGAGTGTTGGAGGCTATTAAAAAGATCAAACCTAAAAGGCTATATATTGCATCTGACGGTGGCAGGACTGAAGAAGAACACGAAAAAGTTCTAAAGGTAAGAGAATTTATAGTAAACAGCATTGATTGGGACTGTTCAGTTAAAACAAGATTTAGAGATAGAAACTTAGGCGTTGGGTTTGGTCCAAATGATGCCATAAGTTGGTTTTTTTCTGAAGAAGAGGCGGGAATAATACTGGAAGATGATTGTCTGCCTTCCGTGAGTTTCTTTAGATTCTGTGATGAACTGCTTGATATGTATAAGGATAATAAAAGAATTGGTGTTATACAGGGATTTAATCCATTTCCTAGGAAAGATTATCCATACAGTTATTTCTTTTCTAAATATGACTTAAAATGGGGGTGGGCTACTTGGAGAGATAGGTGGCAGTATCAGGATATGTACACATCCGACTGGCCACAGGTTAAAAACACAGATTTTCTTGACAGAATCTCTCAGGGAAATAAGATGGTCAAACTTTATTGGGAAGCCATTTTTGACGAGATACACAAATACCCTCATCTTGCATGGGATACCCAGTTTACCTACCAGATGTTGAAACGAGGTATGCTGGCAGTGGTTCCAAAGAAAAATATAGTGTTGAATATTGGATACCATGCAGAAGCTACTCCTACAAAATGGGGAATACCAAAGCACATAAGAGCTTTGAGCCTTGAAGAGTTAGAATTTCCTCTGAGCCATCCTGAAGAAATTAAAGTTAATTTTGAGTATGATAGGTTGGTTGAAACAGTGCATTTTGAGATGAACATTAAAACTGTGTTTAGGCTTAAGCTTAAGCGTAAGTTAGATGAGAATAAATTATTGAGGACTACTATCTTACCTGTTCTTGTTAAAATATATAGAGGTTATAAGAGTTTAAAAACATGAATAATACCATTTACATCTCCGCAAGATTTTTAACTCAACCCATAACCGGAGTTCAAATATAAGGAGCTTTAAAATGATCCTCTATATTGACGGGCTATTCTACAAAGGTTCTGGGATAGGTAGGTATTACGAATCTCTTACAAAAGAGTTTGCAAAAAGGGGAATAAGGATTTATACATGCGTACCACAAAGATTAAAAGATGCATTTGAAAAAGACTTTCAAACTGTAGCCACCAATATAGAACCTATTTTTGTAGATTATGAAAAATTTTCTATAAAAGGATTTTTTAACCAATCAAAAATACTAAAAGCGTTAGAGAAAAAAGTAGATTTATTCTTTTACCCTCATATAAATCTACCTTTATACATACCATCAAACACAATTACAACTATTCTTGATTTGATACCTTTTACGCAGTTTTGGGATAGAAGTGCTCTTAAAAAAGAAATATTTAGAGTCTATATAAAAAGAGCTCTAAAGTACTCAAAAGGGATTATTACCATATCAAATCATGTTAAATTTGAACTTCAGAACTTTTTCAAATCTCATCAAAACAAAATTAAAGTAATTTACGCATTTATAGATGATAAATTTTATCAAAAAAGCAAAATACAAAAACCTATTGTAGAAGGTGATTATATACTGTTTGTAGGGAATCGCAAAAAACACAAAAACTTAACAAATCTTATTTTAGCTTTTAATAACATAAAACATATGATAAACTCAAAGCTTGTTATAGCAGGCTCCAAAGACAGATCTTCAGAAGATGAGGTTGATAAACTCATAAAGACACTTAACCTAAAAGAGTTTATAGTAGAAATTTTATCACCTTCTGATGACGAGCTCATAAACCTTTATCAGCATGCAAAGCTTTTTGTGTTCCCTTCTTTCTTTGAAGGGTTTGGATTACCCCCATTAGAAGCAACTGCTTTGAACTGTCCTGTAATAACTTCAAATATTCCTGTGTTAAGAGAAATTTTAACAGATGAAATAGCATGTTTTAATCCGTATGACCCTAAAGACATATCAGATAAAATATATAAAGCCATGACAGATAATGAGTTTAGACTAAAACTCCTTAATACTGCGAAAAGAAGGCTCCAGCTTTTTCAAAAAGAGAAAATAATTGAAGAATTTATAGAATATTTTCATAACATATTAAGAGGCAAAATATGAAAGTGCTACACCTTGGCAAACTATGTCCTCCAAAAGAGGGAGGAATAGAGATTTTTTCTTATGACTTACTAGAATATCTAAACAAAAAAGGAATAAGAGCAGATTTATTATGTTTTGGTGATGAAACTGCTAAAAAGGAATATAGATCTTTTGAATATTTTGAATCAAAGATGAATATAAAGCTAAACTCTGCTCCTTTATCTTTGGATTTTATTAAAACTTTCAAGCAAATAGAAAAGAATTATGATATCACTCATGTACATAGTCCAAATCCTTTAGCTGAAATCCTTAGTTTATTCGCATCAAAAAAGGTTATAATTCACTGGCACTCTGATATAGTAAGGCAGAAAATATCGTATATGTTCTATAAACCTATTCAACAACTAGTACTAAAAAAAGCGGAAAGAATAATATGTACATCACCTCAATATCTCGAATCTTCAAATCAGATAAAAGGCTTTAAAGAAAAGGCAGTTGTTATACCATTGGGATTAAACCCCGATAGATTAAAATCAGACAAAGAAGATAAAAAATGGCTTGAAATAAGAGACAAACTAAAAAATAAAAAGGTAGTTTTATCAGTAGGAAGGCTCGTGTACTATAAAGGCTTTGAATATTTAATAGAATCTGCTAAATATTTGAATGATAATACCATTGTATTGATAGTTGGAGCAGGTCCTCTCTATGAAGATCTTATAAATCTTATAAAGAAGCTTGCTTTAGAAGAGAAAGTGTACCTCATAGGTAAAGTAGAAAACATACAAACATTTATCAAAAAGTGTGATGTATTCTGTCTTCCTTCTGTTGAACGTTCTGAAGCTTTTGGACTTGTATTGGTTGAAGCTCTTTTTTATGGAAAGCCTCTTGTAACCACAGAGGTATACGGTTCTGGTATGAGTTATGTAAATAAAAATAACATCACAGGGCTTGTTGTTCCTCCAAAAAATCCTAAGGCCTTAGCAGATGCTATAAATAAAATTTTAATGGACAAAGATTTATATCAAAAATTTTCAAAAAATGCTCTTGAAAGATTCAAAGAATTTGAAATAAGTTCAGTGGGTGATAAAATTTTAGCTTTATATGAGGAGGTGTTGATATGGTCATAGCTTCTAAGTGGCTGTGTAGAAGATTCGGTCTTGTTGCCGATGAAACAAATGCAAGCTTTTTGATGGAGAAAGGAATAAGATAAAAAACCAAAGGAGGTAATCAAATGTTTAAAAAGGCATTAATAACAGGGATCAGAGGGCAGGACGGAGCTTACTTGGCAAAATTTTTACTTGAAAAGGGTTATGAGGTATGGGGAGCTGACAGAAGAAGCGGGGATTCGAGTAATTGGAGATTAAAAGAGTTAGGGATTGAAAAAGAGGTAAAGATTATTTACATGGATTTAATGGAATTAACCAACATAATGAGAGTAATAGAAAAGATTCAGCCAGATGAGGTTTACAATCTTGCTGCTCAAAGTTTTGTGAGTGCATCATTTGAACAGCCGATTTTAACAGCGGAAGTTAACGCTATAGGAGTTCTAAGAATCCTCGAAGCTATAAGGAGCTTAAAGCCTGATACAAAGTTCTATCAAGCCTCCACAAGTGAAATGTTTGGAAAAGCTCAGGAAATTCCTCAGAATGAAAAGACTCCTTTTTATCCCAGAAGCCCTTATGGAGTAGCCAAACTATTTGGACACTGGATAACTGTAAATTACAGAGAATCATTCGGAATATTTGCATGTTCAGGCATCTTATTTAATCACGAATCACCTTTAAGAGGACTTGAATTTGTAACAAGGAAAATTACTTATACTCTAGCAAGAATAAAGTATGGTTTGGCGGATAAACTTGTACTTGGAAATTTAGATGCTAAAAGAGATTGGGGATATGCACCAGAATATGTTGAAGGAATGTGGTTAATGCTCCAGCAGGAAAATGCGGATGACTATGTTCTTGCTACTGGAGAAGCTCATTCGGTAAGAGAGTTTGTGGAAAAAGCTGCGGAAATAGCAGGTTTTGATATAATATGGGAAGGGGAAGGAGTTAATACTAAAGGAAAAGACAGAAAAACAGGGAAAGTAATAGTAGAAGTTTCTCCAGAATTTTATAGACCTGCAGAAGTAGACATCCTTATAGGGAATCCAGAAAAAGCAAAGAAAAGATTAGGCTGGAGTCCGAAGACCAAATTCAGTGATTTAGTGGCAATTATGATGGAAGCAGATCTAAGAAGAGTAGCTAATGAAGCAAGGCGATGAGGAACATTAAACCGGAGGTGTAGAGATGAAGCTATGAATATTCCATACTTAAGCGGACAGGGCTCCTACAAAAACAAAAAACTTCTCGCATACCATATAGAAAGTGCCATAAAATATTTCAACAAATGGGGTTGGTTTATAGACAGGGAGAGGGACTTAATAAACAAACGCACTTTAGAAAAACTAAGGTTCAAGGAGGGTTTGTATGCCTGAAGAAAGGCCTCAAGAAGAGATAGATTTGTGGGAGCTTTTTTCTGTACTGTGGCACTGGAGGAAGGTTCTCTTAGCTTTTGTGGTGATAGGGACTCTGTTGGCGGGAGGCGTAGCCTATCTTATACCCAACACCTACCAATCGGAGGCCAGAATTCTGCCTTTGGGAGGGGAAGGTTCCAAGCTTCTGACCTACACCCTTACCAAAAGCGCTACCGGTTTTTCTGGTATGGCCAGCTTGGGTAATCTTGCTTTGCAAAATGCAAGATCCGAAATACTGGGTGCTCTCTCTGGTCAAAGTCTTTACTTGGACATAGTGGAAAAGTACCACCTCACCCAAAGGATCTCTGCTAAGACTCCCCAAGAGGCTGCGGAAAAGCTCAGGAAGATGGTAAGCTTTCAGGACGATCCTAAAACCGGTGTTATCGTAATAAGGGTTAAAGGTAGAACACCGCAGGAAGCTAAAGAGTTGGGAGAGTACGTTCTGAAGACTCTAAAGGAGAATCTGAGGAACAGTTTTGTAAACAGTTTACAGAACCAGATAAACGAATTGGACAAAATTATGGCCAGTACAAAGGACACCTACGTGCTTAACAAGTTAGAGAACATGAAGTTAAACCTTTTGGAGGAGCTTTTGGAGGCACAGATAGATCCTGACTGGAAGTTTAAGGTGGTAGATCCACCTTCTACTCCCGTTGAACCATCTTCTCCTAAGCGGTTACTGATACTGGGTGTGGGTTTTATAGGATCACTGTTTTTGGGGGTCTTTGTGGTGCTTCTGATGGAGTATGTAAAGTCTAGGAGGGGGGCTTCTCCTTGATATTTCTCCTGATAGCCTTTGGGGTGTCTTTCTTGCTGTGTTGGTGGATGGTAAGATACTGGGGTGTGAAGGATGTCACAGAGGGGGTCCAGAAGTTTCATAGTTGGGATGCTGTTAGGACGGGAGGAGTTGCCCTCTACGGTTCCATGTTGGCGGTGGGTGGGGCTTTTTGGTGGGTGGGTAAGGATTTTTGGGGTGAGTTTTTTAAGGTGCTGGTGGTTTCCCTTCCTGTGTTTCTGGGTGGTCTTGCCGAAGACATAACCAAAAGGGTCTCTCCTAGGGTTAGGCTTTCGTTGGCTTTTCTTTCTGGGTTTATGGGGGGTCTCCTTTTGGATGCTCATCTGCTGCGGGTGGATGTTCCTTTTGTGGATCCTTTGCTGGCAAAGGTGACGGTTTTTTCCCTTCTTTTTACCTCCTTTGCTCTTGCGGGCAGTTCCAACGCCTTCAACATAATAGATGGGTTTAACGGTCTTGCGGGGGGTGTAGGAATAATAGTTTTCCTCGCTTATGCTTACGTTTCTTTCCTCCTCAATGACTGGTTTTTACTTTATCTTAGCCTCGCCTTTGCTTCGGCTCTTTTGGGTTTCTTTCTGTGGAACTTTCCTATGGGTTTTGTGTTTTTGGGAGATTCGGGGGCGTACCTGAGTGGGTTTTTGGCTGGGCTTGTGGGTGTTCTTATGGTAAACAGACACAGTGAGGTATCCGCTTGGTTTCCTCTCACTCTGCTGTTTTATCCCATATGGGAAACCCTTTTTTCTATTTTGAGGAAAAAGTTTTTGAGGGGAACCTCACCTTTTGAGCCTGATCCCCTTCACTTTCATATGATGATTCACAGAAGAATAGTGAAGATGTTTTTGGGGGAGGTGGTATCGGAGCGACTGAAAAACTCCCTTACATCACCTTACCTGTGGTTTATGCAGATCTTGTGTACTGTTCCGGCAGTTCTTTTCTGGAAAAGCACTCCATTACTGGTGCTGAGTTGTGTCTTGTATGCTACTTTCTATGTGTGGCTTTACTTTCGCATAGTGTCCTTCAAGACTCCCTCTCTTCTGAAAGGGTTCCTCAAGCTTTTAAAATAAGATGCCATGGAAAATAAGGTGGTTATAAAGGTGAATGGAAAGGAGCTTAACCTTAAAGATTTTCCCAGAAGAGTGGCCTATAACGTGGTTCTGGGTTTTATAAGGAGTCTCAATCTGGAAGAAGAGCCTGAGTATATAGAGATCCACATACATGTGTCCGGAAAGAACAGAGGAGATTCTTGAGTTTAGGGTAGAAGAGCACCAGGCAGGTAAGAGGTTAGACCAGTTTCTTGCGGAGGCTTATCCGGACTTTTCGCGCAGTTACATTAAAGAGTTGGTGGAGGGAGGATACGTGTTGGTGGATGGTCAGGTGGTTTACAAGCCTTCCAGAAAGGTAAAAGGGGGTGAGGTTGTTGTGCTGTGTGTACCTAAGGTGGAGCCTCTTTCGCTGCCTGCAGAGGACATACCTTTAGAGATCCTCTACGAGGATGACGATCTGGCGGTGGTAGTAAAACCCTGTGGTCTTGTGGTACATCCTTCACCTGGCTATACGTCGGGCACTTTGGTAAACGCTCTTCTCTTCCGTTGGAGGGATCTCCCCACAGTGGGCGAATGGTACAGGCCGGGCATAGTGCACCGTCTTGACAGGAACACTATGGGTGTTATGGTGGTGGCCAAAAGGGAGTTGGCGCACCGAAGGCTGGCAGAGCAGTTTGAGAAGAGAAAGGTTCTAAAAGTTTACAGGGCGTTGGTGAAGGGTCTGGTGGAGAGGGATGAGGGGACCCTAAGCATGCCTCTGGCGAGAGATCCCCGTCACAGAAAGCGTTTTACTGTATCGGAAAAGGGGAGAGATGCCATCACCCACTACAAGGTTCTTAAAAGGTACAGGAGCCTTTCTGTGAGTCTTTTGGAGATAAGAATTTACACAGGCAGAACTCACCAGATAAGGGTTCACATGGCCGGCATAGGGCATCCTGTACTAGGTGACAGGATCTACGGGTATGTGCCTTCCTCTTTACCTCAGGAAATAAACGAGGCTATGGGAGAGTGTCATATGCTGGTGAGCTACAGACTGGGTTTCTACCACCCTGTAAGTGGGCAGTGGATGGAGTTTTCTAAGGAGGACATTCAACCCTTCAGTGATGTGCTATCTCTCATAGAAAAGCTGGAGAAAGAGAGATCGTAGGCGGTCCAACACACCTTCAGGACCCAGTATATTTCTCATCTCTCCAAAATACTCCTTCTGTTGGGAGAGAAGTTCAGGTGAGTTTATCAGCTGTCTGAAGGTGTTGTATAACTCAGAGGGGCTTTTTTGCACCAGCTCAGGAACTACCTGCCTGCCGGCCACCAAGTTGGTAAGAGCGATGTAAGAGACTCGGGCCAGCCTTTTACCTATAAGGTAGGTGATAAGATGGGTACGGTAAAAGGTAACGTGGGGGCAAGAGAGTAAAGAGGCCTCCAGGTCGGCGGTTCCACTAGCTATGATGCCTGCCTTTGCGTAGCTCATGATGTTGCGAGAGGGTTCCGGTAGTGAAGATGGGGTAAAGAACTTGACGGGAAGATCCTTCCACTCCTTTTGAAGATATGGGAGAAAAGCTTCAAAGGTGGGCACCACCAAGTAAAGGCCTGTCTCCTTATAAAGCATATCCAGAACCGGACGCAGATAGGGAGCGTGTCTTTTTATCTCACTCCACCTACTTCCCGGAAGAACAGCTACGTACTTTTCTGTACCTACTTTCTCCACCACCTGCTGCTGGGTGAGGGTAGGTTTTGCTAAGTCCACAAGAGGGTGACCTACGTAATGGACCTCTTTTCCCCATTTTCTGTAAAAGTCCACCTCAAAGGGAAGAATCACCACTATCTCATCGGCGTACTGAGTTACCACGCGAGCTCTCTCTTCCTTCCATGCCCATGCTTGAGGGGGTATAAAGTAGATGATCTTTTTGGCCTTTTTTCTCACCCTCTTGAGGAGGGGAAGATGAAAAGCGGGAGCATCGCACAACACCAGAACATCCATCTTCTCCGCCATCTCCTCTATCTTACGGAGGAGTCCTATAGCTTTGGGAATACGGGGCAGAGCCTCCCAGAAACCCACCACCGACAGATCGTCCACAGAGGCCAGTCTCTTAACACCCAGCTCCTCTAAGGAACTGTCCGTCACACCGTAAAACTCTATACCTTCCAGTCCTTTTATGATGTGTCTGATGTACAGGGCTGCCGATCTGTCAGCGAGAGAGATGAGAACTTTCATAAAGTTTTGAGGAAGACTGTAAAACCGCCTTTCGCTCTTCTTTCTACCCTCCCTCTCACGTTGCCTATGGTTACGAAGAGGGCATGGGTTATCTCCACCCTTCCTGAACTGCGCACACTCACGTACCTCTCTTGAGTGTAGTTTTCATACTCGTTGCGAAAGGTAGCCTTAAGGTAAGCACCATCGTGGTGTTCCATTATCTCGGTGTAGGATACCTCCATGTAGTTGTTGTTCTCCACCTTCTCCTGCCAGAGTTGGGCCAGTTGCGGATCTTCCTCCAAGCTCACCTGAAGTCCCATCTCCAGATCTTCCGGATCTATGTCTTCCAGATAACTTTTGAGGACTGTTTCAAAGGCTTTTCCTACTTCTTGTAGTTTCCTTATAGCTTCTTGGCGAAAGGATTCCTGTACAGGCATAGGAAGAATTATAATGCTGTTTTGTATGTGGAACGAGAAGCTGGAAAGGTGGTGGCTCCAGAACTATAACCAGTTTTTTAATCCCCAACGAGTGAAAGAAAGTCTTCAAGAACTTCTACAAAAACATCCCCACCCCCAGAGCCTCATGGACTACCTCAATGAGAGGCGTTTTTATCTTCTGGGTAAGCTGATGGACATGTCCGAGTGTGTTCGGAAGTTTCTTCTTAATCACCCTCAGGAGTTTGAAAAAACCATACCCGGGCTGTGGTACGTCTTTAAAGACAGGGAAACCTATAGGAAAGAACTTTCCGGGATGGTTCATGACAGCATGTCTGATGAAGAGTTTTCCCAAAGGCTGGCTTACTATCGCCACAGAGAGCTTATGAGGATTCTCTCCAAAGAGATACTGGGCACCGCACCCCTACAGGACATACTGAGCGAATATTCCCAGCTGCCGGACGCTATGTTACAGCTCTGTTACGAGAGGGCCTTAAGCCAGATGACGGAAAAGTACGGTGTTCCTACAGAAGAGGGAGGCAAGAGGGCCACCGGTGTTATCCTTGCCTTAGGAAAACTTGGCAGTTACGAACTTAACTACTACTCAGATATAGACGTGATGTTCCTTCACTCTTCCGACAGAGGAAATGCAGGAAAGCTCAGTCTTCAGGAGTTTTTCAGTATGGTGTTTCAGAAAGTGGTGTCTTTGATGAACAGTACCACTCAGGAGGGCAAGCCTTACGAGGTGGATCTAAACCTGAGACCCTTTGGGCGTTCTGGACCCATCACCATGTCGGTGAGGAGTGCGGAGCTTTATTACGAGTCCTACGGTAGAACGTGGGAGAGGTTCGCTCTGCTGAGGGCTCGTTTCTGTGCTGGCGACGAAGAGCTGTGGAAGATCTTTGACAGAGATGTGCGAACACCTTTTGTGTTTGGAAGAACTACCGACTACAGAATCATAGAGGAGATAAGACTTATAAAGAGTCAACTGCAGGCGGAAGCTTCCAAGAGACTGATAGGGAAGCAAAATGTAAAAACAGGCAAAGGAGGAATAAGGGAGTTGGAGTTTGCGGTTCAGTCCCTTATCCTCCTCTTGGGAGGCAAAAATCCCTTCTTGAGGGAGAGTAACACCTTTAGAGCTATATGGCTTCTCCACGAGAAGGGTGTTTTCTCTACCGAGGAGGCTCTCCAGTTGGAGAGGGCTTATACCTTCCTCAGAAGTCTGGAGCACAGAATACAGCTGAGAAACTGTTCCCAAACGCAGAGCTTTGGAGAAGGAGATCTCACCTTCTTGGCGGTAAGTATGGGCCTGAGACGGGAGCAACTGGAAGGGCTCTACCGTCAGTACACCAATGTGGTGAGAGAAGTTTTTGAAGGCCTTGTACCTTCAGAAAAAGTGGAAGAACTTCATCCCCTGTCGGCAGTTCTCCTGTCGGGAGACCTTCAGGAGCTGCAGCATTTTTTGGAAGGTATGGGATTCCGTCAAACACAGCGCACCGGCAGTGTCCTTATGTCTTACCTTCACGGTAAGGAAGGGATAAGACTCTCCACCCAAGAGAAGAACCGCCTGCTGAAGGTTCTTCCCAGATACGTGGAATGTCTGTCAAGTTCTGCAGATCCCGATGAGAGTATCATTAACTTTGACAAACTTTTTACGAACCCAACAGGAAGAAAAATCATCCTCTCCGATCCACGTGAGGACATAGTGCCCTCTCTCTGCAGGATCCTATCTCTCTCTTCCTATCTTTCTGGTATTCTGGCACGCAACCCTGACCTTCTGGAGGATGTCCTCACTCTATACCAACAGTATCCTTCTTCCCACCACATAGAGACGGAGCTAAGAAAGTACAAGGAGATTCTGAATCTCAGCTACGAAAACTTGCTGAGGCGTTTCCGCACTGTGTGGGAGGTGAGAATAGCCCTCGTTTATCTCATGAAAGAAAAAGGCTATGAGGATCTTTTGGAGTTCTTTGAGAGCCTCAGCACGCTGGCCGACGTTATCCTCGGGGACCTGTGGGAACATTTAGGACTCAGTGGTGAGAAGGTTTTACTGCTGGCACTGGGTAAGTACGGCAGCAAAGAACTCACCGTAGGTTCTGATCTTGATCTGGTCTTTGTTGCGGAACACTCTCAGGAGGAGATAGTGAGAAAAGCACAGAAGGTGGTGAAGCTCCTCACCCTTCACACTCCGGAAGGATACCTCTACAAGGTGGATTTTCGCCTGAGACCCATGGGCACCAAAGGTGATCTTGTCCCTCCTATCGCTTTTTACAGAGAGTACTTTGAGAGAGATGCACGCACGTGGGAGAGGATAGCCTGGACCCGCTGTAGGTACATAACGGGAGACACAGACCTTAAGGAGCAGATGGAAGAGCTCCTCCATAGGTTCCTCTTTGAAAAACCTCTGGGAGAAAGGGAGAGGGAAGAGATAAAGCAGATGCGCTTTAAACTGGAAGCTTCCGCTAAGAAGGGTAAAGGCATGTGGGACATAAAGCTGGGTCCGGGTGGGATAATGGACGGTGACTTTATCCTGCAGTACTACCTTCTGAAGGAGAAAAAGAGGGAAAGCTCTATGATAAGAGCTCTTAAAGAGCTGTCAACTCGCATCCCCCTTTTGGCACAGATATATCCCCACTACCTCTTCCTGAGAAAGGTGGAGACTCACCTAAGACTCTCCAGGGAAAGCGCCACGTCGGTTCTTCAGACGCAGGACATACAGAAGGTGGCCGGGTCCATGAACATGTCGCCTCAGGATCTGGAAGAAAAAATAACAGAAGCCACAGGAAGGCTGAGGGAAGCCTTCCTGGAAGTTTTTGACTGATCAGTCCTCTATCTCTATCTTGAGAGCCACGCGATATGGATCGGCTTTTACTTCCACCATCTTTCCAGGAGTAAGGTAACTGAAACAATCTGTACCGTTGTAGTAGTTGTCATTATACTCACAGTAGGTTTTGTCATTTACACCGAAGGATATCAAAAGCTGAGTGGGGGTAGAGATGGTAAGGATGCGTTGAGCAGGATCAAAAACAAACACCTGGCCTTTAAACTTGCGGATGGTGTAGTTCAAACTGCCTGTCATGCTGCACTTTTCAGGATTTTCTTGTTCCAGCTCCAGAGCTGTTATATTGGTGGTGACGGCAGGGTCACTGGTGGTCTTCACCTCAAGACACATGTTGGGTTGCACTTGGCTGACACAATCTGAACCTACGAAGTTTTCTCCCCCTATCTCACACCGGGTGTTTGGGGTGACCTTTACCGTGTAGGTCTTACCGCCCATAGTACCCGTTATGGTGTCGGAAGATACAGCTTGGACACTGAGGTACAGCTTCATCTTGTTTATGCCAGAAGGGGTAATAGGTGACACCTTTACCTCTGTTACCCTCCAAGGTTGGCCAGAGGTATCTACTTTAAACTCTTTAAGTTGAAAGTCTACTACTAGTTTACCCATAGAGAGGGGCTGTATGGTACCGTTAAACCGTATGTAGCACTTTTGGGTATTGTTATCGCAATGCACTACGTTAGGCTTGTTGGGATTTCCGGAAAAGTCTACGAATACGGCATCGTGATTAATTCCATCTGGGTCGGTGATGGTTAGGTTTTTGTCTAGAATTATCTCAAGACGGTTGTAGGTACCCTGAGGTACGTTGGCGGTGTTGATGTACTGAAGTACACCGTTTAGCTTGGCCAAGTCAACGGCAAGGCCATTCTGGTTGTCGTAGAGGTTTACTTTGGTGTTACAGTTGTTGTCGGAACAAAGGTTCACTTGGTATACCTTGACGGTGACGGAAGGATAAATGGAAGCGTCGTCTGTAAAGTAGAGGGGTACTGATCCCGAACTACTTCCACCTCCACCGCCTCCACAACCGGCTGCAAAGACCGTCAGCAGGAGTGCCAGTTTCTTTTTCATTATCGTACCTCCTCTCTGGTTTTTAAAAAAATTATGGCATCTTGCAGAAGGATTGGTGAAGTTTTTGTGAAAGTTTAGCTTCCTGCAGAGCGTGCCACTCCCCTTCTTGTGGTTTGTAGAAACTCTACCAGTTTCCTCACCTCCTGATGATGGCCGTACTCGGAAAGAAGGAGCTGTATGGCATCTTTCTTTAGCATGCCGCTCCTGAACAGTATTCTGTAAGCTTTTTTAATGATGGCTATCTGTTCCTTGGTAAACCCTCTTCTTTCTAAGCCCACTGTGTTGACTCCGTACAGGAGAGCATGCTGTCCGGAAGCCCTCGTGTAAGGGGGTATATCCAGAGACACACCCGATAAACCTCCCACCATGGCGTAAGCACCCACCCTTGCCCACTGATGTACAGCAGACAACCCACCTATGAAGGCATACTCTCCCACCTCCACATGTCCACCTAAGGTGGCACAGTTGGCCATGATGACACCTTTTCTGACGATACAGTCATGAGCCACGTGGGAGTATGCCATAAGAAGAACGTCATCCTCCACTATGGTTTTGCCTATACCTATGGCGGTGCCTCTGTGTATGGTGACGTACTCCCTTATGATAACGTTGTTACCCACTATCACCTCGGTAGGTTCCCCTCCATAACGGAGGTGCTGAGGTTCCTCTCCTATGATGGCACCGTCGTAAATTCTGCAGTGGCTTCCTATAGTCACCTTTCCCTTTATAGTGACCCTAGCTCCTATCTTAGTACCCTTACCTATCTTTATCTCACCTATCAGCACGGTGTAAGGGCCTATCTCCACATCCTCTTCCAGTTCTACATTACCTTCCAGCACAGCGGTAGGATGAACCTTCATGGGTACCTCTCCATGACAAACTTTCTGAGCTCATCGAGGGCAAGTTGGGTGAAGAGAAACCTGTTGTAATTTCTGTCTCCCTCCGTCCTGAAGTATTTTACCACCACATCCTTGTCGGTACAGACTCCCACAAAGAGACTACCCGGAGGCTTCTTCTCGCTACCCGAAGGGCCTGCCACACCTGTTATCGCTACAGCCACGTCCGCATCTGTTTCTTCCAAAACACCTATGCACATAGCCCTACAGACCTCTTCCGAAACGGCACCGTACTTCTCTATGAGGCTTTCTTCCACACTGAGAAGTTTGGTTTTAAGCTCGTTGGCGTAAGTGATAAAGCCTCCCAGAAAGTAGGAGGAACTGCCTGGTACATTCACCAGCCGTGCGCTCAGCAAACCTGCGGTACAACTCTCGGCTACAGCCAGCTTGAGGTTCTTCTCTCTCAGTAACTGTCCCACCACCTGTTCCATCTCCACCTTTTGGGTAGCATAAACGTAATCTTTGAACTCCTCCAGAGCCTTAAGCCACTCCTCTTCCCTGTCAAAGTAGAGGTCTATTCCTCCCGCCCACACTACGTGGTGGTACTTCTTTACCTTGTCCTTGCTGAGACCTACTGTACGGAGTATGTAGGGTTTTTTCTCAAAGGAAGGCTCGCACACACTCACTATCATGTGAGGACCTCGTAACGGAAGAAGGGATTCTTCATGAAAGCTCCCGGCCTCACTCCCGGATCATAAGGTTGGTATTCCTCAAAGGAGGAAGATATCCAGATGACTCCCTCTGCCACGTTGGAGCTTATCTCCACAGGAAACCTAACACCTCCTATCTCCACACTGTCCCTCACTCCCATCACTTTTGCAGTAGCAGGTGAAAGGATCGCTTTCTGATACTTGTCCAGCTCGTGGGTCCAGAGATTCCACCTTCCCAGCTCTTCCACTAAGGTGTTGTCACACACTAAGAGAATCCCTTCTTTGGGTAGAGGCTTTTCTTCCACAGTTTCTATGGGTTTAGCTTCCAGCAGTAGGTCAGTAAGCGGCTCTTCCCTCTTTTGGGTTATGAGTTGAAGGATGTAAGGTATATGAAAGGTTCCTTGAGGGGGTTTCAGAACGGGGGGTGTTCTGTAGAGGGTGCCGAACCCATTTCTGAAATGGATGAACTCCCTTTCTGTCCAGAAGGTACAAGATATGACCAGGTGGGAGTGATGAACGCTGAAGTTGGGAAAGAGGGAGAAGGTTATCACTTTTTTGCTTTTGAGAACATCAAGAGCCTCAGGAGGGAAGTATCTCAGTAGGTTACCCAGCACCAAAAAGGTGTCGTACTGTTCAAGGCGGTTAAAAAGATCCTGAAGGGTTCCTGCAGGGTAAGGCATGAGATCACCCACCAGGCTGTACTCCACCTTCCACTTTTTCCTCCACTGATAGAGTATGTTTATGACGCTGTTTTTGAAGGGAGAAGCCAGTAGAGAAGTTCCCACCAAAACCAGTGAAGGGACTGTCTGAAGAAACCTCTTTATGGGAAGAGGTGGCTCTTTGAGGAACTCTATCTGTTTCCAAGGGTTAAGAAGATGCTTTTCGGAAGCCTTGGCACATACGGTGGCGTGTATTGAAGAGAGGCACACCAGGTAGGCTCCTCTTTCTACCCCATCCACCAACCACCTGGAGGCCATAACCTCCGAATAGACGGGCTCTGCTTCCCACGACAGGATGAACTTAAAGTCCTTCCAACGGGAGAAGTCCACCGTAGAAGGTAGAAAATCCACCACGGGAGCATCTACGTAGATGTCTCCCAGTTCCCTAAGCATCAGGTAGTCGGTGTAGCTGGCTGTCTGCCGATCCATAAGAACAGCCACACGGCCCTTCAGAGCTTCTCTGAGAAAGGAAACAGCATCACCCTCAGACACCGACACAAACTCCTCCCCTTGCCTAAGATGAAAGCCTTTGAGGCGAAACGGGCTGGTGTTTACCAGCTGCACATAAGCCATCCCTTTACTACACAGACTTCCCATACCCCTTGGGTCTGCGGGATGGCCATACAGGTCCACCAACCTATCACCTTTAAGGTACGCTATGTAGCTACATCCGCACCCACATCCCATACACAGGCCTACTTTTGCCTCGTCAAACTCTTTGGCGGTTAGAGGTAAAGCTGTTGGTTTTAAAAGCATCAGGGAAGAGAATTATAAAATAAGTTCCATGATATGTGAGAGGATAGAGAGGGTTTTGGAGAGAATACATAAAGCCTGTCAGAGGGCAGGAAGAAGGGAGGAGGAGGTCACCCTTTTGGTGGCATCCAAGTATGCGGACGCTCACCAGATAAAGGAGGCCTTTGGGTGTGGTGTCAGTATCTTTGGGGAGAGTAGAGTTCAGGACTTTTTGAAAAAGTACGAGCAGCTGGCTTCTCTTCCCATAAGATGGCACTTTATAGGAAGACTTCAGTCCAATAAGGTAAAGTACATAATAGAGAAAGTGGAACTCATCCATTCCTTGGACAGAAACAGTCTGGCGGAGGAGATAGATGCAAGGGCCAAAAAGGCCGGTAAGAGGCAGGATGTTCTTATAGAAGTCAACGTAGGTGAGGAGGAGACGAAGGGGGGTGTGGCTCCTCAGGAACTGGATAGGTTCTTCCAGTACGTTCTCTCTCTGGAGGGCATCCGCGTGCTGGGTCTTATGTGTATACCTCCCTACAAGGAAGATCCTGACCAGGTTAGGCCCTACTTCAGAAGTCTGAGAGAGATGAAGGAGAGATTGGAAAGAGAGTACGGCGTTGCACTTCCTCACCTCTCCATGGGAATGTCCCACGACTTTGAGGTGGCTATAGAGGAAGGAGCCACCATAGTTAGGTTAGGATCCATCATATGGGAAGGGGACTAACCTACCGTCCTTCATCTCCACCACTCTACCCACCTTTTGGACCAACTCCATCTCGTGGGTCACCATCACCACTGTGGTACCTTCTGCGTTTATCCTACGGAATATGTCCATAACTACGGAGGTGTTGGTAGAATCCAGGTTACCGGTGGGCTCGTCTGCTAAGAGTAGAGAGGGATCGTTGATGAGGGCTCTGGCTATGGCGGTGCGTTGTTGTTCTCCTCCCGAAACTTGGTAAGGTTTTCTGTGCTCCTTTCCTTTCAGTCCCAACTTCTCCAGAAGGTACAGGGCCTTTTCCTTAGCCTCTCGTTGCTTCATACCCCGCTTGAGGGCGGGCAGCATGACGTTTTCCAAAAGACTCAGCTCGGGTATAAGGTAGTGAAACTGAAAGACGAAACCTATCCTCACGTTCCTAAGAAAGGAGAGCTTTTCTTCCTTCCGAAAGTCCACTTTCTCACCTTGGAAGAGAACTTCACCCTCTGAGGGTGAGTCAAGAAGACCCATTATGTAGAGGAGGGAGCTCTTTCCAGAGCCGGATGGTCCCACGAGAGCTACAAACTCTCCCTTATAGATGGTGAGGTTTATACCTCTCAGAATGTGTTCTTCACCTACCCTTTTGTAAACCTCCCTCAGCTCCAAGATAGGCTCCTTCATAGCATATAATGGTAAGCTATGGCGCGCATAGGTGTCTTAGGTGGGGGGCGGTGGGGAACCGCTTTATCTTTGCACCTGGCGCGACAAGGACATCAGGTCCTCGTGTTTGACATAAAGAGTGAGGTGGTAGAGAGTTTACGGCGAGGTCAGAACCCTTACTGGGAAGATGTGGATACACCGAAGGGTATAGATGCCACCACAGAGCTGCTGGAGGTTATCGGTTTCTCCCAGGTTCTTTTACTGGCTTTGCCTGTCCAGAGTATAAGGGAAGCTCTGAAGGATGTGGACCTGAACGGTAAGAAGGTGGTGAGTGCTTCCAAAGGTCTTGAGGTGGAAACCTCTCTGCGTGTGTCCCAGATACTGAAGGAGATATCTCCCCATTGTGAAGTTATGTGTCTCTCAGGTCCGTCTTTTGCCAGAGAGGTAGCCAAAGGTCTTCCTACAGCGGTAGTTCTCGCAGGAGAAGAGGAAGAATCTCTCAGGTACGTGCAGAGCCTCTTTTTCTCTCCCTACTTCAGAGTATACCTATCTACAGATCTGGTAGGTGTAGAGCTGGGAGGGTCTCTCAAGAACGTGGTGGCCATAGCGTGTGGAGTTTCCGACGGTCTTGGTTTTGGTGACAACGCCCGCGCAGCCCTCATAACCAGAGGTTTAGCGGAGATGGTGAGGCTAGGTGAAAAGCTGGGTGCCAAGAGAGAGACCTTTTACGGCCTTTCGGGATTGGGGGATCTTGTTCTTACGGCCACATCTTCCCAATCCCGTAACTACACCTTAGGTTATCTGTTGGGTAAGGGACACAGCTTGTCTTCTGCCCTTGAGAAGATAGGTCAGGTGGTGGAAGGTGTACATACAGTGATGGCTGTGGTGAAACTGTCGCAGGAGTTAGATGTTCGTGCACCTATCAGTTACGCTGTTTATCGCCTTCTTCAAGGTGAGGACCCTCTACAGGTGGCTCACCAGCTTCTGATGAACCCTCCTCCTCACAGAGAGTTTGAATAACTTCACCAGGATAAAAGTACTCTCCGCAGGAGGTACACCTAAAGATACCCCCTCCGCAGCACTCTATAATTTCCAAAAGGCCACCGCAGATGGGACATCTATCCATTTTTTAAAGCGTCCCCGGGAGGAGTCGAACCTCCGACCTCGAGATTAGGAATCTCGCGCTCTATCCGCCTGAGCTACGGGGACTCCTTTATTAATTATAAGTGGAGACGAGGGGATTTGAACCCCCGACCTCCTGCTTGCGATGCAGGCGCTCTCCCACTGAGCTACGTCCCCAGCAGTAGTGAACTGCCCCGCATCAAAGATGCGGAGCTTCGTGGTAGGTTTGAACGCTTAACGCGTTCCTTACTACCACAGGCGGGTTCACACCGCCCCTACTCCTGCCTATACCGCCATGTAGCGGTATAGCGGAGCTACTTTTAGCTCTTCTACTTCACCTATACCCCACCTTAAAGCCGTTGAACTCTCCTACCCAGGAGAGCGATGGGGTATTAGCTATACATTAAATTAATTCAGTAATGTTTTTGTGTCAACCCTTTCGGGGCTGGCTGTACCCCCGCATCACAGATACGGGGTTTTAGCCCGCAAGTTTTTCTATAAATATTATAGAACTTCCAGGAAGATGGGGTTCAGGCTTCTTATCTGCTTCATTACAGAAGGAAAGTTTTCTTTGTTTACCAAGAGAAAAACCTCGTACAGCTTTCCCTTCTTTCTGATGGGAACATCTCCCAGCTTGGACCTTATGTACTTTTCCTCCTGTTGAAAAACCGCCCAGATGCCTCTCCTGAACGGAGGAAGGTTCTCCTCCTTTCTCCTTATGAGCTCTCTCTCCAAAAAATCCTCTCGCAGGTACTCCTCCACCAAAGAGTCAGGCAAGAGGGTCTGCAGGAGGAGTTCTTTCTTTGCCACCGCTCTGGCTCTGTGAAGATATCTGTAAAAGCGCTCTCCTGCGTTGAACATAGGTACAGAAAGGATGTTGTCGGCGTTAAGAATCACCACCCTCTCCCTAAGTTGAAGACTGGAGGGAAAAGTGTCCAAAAGGCAGTCACTACCCAGATACTCTATAGCTTTTTCTACACCAAAACCCTGGTACTGCAGAGGAGTACCACAGTGGATACATAGGTTTCCTGAAGCACGAAACCCGCATCGGGTACAGAAAAGTTGGTTTCTCTCCACAGATAGGGTGAGGAAGCTGTCACATCTCGGACAAGAAAGGAGAAAATCACAGCGTGGACAGTAGGCGTAGGAAAACCCTTCCTTGTGGACCAGAAAGAGATGTTCACCGTCACAGGAGACTTCCTTCATGAGAGAGGGCGTTACTATCTGGTTGGGCTCCCTCCGGAATATCCTAACGGTGGCAGAGTATCCCAAGTTTTCCCATCGCCATCTTCCTTCGTATACATGACGGTAAGAGGTAAGATCGGGAGCCGGTGTAAAGTAGTAAAAATCCGCACCGTAAAGGAGAGCCAGTTGGTAAACCATGTTGCGAAGATCCACACCGTTCACCAATTTACTGCCAGTGTCGTCAAAGATAACCACAGCTCCGGGATGAGAGATAGGTACCATCAGAGCAACTCTAGTCCCCACCACTATCCTTTTTCCTTCCGATGCACTAAACCAACTCTTTATAAACTCTGTGGGAGGCAAGCGAGAAGTGAGACCAACTACCAGAGATCCAAAGTTTTCTTTAAGGATAGGGTAAAGGAACTGAAAGGCCTCGTTGGACAGACAAACAACGAAGGTGGATCTTCCGGCCTCTGTCTCTTCCTTCAGGATACGCAGAAGTCTATCGGTTAGCCTCTCCACACTACCCATTACCAAAGTGGACGTTCCCACCTTTTTCAGAAGGATGGGGGGAGAAGAAGGTGGAGGTGGAGGTGGAGGTTTTTCCGGAGCTTTCTCGGTGTAAGGAAAGGGTGTTATGATGCCCTTCTTTACAAGGTAAGAGATGTCTTTGGAGGAAAAACCCTCTTCCTGAAGCTCCTCCCTACTGACGGAACCTCTCTGAGCTATCAGAAGCAAGAGACGAAGGGCCTTTTCTCGTGCTCTCCCTTTCTTCAAGAGTTCCACCGCCTTGCTGTAAGGTACCGCAAGACGAAAGAGGTGAGAAGCATACTCGGCGTCACCCGCCGGTATATCCCACTGGGTTACTCTGCGCAGGATCTTTTTCTTTATGAGAAGGTTTATCAGCTCCTGTCTATCGGAGAACTTCTTTCTCAGGTAGTCTTCTGTCACTTTACCCCTTTTTCTCACGTAGTCCACAATCTCTGAAGACAGCTTATCCAAAAAGGAAGTTTCCGTGGCCACCAGATACTCCCTCTCCTCCCAGATGAAGGCAGAAGGAATAAGTTGAAAGAGTAACTGCCACGGCATCAGTCCGTAGTGCTGGGCCGTGTCCTTTACCACCTGAAGGTGCTGTAGATCTGTAACAGCCTTTGTGTCAGGAAAGAAACCCTTCACAGGTGTCCCTGTATTGGATACACCTACCACCAAACCTGTGTAGCTTCCGGAAGGTAGTTGAAGGAGAACTCTGTAACCTAAGGGATCAGGTGGGTGCTGGTCCAGTTGGGCTGTGATCAGTCTGCCGTTGGGTAAGGCTATACGCAGGTTCATTCACCGTAATACTCAGCTTTGGAGGTGGCTGTCTCCCACAGTGTGACCTTCACCACTTTTACCTCCCCTAAAAGACCAGCTTCACGGAGGCGTTCCGTAAGGAAGTCGTAGAAAAACTTGGCCAGGGCCTCTGCCGTAGGGCAGAAATCTACTGGAAAGATCTTGAGGCTTCCGTATTTCTCCGCCAGCTCTTTGAGTTCCGGATACATAGGATCGTGGACATCTATTATGAAACTGTGATCCATGGTCTCTATGAGATCCTTCAGAGCACTCTTAATGTGGTGAAAGTCCATTACCATTTCCTGCTCAGAAAGATAGTCCGAACCTAGCACCACTTCCAGAAGGTAACTGTGGCCGTGTAAGTTTACACACTTGTTGATGGGTGTTTCCTTGGTGACGGTAAACTGGGCACCTCTCCCGTAAGTGAGGTTCTGTTTCCAAACTCTATGTCCTGCTTCAAACCTAAAGGTCTTGCTTATCTGCCATCTCATCACCACACCACCACCTTCTTGGCTTGAACTATCAGATCTGCTATCTCCGCGTAACTTTTGAGCTTGTCAGGAGGAAGACTGAGTCCTCTCGCTTCTGCATCCTCCTTGCAAGCGTACCATCCCTTCCTACTGGGGAAGCGTAGGACGGCATCCTGTAGTAAGACCACCACATCCTCTTCATCCACAAGATCGGATGCAAAGTCTCCCAGCTTTCTGACCAACCACAGGGTTTTCACCATACCAGCACAGCCTCCGCCCTCTGAAGAAGTCCTTTTATGTCCTCTACACTCATAAACTCCACTTTCTTAACAAAGTCTGTTTCTTTTAGACCGCGCTCTTCAGCAGAGGTGTCCTCCACTATCAACCTTACCGCCACGTAGTCCATGTTTTCCAGAAGTTTCTCCAGACCCTCTATACCCAGGTCATGAGGTCTCCAGCGAGTGAAGGTGTAAACACCGTCCTTTAGGAGGATCAAGTCCACCTGATGGTTTATACCCATAGCTAAAGCTATCCTTATCGCCTCGTGGCTCTTCCAGGAGAAGGGATCACCCTTCAGTATGAAAGCCACCCTCATGTCAGTTAAAGGATATCACCTTCATACCCTCTTGCATCATCCTTGAGAGGTTATAGGTAGAACTGCTCTCAAAGAAGGGAAGAGGGTTCTCTATACCCCTCTGGTGGGCGGAGTGGGAACAGTATAAAAGTCTCGCTCCCAGCTCGTGAAACTGTCTGGCCTCGGGTCTCACAGTGTAGTAAACACCGTTTCCCGAAAAGAAGAGGATCACCTCTCCCCGTTTCACCAACTCTCTGGTAAGGTTCAGTATGGTACTGTAATCTTTGGCAAAGGGGTTACTGGTAACAATGAGAAGAAACTTCATCTTGTTTTTCTCACCAGTATCTCCCAAAGGTTTTCCTCTATCTGGTTAACTTCTAAAACTTCCTGACCTTCTTCCCTCAGACTTTTGGGAACACTCTCCGCAGAGGGCTTGTAATCTACCAGCACCCTCAGAACCTGCCCCACCTCCATATCCTCTAAGGCCAGCTTGCTTTTTACAAAAGTGAAGGGACAGACCTCACCCCTTATATCCAGTTCCTTATCCACCTTCACACTCCTCATAGCAGAGTAATTATATACAAGAGGTATCACTTGGCAAGGACGCGGTGCACCTCGGCCAGGTCCGTTATCCCTTTCCTCACCTTAAGAAGACCTGCTTCGTAAAGGGTTCGCATACCCTTTCTTCGGGCCATATCCCTTATCTCTTCGGCGGTACCACCTTTGACGATGAGTTTTCTGAGCTCTTCGTCCACTTCCAGTATCTCGTGGACCGCTGTCCTTCCCTTATAACCTGTGTAGTTACACTTTTCGCACCCTCCGGGCCTCGCCTTGTAAATAGTGATGCTTTCCCCATCTTTAAGAACACCCATCCGTACAAGAGCCTCACGGGGAGTGTCATCCTCTATCTTACAGTGAGGACAGAGCTTTCTCAAAAGTCTTTGGGCCACCACCAGGATGACGGAGGAACCCACCAAGAAGGGTTCTATTCCCATATCCACTAATCTCGTCACGGCGCTTGGTGCATCGTTGGTGTGAAGTGTGGAGAAAACTAAGTGGCCTGTGAGAGCTGCCCGTATACCTATCTCCGCCGTCTCCTGGTCACGGATCTCACCAACCAGTATTATGTCAGGGTCCTGACGCAGAAAGGCTCTGAGGACAGAGGCAAAGGTGAGGCCTATGCGTTCGTTGACCTGTACCTGATTGAGACCAGGGATAGATACTTCCACAGGATCTTCTACCGTCATGATGTTGACATCTGGGGTGTTACGTTCCATGAGAGCAGCGTAAAGGGTGGTGGTCTTACCACTTCCCGTGGGACCGGTTACCAACACCATACCCCACGGCGTGTATATGGCTCTCCTGAACTTTTCAAGGTCTTCCGGCTCAAAGCCAAGATCCTCAAGTCTTACGTTAAGATACTTTTCTGCTTCCTGTATCCTCATCACCACCTTCTCTCCGTGGGTTACCGGAACGGTGGAGACACGAAGGTCCACCGGTTTCCCCTGCATCTTCACCCTTATCCTCCCGTCCTGGGGTCTTCTTTTCTCTGAGATGTCCAGGTTGGACATGATCTTGTATCTGGCTATGAGAGGATCCTTTACGTTACCGGGAAGCTCCTGAAAGACGCGTAGCACACCGTCCACTCTGTACCGCACTATAACCTTCTTCTCCTGGGGCTCTATGTGTATGTCGGAGGCACCTACTCTCACCGCCTCCGCTATGATGTACTCAGCTAACCTCACGATAGGTGCATCACTGGCTTCCCGCAGGACCTCCTCCTGAGAGATCTCCTGCTCAGGAGTTTCCAGTTCCAACTCCACTTCTTCACCCAGTTCCCTGAGCAGCTTCTCTATGTCGGAGTAAAGTTTTCCCAGGACTTCTTCCACCACTTTGCGAGGTGCCGCGTAGGCGATTACATTGTTTAGCTTGCTGAAGAAACGAAGCTCGTTTATGACAACATGATTTAGAGGGTTGACAGTTATCACCTCAAGTCTTCCATCTTGGTACTTGACAGGTGCTATGAGCCTCTTCTGGAGAAGTTCCCTGGGTAGAGTTCTGAGAATCTCGTCGGGTATACGGACGTCCTCCACTCGACCCTTCCACACTACCCTTGGGATGTTCTTTTGGTAAAAGTCCATAAGCTTGTCATCGTCCAAAAAACCGAGCCTCATGAGGGTCAATACAATGTCCTCATCCCTCTGACGCTCTCTGAGAGCTGTGTTAGCCTGATCCTGTGTGATGTACCCCAGCTTTACGAAAAGGTCCAGTACTTTCCTGTCATCCATAGCTCTCCTCCTCCGAGGGATAGGCTCCCGTTTCTACATCCTGTACAAACCTCCTGAGGGCCTCCCGGAAAAGGCCAGCTCCATCAATGTACCTACGCACGAACTTGGGTTTTACATCCTCCACCAACCCCACTATGTCGTAGAACACCAGAACCTGCCCGTGGCAGTACGGACCAGCTCCTATCCCCACCGTTATACTCCTGGACGTATGGGTAAGTTCCTTTGCCAACTGCCAAGGTACCGCTTCCAAAACCACCATAAAGGCTCCGGCATCCTCCAGTGTTTTAAAGTCCTGCCTTATCCTCTGAGCTTCCTCCTCCCTTCCCACAACCCTGTACCCTCCTATGGTGTTGATCTTCTGAGGTGTAAAGCCCAAGTGTCCCACCACAGGTATACCTATACGTACCAGCCTGTAGACAAGTTCCGCAATCTCCTCACCTCCCTCCAGTTTCACCGCGTTGGCTCCCGTCTCTTTTATGACTCTGCCGCAGTTCTTTATGCCTTCTTCCACACTTACCTGATAACTCATAAAGGGCATGTCCACTATCAGGAAAGTGTCAGGTGCCCCCCTACGCACCGCCTTGGTGTGGTAAATCATCTCCTCCAGTGTGACGTGAAGGGTTGAGTCCCTTCCCTGAAACACCATACCAAGAGAGTCTCCCACCAAAATACAGTCAACGCCCACTTCTTGACACAGGCGCGCCGATATGTAGTCATAGGTAGATACCATGGTGATCTTGCGTCCTTCTTCTCTCTTGCGAAACAAAGTCCGTAGTGTTACCTTCATGAACCACCTTCTCCTACGGGAAGGGTCTCCTGCCTTATAGTGTCTAAAATTTCAAGTAGTTTCCTCACGTTGTCCTTGAGGGTGTTAATATCCTTCATGTCCCTCATCTCCCTTACCAGGGAGAGAAGAACGCTGAGAAGCTCCTCCTTTCTGGGCCCTTCACCCACCTTAACGTGGTAGGCACAGGCGGTTACAGGGTCTATGACCGTACGAACAGCTTCTTTAAGGGCATACCTGTCTTCCACATTCAAAAGGTAGGAGAGTCTGTCCTTAACGCGTTCCAATAGGTTCAAGGCTATCTCAAACTCCCTTGACATCATCCATCCTGGTTACCCGAACTGTGAAACATGGTGCAGTCCGGGTGCCGGGCTATTTATACCCCGCCTTCTGAGGGCACTCAGAAACCCGGCAGGCGGCATTTGAGTGCCCACAAACTCCATGTCACTTTTCAACGGTTGCCAACCTCCTTACGGCCTCTACCAGTTTATCTAAAGGATCGTCCTCTGAAAGGCCAAGGAACTTAAGAAGGCGCTCCACACTCACCCACCTTTTCAGCACCATACCCTGTGTCACCAAACGGAGGAAGGGCTCGTCGTGATCCACCATACCCAGATCTTTGAGAAACTTTTGGAAGAAGCGAGCATACAGAAGATGGAGGACAGCATGCTCTATACCCCCTATGTATAGGTCCACGGGCATCCATCTTTTGACCTTTTCCTCATCAAAGGGTTTTTTGTCATTGTGAGGATCGCAAAAGCGCAGGAAGTACCAAGAGGAATCAAAGAAGGTGTCCATAGTGTCTGTTTCTCTTTTGGCAGGTCCCTTACATTTGGGACAGACAGTGTTTACAAACTCATCCACTTGCTGGAGGGGGTTTCCGTGACCAGTCACCTTCACGTGGGTGGGAAGAAGGACCGGCAGTTGGTCCTCTGGCACAGGAACTATACCACACACCGGGCAGTGTACAACAGGTATAGGCGTACCCCAGTAGCGCTGGCGGGATATGTTCCAATCTCTCAGGCGGTAAGTGGTGTGCCAACGGGCCAACCCCTTCTGGGCTAACCACTCCACAATGGCCTTTTTGGCCTCTTGGGAAGGCATACCGTCAAAGGGACCCGAGTTCACCAAAATACCTGCCTCTTCGTAGGCTCTGCCTTCCACCTTTACACCGTCCTCAGGAACCACCACCACCTTTACAGGTAGGTTGTACTTGATGGCAAACTCATAATCTCTCTGATCGTGAGCGGGAACAGCCATTATGGCACCTGTGCCGTACTCATAAAGGACGTAGTTGGCTGTCCACACAGGTATTTCTTCACCTGTAGCCGGGTTTTTGGCCCAAACTCCCAGAAAGACACCCTCCTTTTCCTCCGAAGTGCTTCTCTCTCTGGTGGACATACTTTCCATCTTCCTGAGGAATTTCTGCACCTCTTTCTCTCTTCCTCCCATCTGTGCTAGAGTCAGTGTCATAGGATGCTCCGGTGCCAGAACTAAGAAGGTAGCTCCAAAGATGGTATCTGGTCTGGTGGTGAATATCTCTACATAGGAGTCACCCACCGGAAACTTTACGATGGCACCGGTAGACTTTCCTATCCAGTTCTTTTGCTGGGCTATGACCCTCTCGGGCCACTTGCCTTCCAGCTTTTCCAGATCCTCCAGCAGTCTCTCCGCGTACTGGGTTATACGGAGGTACCAGGAGGGTACCTTTTTCCTCACTATGGGTGTTCCACACCTCCAGCATCTTCCCTCTATCACCTGCTCGTTGGCCAAAACCGTCTCATCGTTGGGACAGTAGTTGACCTCGGCCTCTTTCCTGTAAGCAAGGCCCTTTTCCAAAAACTTGAGGAATATCCACTGGTTCCATCGGTAGTACTCGGGATCGCAGGTGGCTATCTCCCTATCCCAGTCGTAGGAGAAACCCAACCTACGAAGCTGGTCTCTCATGTAAGATATGTTGGACTTGGTCCATTGGGCGGGATGAACTCCGTGCTTTATGGCAGCGTTTTCGGCGGGAAGCCCAAAGGCATCCCATCCCATGGGATGTAGGACAGCCTTCCCTCTCATCCTCAGAAAACGGGCTATGGCGTCACCTATGGTGTAGTTTCTCACATGACCCATGTGGATACGTCCAGAGGGATACGGGAACATCTCTAAGACATAAACTTTCTCACCTTTCTCTTCTGTTTTGAAAACACCCTTCTCTTCCCAAATTTTCTGCCACTTTTCTTCTATGGAGTGGGGATCGTAGATCTCCATAGTGGAAAATTATAATGAAGATAGGTGGCATGTATCGTTGAGAAAAAGAAGGCGAAAACCCTTCTCATCCATCTCAAGAAGACTTATGGAAGTGTTGTCCTTGTGGATGTTCCAAAGGTTACCCAAACCAAGACCTATCGCCATACATATCATGGCGTGTAGCACACCTCCGTGAGCCACCACCGCAACGGAGTTGTGAGGATCTTTTTTAAGGTCCTCTAAGAAGGAGCGAACCCTTCTCTCAAAGGCTTCCATACTCTCCTGGGTGGGGAGGGGATTCTCTACCGGGTTTTTCAGCCAGTTTAGGAGCATCTCTCTGTTTTCTTCCACCAGTTTCCAGAAAGGTGTGCCTTCGTAAACACCGAAAGACATCTCCACAAGCCTTTCGTCCACCTTTAGGGGAACTTGGAGGATATCACTTATGGTGAGGGCTGTTTTGTAAGCTCTCCTTTGGGGAGATGTGTAGATGACGGATATACCTTTATCTTTCAGCGCTAGGGCGCAGAGTCTGGCCTGTACAAAACCCAAAGGTGTGAGATCGCTGTCCAATCTTCCCTGAAATATGCCTTTCTCGTTGTACTCACTCTGGGCGTGGCGTATCAGGTATAGGCGTTTCATTGTTAAAGTCCCCGCACCCGGGACGGCGGGCTTACCGTTGCTCCCTTCCGGGCCTGGCGGGGTTCACCCTGTCCCGTTGCGGGGATCTTTCTAATTATATGTCGGAATAAAGGAGTTTATGAGGGTTTCTATGGGGGGCGTCAGGAGAGATAAGCGGCGCAGTTCCTCCTTAAGTTCTGTTTCCTCCTCCTTTATGACCTTTGCGAGATCCTCTCCCAACAGCTTGAAGTAACCATCTTTGTCCTTCCAGTCATCGCACATCTGAAAGAGAAGCCCTGTCCTTATACCCACCTTTTCCAGATCTTTCAACATGCTTTTTTTCTTAGCTATGATACCTGCGCTCACGAAACAGGCGGCAAAGAGCTGTGCCGTCTTTTTGAGATTTATCTCTCTCCTGTCTCCTATACCTCTTATGTCCATAACCTGACCACCCACCATACCCTCACTCCCGGCTCTCCTGCTTATTTCGTGGATGATAAGGAGAAGATCGGAAGGTTCCACTTGGTTGAACTGGGAAACATCTGACAAAACCTGGAAGGCCAACGTTAGAAGGGCATCACCTGCCAGAAGAGCTATATCCTCACCAAAGGCTATGTGACAGGACGGAAGTCCCCTCCTCTGAGGATCGTTGTCAAGGGCAGGAAGATCGTCGTGGATAAGAGAGTAGTTGTGAATGAGTTCTATGGCACACCCTACCACCACAGCGTCTTCTACATTGCCACCTAAAGCATCACACACCCCGCACAGGAGCAAAGGCCTTATCCTTTTCCCTCCCTGAAGGGGGTAATAGGACATGGCCTCGTAAAGGAGTAAGGGCTCCGAAGGAGCAAGAATCTGGCGTAGTTTTACCTCTACCTTTTCCTTCCAAAGGCTCAGCTTGTCCATACAGTAGAGTATTTTAAAGAGTGGATGCAGACCGACCGGTCGGTATGTTATAATCTTCCACCATGATGGTTTTAATACTGGCAGCTCTTCTGTTGTTTCTTCACTCTTGCCACAGGCAAGAACAATCTGTACCCAAACCTCAGGCCATAAGGGTAAGCACTGTAACTGTAAAGGGGGAGGAGATCAGCGTACCCTACGAGACCAAGGCTTACTTAGAGGCTGAGAAAGATGTAGTACTGAGGCCTGAGGTGAACGGTAGAGTTTTAGAACTGTACGTAGATGAGGGCAGTTATGTAAAGAGGGGTCAGAGACTTCTGAAAATAGATCCTTCTCAGTATGAGAACACAGTAAGGCAGCTGGAAGCACAGCTTCAGCAGGCACGCGTCCAGTACCAAAACCTGGAAGACATAGTGAGAAGAAGGGAGCTCCTGTTCCAAAAGGATCTCATAGCCAAGGAAGACCTTCAGAACGTGAAGACCCAGCTAAGGTCCCAAGAAGAGGTAATAAGATCCATAAAGGCTCAGCTAGATAACGCACGGCTTGAGCTTTCCAAAACAGTCCTTCGCGCACCTTTCGATGGCTACATAGCCCAGAGGATGGTTAACGTAGGAGACTACCTTACCGTCCAGTCCCCAACCTTCAGATTGGTGACACTGGATCCTATAAAGGCTGTTTTTCAGGTTCCTCAGGAGTTGCTACCTTACGTGAAGGAAGGGATGGAGATCTCTCTACGCGTGGAAGGTGTAGGAGAGAGAAAAGGTAAGGTTTTCTTTGTGTCACCTGTAGCTGACAACAACAGGATGATAACGGTGAAGGCTCTCCTTGCCAACGACAACCGACAACTGAAACCCGGTATGTACGGTGTGGTAAGTATACCTACCCAGAAACTCACCCTCTTCCGTCTGCCCGAGAACGCTGTAGTACTTAGAGGAACCCAGAAAGTGGTTTGGAGGATAAGCCAAAACACGGCGCAACCCGTAAATGTGGAGGTGGTACTACACCAGAACGGCACCGTTTACGTAAGAGGTGATCTCAAAGATGGCGACAGGATAGCGGTGGAGAACGCTTTTCTCCTGAGAGAAGGTGCGAAGGTGGAAGAGAGATGATTCTACTGCTGGCTATACTTACACTGGTAACTCACGCCTTCTCCATAACCCTCCAAGAGGCTCTCCATCTTGCCAGACTTAGGGCAACTCCGGTAAACCTCTCAGAGCTTGACATAAGAGAAACAGAGTATGCCATCAAAAAGGCTCTTGCAGGTGTGTTGCCTCAGGTGTCTGTCAGTTACTCCTTTCTGCATCAGCAGAGCACCCTCGTTTTTGGCTTTACTCCCCAGAACAGACAGAGTTACAACCTTCAGATCACCCAGGTAATCTTCAACCCAGTCATCTATGAGAGTATAAAGCTGGCAAAAGAGCAGCTGGACTTACAGAAGGCCGTCCGGCAGGATGTCATCAAAAGTGTGGAGCTACAGGTAAAACAGATCTTCTACGGCCTTATATACAGAAAGAAGCTGGTAGAGTTAGCTGGCGATAACTTAGCCTACTGGGAAGAGAACTTCCGCCTTGCAAAAGCACGCTACGAAAGTGGCATAGCACCTAAAGTGGAGCTCATGAGGGCAGAATCACAGCTACTCCAAGCACAGGCCAGTTATAACCAGGCGAAAGCTGATTACCAGAAAGGCCTTGAGGAACTGAAAAGGCTCCTCAGAGAGGACAACATACGAGATGTGGAGGGAGATCTTACCCTGCGAGACTATCCTTCCCAAAAGGACCAACTCATCAAGGAGGTTATGGAAGGAAACTCCACCCTGTTGGTGGCCCGTAAAAAACTTCAAGTGGCACGCCGGCAGATAGATCTTCAGAAGGCCCAGTACTATCCCACAGTAACCGCCTCCGTAGGATACCAGGGTTTTACAGGAAGAAGGAGCCTTACCGGAAGCACCCAGTGGATACAGGGTTACACGGCAGGTATCAGTCTCCAATACCAGATTTTTGACGGTTTTTCCAGAGAGGCAGGTGTAGCACAGGCAGAGGTGGAGTTTCTTAAACAAAAGGAACAACTTGTAGATCTTGAGTATCAACTGAAGGCACAGCTGAACCAGATACTTCTAGACTTGGATTCCTTGAAGGAGCAGATAAAAGCTGTGGAGAGCTCTATCAAAGCAGCCAAAGAAAGCCTAAGACTCTCTACAGAACGCTACCGATACGGTGTAGGCACCCAGCTGGAGTTACTGGATGCAAGGAACAACTACAACAACCTTCTCGCCAACTACTACTTACTTCTGATGCAGTATAACAACTCGGTAGCTCAGCTGGAGAGACTACTGCCATGAAGGACACACGTTCCAGAATCTTAGAGGTGGCGGAGGAACTCTTCAGCAAGAGAGGATATCATACCACATCGGTGGAGGACATAGTGAAACAGGCAGGCCTCTCTAAAGGCGCCTTTTACTTTCACTTCCGTAGCAAAGAGGATCTTTTCCAGCAACTTCTCGAAAAGATAAATGAAGAACTCTTAGGAAACTTACAGCACTGGGTGGATAAAAAGGTGCCCGTAGAAGAGGCCCTTTTGGGTCACGCAGAGGATCTTCTGAGAATGTTTTACAAGCACCGTCGTATAGCTTACATATTCATGTTTCAGCTTTTGGGAAGCAGTGAAGAGTTCAGAAAAATTTACTTTGAGAAGATGGCAAAAGTCAGACAACTTCTCACAAAACTGATAGAGAGAGGAGTAAAGGAAGAGAACTTCACCTACCGAAACGTGGAGAACATAGTGAACCTTTATATGGGTTACATGAGGATAGTGATGTTAGAGTATATGTTTAAAGAAGAGGTGGACCTGGAAGAGGTTATCCGCCTGGCCAAGGAGGGAATAACAGTCCTTCTGAAGGGCTTAAGAGGATGATGTGGTGCGTCTTACTCACCCTCCTTTACTCCTTAGGTTGGTCAATATCTCTTGAGGAAACCCTCCGAAGGGCTGTTTCCTACAACCCTCAGATACAAGCTCAACGTTACCATCTGGAGGCTTCCCGTTACCAGCTTTTTGCAGAGAAGAGTCTCTACCTTCCTGAGATCTTCATCAACGGTCAATTGGTTCATCAGTCGGAGGCTCAAAGCTTTTTCATACCAATACTTCAGTTTACTCAGCAGGTACAAAGCACCAAAAGGAATTACACCCTGTGGAGCGCAGGTATAAGGCAGACTCTGTGGGACGGAGGTTACAGAGAGGGGGCCGTATACTCCGCCAGGGAAGAGGTTTCTTACCGAAGGTATCTTTTTGAGGAAAAGCTCCAGGAAGTTAAACTGGAGGTTATAAAGGCTTACTTGGATACCCTGAAGGCTCTTCGGCTGGTGGAAGTGTACCGTCAGCAGAAGGAGGCTATCCAAGCTCAGTACGAGACAGCAAAGGCTTTTTACCAGAAGGGACTGGTAGCGGTCACCGATGTTTTACAGGCAAAGGTACGTCTTTCGGAAGTGGAGAGAACTCTAAGAACGGCGGAAGGAGAGTACAGAGTAGCTCTTGCTAACCTATCCCGTCTTACCGGTATAAAAGAAGAAGAGTTAACCCCTCTGGAAGAACCTACGCTGCAGGAAGAAGATAGACCTTTGTCTTACTGGTTGGATATGGCTCGCAGTAAAAGGCCCATTCTTAAGGCACTGGCATACCTTACCGAGAGTACTCGTAGCAAGGTTCTTCAGGCAAGGAGTCAGTTCATACCTAAGTTGTGGTTTCAGGGGGAGTACGTGTACACAGACCAGAACCCTGCTCTTTATCCTAGGGGTTTCTTCCGTTTCTCTCTGGGTCTGAGTGTGAGTTTTCAAGGTATAAGACCCTACTATCAGGCCATGGCATTGGAGAAGGAAGTTTATAGGCTCATGAAGGAGCAAGAAGACACGTTAGGTAAAGTGGAACTGGAGGTGAGGAGTTCCTACGAAAAGTGGAGAACATCCCTTGACAATCTCAGAGTGGCAGAGGACTCACTGGCTTTAGCACGCCAGTATTATCAACTATCAAAAGAGCAGTACGCCAATCAGATCATAACCCAGACAGATCTTCTCGCCTCTCAGGCCAGCCTCACTAAAGCGGAAGCAGATCTCGTCATAGCCCGTTACGAACATATGAAGGCTCTTTACGAACTGAAAAAGGCTGCGGGGGTCCTTCCGTGAAAAAGCACGTGGCCATCACCGTAGTGTCCCTCCTCATCGTGGCCTTTGTCCTTTATGGGATCCTTTGGATAAAACACAGAAGGGAGTACGCCATTAGTGACGCCGTCTTTGTGAAGGCAGACAGGATGGCCAACGTAGGTTTCCAGGTGGATGGAAAAGTTACCAGAGTTTACGTAAATCTCGGAGACCATGTGAGAAAGGGGGACATCTTGGCAGAGTTGGATCCTTCCGACTATCAGCTGAAGGTGGATACTTTGGAAGCCCAGATAAAGGCACTGGAAAGCCAACGTCGACAGCTGGAGATTCAGTACAAACGCCTGACAGAACAACTCTCTCTTCAGCTGAAGGCCTCCCGTATAACGGAGGAAGAGGTGATGGCAAAAGAGAGGGCTCTTTTACACCAGATGGAAGAGCTGGATGCACAGCTGAAGAAGGTATCCAAAGACAGGGAGAGGTACGAGGATCTTACCCGTAAAGGTCTTTTCCCACTTCAACGTTACGAAGAGATAGATACCCAGTACAAAGTGCTTCTTGAGAAAAGAAGAGCCTTAGAGAAAAACCTGGAAGAACTGAGATTATCCTATCAGAAGTCTCAGAGCATCACCCACCTACACAGAGCAGATCTTATGAGGTTGGAGGAGCTCCGACAACAGATACAGTCTTTGGAAAACCAGATAGAGGCTCTAAAAAAACAGAAAGAACTTGCCCAGAACCAGCTTCAATACACCTATCTAAGAGCTCCCTTTGACGGTGTCATAGCCAAGAGGTTCGTAAGTCCGGGAGATGTGATAAGAGCTGGTCAGCCTGTCTTCTCGGTGGTGGATCCTTCATCTCTGTATGTGGAGGTTCTTTTGGAAGAGACAAAACTGATGGGTGTAAAACCGGGTGCCAAAGCTTACGTGCGTTTAGATGCTTACCCTGACAAGGTTCTGGAAGGTGTTGTGGAACAGATAAGCCCTGCCTCTGCGGCCACCTTTGCCCTCGTTCCCAGAGATGTGTCGGCGGGTGAGTTTACCAAAGTGGTTCAAAGAATACCTGTCAAAATAAGGATAAACAGCAAAGACATCCACTTACTGAGGGTTGGCATGGGTGGTGAGGTGGAGATAAAGCGATCTCCATGAGGGAAAATCTGCTTCTGACCATCATAGTGATGACAGGTGTCTTTATGGCCATACTGGACACCACTATAGTGGACATAGTAGTACCACGTATGATGGCACCTCTTTCCACGGATCTTTACGGCGTGCAGTGGGTGGTTACCTCCTACATGACGGCGGCAGCCACCGGCATAATGTTGGTGGAATGGCTGGAGTCCTATCTTGGACTCAAAAAGGTGTTCCTGTTGGGTCTTGTACTGTTCACCTCCTCCTCCGCTTACGCAGGCAACTCGGGTAGCTTGGCGGAGATGATACTGGCAAGGATACTACAAGGTTTCGGAGAGGCTCTCATAGTGGTCAGTGCAGAAGCCATGCTCTTTACCTCTTATCCTCCCGAAAAGAGAGGTCTCGCCATGGGTATCTACGGACTGGGTGTTAGTTTTGCTCCTGCCTTAGGTCCCACGCTGGGTGGATGGATAACAGAACATCTAAGCTGGCGTTGGGTCTTTTACATCAACGTACCCATAGGTATCCTCAACACCTTTATGGCTACTTTCTTCCTCAGAGAGTTTCCCAAAACTCGTCATACCAGAATGAACTGGTTTTCCTTTCTGTTTCTCTCCATGGGTACGGTAAACCTTCTGGTGGTTCTCTCCAAAGGGCAGCAGATGGGATGGTTTTCTTCCGACACGATAGGTTACCTTACCCTTCTCAGTATTTTGGGATTTCTCCTGTTCCTCTTGTGGGAGATAATCTCCCACCACAAGCTTGTAGATCCAGCCCTCTTTAAAATCAAAGAGTTTTTGGTATCTCTTTTGGTGTACTTCCTCCTTTTAGGTTTCTCTATGTATCAGGTCTTCTACATACTTCCCCTTTACTTTGAGAATCTGAAGGGAATAAGTACTTTTCACACAGGTCTCCACATACTCCCCCTTGCCCTCTCCATAGGTATCTCTTCTCCCATAGCTGGTGCGATAAGTGACAGAAAATCCGACCGACTCCCCCTCTACGTAGCGGTCAGCCTTTATCTTTTCTCTTCCTTCTTTCTGCTGCCTCAATTGGACCTCTTTACTCCTACCTGGAAGGCCTCCCTTTACTTGATCCTTTTAGGTATAGGTATGGGCTTTTTCTTTGCACCTGTCACTAACCTGGCTCTCAAAAAGTTGGGTGATAAGGTAACGGTGGGAGTAAGTTTGATGCATTACGTGAGGTTCGTGGGAGGCTCCTTCGGTACAGCCATAGCCACCAACGATCTTCAGAGATTCATGTGGGAGAACTTTCAGAGAACTACCGAGATACAGAATCACCAATTGGTAGGACACTTTCTGGAGGAACTGAGCGGTTACTTTTGGCTTCCCCAGGAGAAGGCACAGGCCTTCCTGTATCAGGTTCAAAGCCTTTACTCTTATTCCGATGCCTTTAAGGAGACATTCCTTATGGCAGGTGTGTGGGGACTTTTAGGGAGTCTCCCCATACTGTACCTTCTTCTGGACCACATCTTTACGAAAGTACGCCTATACCGTGGGCGCGTCCCACCAGCTGATTGAAGGACTTTACCTTTTTACTCTCCATGTAGGACTTTATCCCCTCTATTATACGAAGGGGACATTTGGGATCAAAGAAGTTAGCTGTACCCACCTGTACGGCACTGGCTCCGGCCAGAATGTGTTGCAAAGCTGAGTCTGTATCATAGATACCTCCCACTCCTATAACGGGAACACTACCTCTTACCTCTTGGAACACCTCCCAAACAATCCTCACCGCTATGGGGAGTATGGCAGGTCCCGAAAGTCCACCCACGAAGGTGGAAAGATCAGGTTTACCGGAGCGTACGTCTATCTTCATGCCCACCAAGGTGTTTATGGCTACGAGCCCATCCGCACCACTCTCCACACAGACACGGGCAAAGGTCCTTATATCCCCCACGTTGGGAGACAGTTTTACCAGAACAGGTTTTCTTACCTTTGCCTTCACCCTCTCCACAAGACGAGACAGTACCTTAGTATCGTGACCGAATAACATACCACCTTTCTTGACGTTGGGACAGGAAACGTTAAGCTCGTAGGCCACTATCTTGGGCCTGTCCTCAAGGGCCAAACAGACCTCCAAGTACTCCTCTTCCGTTTCCCCAAACACGTTGACTATAAAGTGGGTGTCTATCTTTTCTATGCGAGGGTATATGTGGAGAAGAAAACCCTCCACACCCGGGTTCTGAAGACCTATGGAGTTGAGCATACCACAGGGGGTTTCCGCTATCCTCTGGGGAGGATTCCCTTCACGCGGTCTTAAAGATATACCCTTGGTAACAACAGCACCGAGAGAGGACACATCGTATATCTCGGAGGCCTCAAGACCGTAACCGAAGGTGCCGGAGGCTACCCATACGGGGTTTTTAAAACGGATACCCCAAAGTTCTATGGAAAGATCCTGCATTGTGCTATAATTATATCCCACCACTTCACACGAGGAGGTATAGGATGGATCTCGAAAACAGAGTAAAGGAGATAATAGCCGACCAGTTAGGCGTTGAGGTGGACAAACTTACACCAGAAGCCAGCTTTGTGGAGGACCTGGGTGCCGACTCCCTTGACGTGGTAGAACTCATCATGGCCTTTGAGGAGGAGTTCGGTATAGAGATCCCCGATGAGGATGCAGAAAAAATAAGAACAGTAGGAGATGTCATCAACTATCTGAAGGAGAGAGTTAAGAGCTGATGCGCAGAGTTGTAGTGACGGGCCTTGGGGTGGTGAGCCCCATAGGTACCGGCGTTGACAAATTTTGGAACAATTTGGTCTCCGGTGTCAGCGGTGTTGATAGGATAAGACGCTTTGATCCCGAAGAGATAGGTCTGTCGGTTCATATAGCGGCGGAAGTTAAAGACTTTAATCCGGAGCTTTACTTTGACAAAAAAGATGCCCAGAAGGTGTCAGACTTCATAAAGTTTGCGGTAGCGGCTGCGGAGGAGGCTCTGAAGGACAGCGGTCTTCTGGAGTCGTCCTTTGATCCTTATCGCGTTGCCGTCATAGTGGGTACGGGTATAGGGGGTTTAAGGGACATAGAGGAGCAGCAGAAAGTTCTGATGGAAAAAGGTCCAAGGCGTGTGTCTCCCTTTTTCATACCTTACGGTATATCCAACATGGCTTCAGGTCTCATAGCCATAAGATACGGTTTTAAAGGGCCTAACTACTGCGTGGTATCTGCCTGCGCTACAGGAAACCACGCTATAGGAGATGCTATGAGGCTTATCCAGAGGGGTGATGTGGATGTGGCCATAGCAGGTGGCTGTGAGAGCGCCATAACGCCCTTAGGTGTGGCCGGATTTGCCTCCATGAAGGCCCTCTCCACCCGTAATGACGAGCCTCAAAAGGCATCCAGACCTTTTGACAAAGATAGAGACGGTTTTGTGATGGGAGAAGGTGCAGGAATACTGGTACTGGAAGAGTATGAGCATGCCAAAGCCAGAGGTGCTAAGATTTACGCAGAGCTGGTAGGATACGGAGCCACCGACGATGCCTACCACATAACGGCACCTTGTGGTGACGGAGAGGGAGCCTACATGTGTATGAAGTTGGCTCTTGAGGACGCGGGCATACCACCCCACGAGGTGGATTACATCAACGCTCACGGTACTTCCACTCCCCTCAACGACAAGGTGGAGACTTACGCCATAAAAAGACTGTTTGGAGAACATGCCTACCGGCTCAAGATAAGCTCCAATAAGTCCATGATAGGACACCTTTTAGGAGCCGCCGGTGCGGTGGAGGCTGTAGCTACCGTTAAAACCATCCAGACAGGTATAATCCCTCCCACCATAAATCTGGAAAACCCGGATCCTGAGTGTGATTTGGACTACACCCCTATGGTGGCTGTACAGAAGGAGGTGAACGTAGCCCTTTCTAACTCCTTCGGTTTCGGTGGAACTAATGCGTGCCTCGTTTTCAGAAAGCTCTAAGGTAATAGAAAAGGTTCTAGGATACTCCTTCAGAGATCCTTCTCTCCTGGAGGAAGCTCTCACCCACAGATCGGTGGCCGTTGGTAGAAGAAGTTACGAAGTCCTAGAGTTCTTAGGAGATGCTTTAATAAACCTCTTTGTGGTGGATCTTTTACTCCAGAACTTTCCCCAAAGTAGAGAAGGACAGTTGGCCATAATGAAGGCCTTTTTCGTCAGTGAGGATTTTCTGAGTCAGTTATCCCAAGAACTAGGTTTAGAGTCTCTTATAAAGATGGAGCGTAGGAGAAAAAACATAAGTAGTTCCATACTGGCCGATGTCTTTGAAGCTCTGTGGGGAGCCATATACATGGACACAGGCAGAGATCTAAACACCACTAGGGATCTCTTTTTTAAGAACTACGGTGAGCGGATATTACAGGTGGTGAAGGAAGGAAGTTACCGAAAGGATTACAAGACTTTACTACAAGAACTCACCCAACACCTGTGGAAAACAAGACCCACTTACCGTCTTATAGGTACGGAAGGGCCACACCACAACAGAATCTTTGAGGTGGAGTGTCAGGTAGGTTCTTACAGGGCTGTGGGCAAGGGAAAAAGTAAGAAGGAGGCAGAACAGGAGTCTGCCAAAAAACTTTACGAACTTATCCTATCCTCTGAAGGTTCTGCAGATCAAACTTGCGGTTAAAACTCATAGCCTGCTGTATAACCTCTCTGTACACGAGGAAGGGTGTGAGTATAGCCTTTATTCTTTCGTCCTCTTCCGTAAGGAGTTGATCCAAGGTGTTCATCAGATGCTCCAGCCGTGCGTTTATGGAACCTACCACGTCCAGCCTCTCTATCTCCCTCTGAAGCTCCTCGGGTATAGCCGCCAGAAAAGTTATGTCAAAGTTGAAGATCTCGTAAAGATCGTATATGTAATCCAAAACTTCTGAGAGCAGACTCACGAAGTTCTTCTCAAACTCTGAAAGGCGTTTTGAGATCCTCTCCTTCTCACCTTCCTCCAAACAGGACTCTACGAGAACTCTGGCCTCCTCCATGTCCCCCTTTATCTCCCCCAAAAGACCCTCCAGCATGTCTATGTTAAACCTTATCACCCTGTCCTGCGTCAGGAGAGACATCAGCACTTCTGACTTTTTCATAAAGCTCCTCCATATAGATCACGCCCCATTCTCTCAACCTCTCGCGTATGTCCTCTATAAAAATATATCCCTGAGATGTGAGAAGGTCCCTCAGTTTACGGTGAAGTTTCTCGCCTTGAGGATCAAGGTCCACCATAGATATAACGTGTCTGAAGTTTTCCAGAAGGTCGGGAAGATCGGTAAGCCTCTTCCCCTCCAAAGTTATTATGTTGCCAACCCCCAGTTTCAAAAGAGCTTCTTTGTCCCTCTTCCCTTCCACCAGCACCGCCGCAGTTTGGGAACGCTTTCTCAGGTCATCTATTATGGCCTTCATGTTATGTTAGAAAATTATGGCTGTTAAAAAGTAGTCGGATATCAGTACCAGCATGGAAGAGGTTACCACGCTGGAGGTGGTGGCTCTTCCAACCCCCTCTGTTCCTCCTTTCGTGTAAAAACCGAAGTAACAACTTACCGCAGAAACTACGAGACCAAAGAAAACAGCCTTGTAAAGACCACCCACAAAATCATAAAACTCCACAAGATCCCTCATCCTTTCCCAAAAGAGGTGGTTGTTAACACCGAAGAGTCCAACCGCCACAAACCATCCTCCCAGTATTCCTGCCACGTCGGATATTATCGTAAGGAGGGGAAGCCCGAGAACACCAGCCACTATTCGGGGTGTCACCAAATAGCTTACAGGGTTCATACCCATCACCTCTAAAGCGTCTATCTGTTCCGTTATACGCATGGTGCCTATGCTGGCCGTCATAGCAGACCCTACACGTGCCGTTACCATAAGAGCTGTGAGTACCGGTCCCAGTTCTCGGAACATGGAGAGAGCCACCACAGCCCCTATGAGAAACTCTGCGTTGAATCGGTGGAAAGTGGAGTAAGTTTGCAGAGCTATGACACCTCCCGAGAAGAGGGATGTGATCACCACCACAGGTACCGTCTCCGCTCCCAGATAAGCCAGTTGTTTTACAAAGTGATAAAGTCTGGGGGGATTTCTAAAGAGGAAGTATATACCCAAGAAAGTGAGGAGAGCGGCCTTCCCCACCTCCTCAAAAACTCTTAACATACTCCAGATACCTCGCGTACCTCTCCTTTATCTCTTCCATAAAATCGCCACCCAGTTTCTCCAAAAGAGCCTGTGCTACCACAAAGGCCAACATGGCTTCTCCTACCACAGATGCGGCAGGAACCGCCACCACGTCGGTACGCTCTTTACCCGCACTTACCTCCTCCTTGGTTTGTATGTCCACACTTCTGAGAGGTCTGGCCAGGGTGGGTATGGGTTTCATGGCACACCTCACCAGGATGGGCATACCGTTGGTGACACCACCCTCCGTTCCACCCAAGTGGTTAGTGTATCTAAAAAAGCCTCTCTCTGGGTCCCACCCTATCTCGTCGTGTACCTGTGAACCTTTCCGTTTGGCAGCCTCAAAACCCAACCCTATCTCTACCCCCTTTATGGCCTGGATGCTCATCATAGCCTGGGCAATTCTCCCATCTATCCTTCTGTCCCACTGGGTATGACTACCAAGACCCGGTGGTACGTTCAAGGCAAACACCTCAAACACACCACCTAAACTTTCTCCCATCTGCTTCGCCTCATCTATAAGCTCCATAAAGAGAGGATCTTTGGTGGGGTCCGGAAACCTCACCACCGATTCTTCTGCCAGAAGGTGGCGCTTCTCCAGATCCTCTTCCTGGATGGGTGGGCTGAGGGATCCTATACTGACCACATAACTACCCACCTTTATACCCAGTTCCTGCAGAAACTTTTTGCAAACCGCTCCTACGGCGCATCTGCAGGCGGTTTCGCGTGCCGAAGCTCTTTCCAGAATGTTCCTCAGATCACGTTGGTTGTACTTTATACCACCCGCTAAGTCGGCATGACCAGGTCTGGGGCGCGTGAAGGGTACTGCTGACGATGGCCTTTCTCCTTCCACCGCCATCTTCTCCTTCCAGTTCTCCCAGTCTCTGTTCTTTATGAGGAGGGCTATAGGTGCTCCCGTAGTCTTTCCGAATCTCACACCTGACAGAATCTCCACCTGGTCCTGCTCTATTTTCATCCTCCCTCCTCTGCCGTAACCCTTCTGTCTTCTCCTCAGGTCTCGGTTTATGTCCTCCGCCGACAGCTCCAAGTTGGCCGGTATACCTTCCAGTATACAAACTAAGGCCTGTCCGTGAGATTCCCCCGCTGTCAGAAATCTGATGGACATATCATCCTGTACGTACCACTTTTTGAACTTTACCGGCCTTTATGCACTTGGCACACACATAGACCCTTTTTACAGAACCATCTTCCAGTCTCACCCTTATCCTGTGAAGGTTGGCTTTAAACTTCCTTGGGTTTCTCTCAGCAGAGAAAGTAACGCTTCTTCCTATCTTGGTGGTCTTGCCACACACAAAGCACCTTGCCATCTTTCCACCTCCGGAAGGCTAAAATTATATCACTCTTCTGGCAAAGCTTTCTGGGTACTATACAGGATGGTGTAAAGAACTATATAACCGTCTATGCCGTGCTCCCTGGCAAAGGTCACCTTCACGTCCAAAATTCTTCCACCCTCCTCCTCTATACCGGAGAGGACCTCGTTGAGCCTTCTGGTGATCTCCTGAGGTGTACCCTCTATATCCACTGCAAAAGCTCTAACCTTCTCCATACTTTTTAACTATAACGTAAGTAGGTGGAAAAGGGTGTATTATTAATACTCTTATGATAGGTGCTGTTTTCAAAAACCTGTGTCCCAACTGTGGAGGCGACATAGGGGCGGATAGACTGCAGAGGGGATTACCCTGTGAGAGGTGTATGCCCCAAGAAGGAGATCCTTGCCACCTTCTTACCGAAGGCCAACTTAGGATATGGTGTGACGTGGAGAAGAAGGAAGAGGATTGGGAAAAACATTTTGAAAGATGCGTAGGTTCTAAACCCTGGAGCCTCCAAAAGACATGGGCCAAGAGGGTCTTTATGGGGCACTCCTTTGCACTTCTTGCCCCCACCGGTGTAGGTAAGACATCCTTTGGTCTTGCCATGGCCAGTTTTCTCGCCAAAGAGGGTAAAAGATCTTACATAATACTGCCTACCCGTATCTTGGTGGAACAGGTGGTCCATAAACTTCAGGAAAGGTTCAGACTGAAGGAAGAGGACCTTCTTTACTTTGGTGACGATTCCAAAAAGCAGAAGGAGGAAAAGAGGGAGAGACTCAAAGAGGGTAGGTTTAAAGTGTTGGTGACCACCTCCATGTTCCTTTACAGGAACTATCAGGATATACCCTCGGGTTTTTCCTTTATCTTTGTGGACGATGTAGATTCCTTTCTTAAGACCGCCAAAAACGTAGATAAAGCTCTGTACCTTTTGGGTTTCTCAGAGGAAGATATAGACCTGGCTATGAGGGTGATACAGCTTAAGACAAAACGCCAGAAGACAGATGAAGACTGGGAGAAGATAAAGGAGATAAGTCAAAAACTGATGGAGAAGAGGGGAGAGGGTGTTCTGGTGGTGTCTTCAGCCACTTCCAACCCAAGATCCAACAGGGTCAAACTCTTCAGAGAACTTCTCGGTTTTGAGGTAGGAACACCCACCTTTTACCTGCGTAACGTGGTGGATGCCTATCAAGAAGGTACCCACAACTTCTTAGACTGGGTCAAGAGGCTGGGAGGTGGAGGGCTCTTGTTTGTATCTTCCGACAAAGGTAAAGAAGAGGTGGATAGGGTTGTAAATATCCTGAGGGGTGAGGGTATATCTGCAGTGTCTTACGAGGAACTAAAGGAGGAAACTTTAAAGGACTTTGAGGAAGGTAAGATCCAGCTGCTGGTGGGAATAGCTTCCTACAGGAACCCTCTGGCCAGGGGACTGGACCTTCCTCATGTGATACGGTACGCTCTCTTTCTGGGTGTTCCTAAGATAGTTATTTCTCTGAAGTTCGAAACAAACCTTTCCCATCTTCTGTGGGCTCTGTCCTCTATAAGATCTTACATAGTGAAGAAGCTACCTCAACACATGCAGAAGGTGGACAACTGGATATCCCAGTTACGCAGGTATCAGTACCTGACGGAGGAGTTTGTGGAAGAGAGGCCAGACCTAAAAGAGAGATTAGATCAGCTGAGGAGCCAGATAGGAGAGTTTTTAAGTTCCGAAGAGTTGGTGAGGATAATGTCCGAATCTGAGGAGATAACTCTGAGGAAGACGGAGGAAGGATATCAGTTGGTGGTTTCTGATGCCACGGGGTATCTTCAGGCAAGCGGTAGAACTTCCCGTATGTACGCAGGGGGTGTTACAAAAGGTTTCAGCCTTATTTTTGTAGATGATAAAAAAGCTTTTCACCACCTTGTGAAGAAGGTCAGATGGTTCAGTGACGACATTAACTTCTTACCTGTGGAAGGACTGGACGTGGAGAAGATTATGGAAGAAGTGGATGCGGATCGTTCCAATGTTAGAGCCTTTATGAAGGGTGACGTATCGGTGAGCTCCTCGGATCTTTTAAAACCTGTACTGATAGTGGTGGAGTCTCCCAACAAAGCTCGAACCATAGCCAACTTCTTTGGGAAAGCGGTGAGAAGGAGAGTAGGTCAGCATGATCTTCTGGAAACATCTGTGGAGGACAGATATCTGATGATAACAGCTTCCTTGGGCCACGTTCTGGACCTCGTTAAGGAAGGTGGTTTCCACGGTGTCCTTATGGAGAAAGGCGTTACACCCATGTACGAAGTTATAGAAGGTAAGGAGTACGTAGTGGAGAGTTTGCGCAGAATGGCCTCTGAGAGTATGGAAGTTCTTATAGCCACCGACCCAGATACAGAAGGTGAAAAGATAGGTTGGGATCTTATGCAGCTCCTAAAACCCTACAACCACAGTATAAGAAGGATGGAGTTTCACGAAGTTACCAAAAAGGCCATCTTGAGGGCACTGAAAGAACCCAGAGACATAAACGAGAATCTGGTGAAGGCCCAGATAGTGAGGCGCGTTTCCGACAGATGGGTAGGTTTTGAGTTCTCTCAGATTCTTCAGCAGGCTTTTGGAAAGAGCTGGCTTTCTGCGGGTAGGGTCCAGACACCTGTTCTGGGATGGATAATAGAGAGGGAAAAAGAGTACCGTCAGAAAATCTACAAGGTTCAAGTTCTCATAAGAGACGAGAAAGGGAGGCTGAAACTGGAGCTGGACTTTGAGGACAGAAAGACAGCGGAGGCTTTCTTTAAAGAACTTAGTTACATAGAAGTAACCGTCAAGGATCAGAAGGAGGAGCTGAGAAACCCACCACCCCCCTTCAGGACCGACACTCTCCTTAAGGAGGCCAGTGACCGATACAGGTTCTCTCTACCGAAAACCATGGCACTGGCGCAGACTCTCTTTGAACTGGGTTTTATCACCTATCACAGAACGGACTCTGTGAGGGTGTCCGACTACGGTATGTCTATAGCCAGAGAGTACATAGAGGAGGAGTTAGGGAAGGAGTACGTGCACACAAGACAGTGGGGTGAAGGCGGAGCCCACGAATGTATAAGACCCACAAGACCCTTAGAGCCCGAAGAACTCCGGTCCATGGTGTTAAGCGGACAGGTGGAGGGTCTCACAAAGGAACATATCCTCCTGTACGAACTTATATTCAGGCGCTTCATGGCCAGCCAGACGAGAGCTGTAAAAGTGAAGGTGAAAGATGTGGTGATAAAAGCCTTAGACAGATCTGTGGAGTTGTCGCTAGTGACGGATGTTCTGCAAGATGGTTGGAACAAGTTTCTTGATTTAGAACTGAACCCAGACATACCTCCTCGCTTGGATGTTAGAGAACTGAAGCAGATGAAAAAACAACCGAAGGCTTACCTTTACACTCACGGAGAACTGGTGCAGGAGATGAAGAGGAGAGGTATAGGAAGGCCATCCACCTACGCCACCATAGTGGAAAAACTTCTGGAGAGAGGTTACGTCATAGAGAAGCGTGGTTTTCTTATCCCCACCAAGTTGGGTAAGAAGGTATACGAGTATCTGAGGAAAAGGGAGGAGATAAAGGCCTTTCTATCTGAGGACTTTACACGCAGACTGGAGGAAGTTATGGACAGAGTAGAAGAAGGCAAAGCCGACTACGAGGAAGTTCTGAAAGGGCTTTATAGGGATATAATAAAGGTGGAGGCCATAATGGAGGTGACGAGATGATATTCCTTCATCCTCTGTTTGCTTACACCACCCTGATGGTAGCTGTTCTCACCTTTGTACTGTACCTGCTGGGCACCAGCCTTCTGAGAAACACACCTGCTGTGAGGTATGCCCTGTACAGCAACCTTCTCCTTCTGGTGTTGGCCCTTTTCTCTGTCCTTACAGGCTTCTCGGTGGCTGGTGTTCCTCTCGTACAGTCCAAAGTACCCTGGTTGTGGGGATTTCCCCACCAGTGGAACGGTGTCCTTCTCCTTATCTTCTCTCTTCTGACCTTTGTCTATTTCTGGTTTAAGGAAGATAAGGCGGGTAAGCTGGGTTTTATGTTGGCTTTTCTCGGACTCTTCTTGGCAATGGTCCAGTTCATAACGGGGTGGATGATAAGGCTCGTCTTCTTTGACTAAATTTTTCGTTAATTTAACAGATTATGGGAAGGAAGGAGAGGATCCTGCAGTTGATAGAGGAGGGGCACACCAACGTAAAGTCCCTGGCCCAGAAGTTAGGGGTTTCTCTCATGACCGTCTACAGGGACATAAAGGAGTTGGAGTTAGAGGGAAGAGTAGTAAGAAAGCATGGGGAGGTTCGCCTTAAAGAAGAGCAAGATGACGGGCACTGTTCTTTCTGTGGAAAAAGTGTAGAGAACAGACTGGAGATGGTCTACAGGGTAGGTGGAAGGAGGATAAGAGCCTGCTGTGCCCATTGCGGTCTTCTTCTCTACAGAGAGTTGGAAGGGAAAGACATACTGGCCTGTATGACTAAGGATTTTATAACAGGTAAGCTGATAAACTGTTTCACTGCGTGGTACGTGGTGGGATCTTCTGCGGAGGTGTGTTGTAGTCCTTCTGCTTTGGCCTTTGAAAGAATAGAAGATGCAAGGCGATTTGCCAAGGGTTTTGGGGGTAGGGTCCTCAACTTTGAGGGTGCTGTGAAGGCGGTGGAGGAGATAATGAAGAGGGGAACACCTGTTCAGTTAAAGCTGTGATGCGTTACGATGCTGTGGTGATAGGTGCTGGTCCTGGTGGTTCCTCGGCAGCACGATCGTTGGCTCAAAAAGGTCTGAAAGTCCTTCTGATAGAAAGGAAAACCCTTCCCAGATTCAAACTGTGTGCAGGCTGTCTCTCTGCGAGAACTAGCACTCTATTGCCTGAAGGATGGAGAAAAAAGGTCCTGAACACCATAAGGGGTGGTATTCTGGGTTTTAAAGGAGGCCTGGAGACACACCTACGTGCGAAGGATGATATAGCCTTTATAGTGGACAGGAGGGATTTTGACCTATTTTTGGTAGAAAAGGCTCTAGAGGAGGGGGTAGATCTCTTGCAGGAAGAAGAGTTTTTGACTTTCCAAGAGGAAAGGGGTTCTTACCGAGTTGTGACCAACAGAAGGACGATAATTTGTGACTTTTTGGTAGGTGCCGACGGTGTTCACTCTAAGGTGGCGCGTCTCTTAGGTTACAGAAAACGGAAGTTGTTCAGATCTGTTGAGTTTTTCTTGGAGTCATACGGTGGTGACGAGGTAAGGATAGACATAGGTTTTGTAAAGAGGGGGTACGGGTGGGTCTTTCCTAAGGGAGAAGGTGCCAGTGTAGGGATGGCAACGGCGGAAAAGGAAGACCTCATGAAGACTTTTTTGGAATACTCCTCTTACATCACAGAGAGGGTTCCACAAAAGGTCCTCGGCTGGCACATACCTTACGCGGAAGGATGGGATGACGTGAGCTTAGGTAAGGAGAGGGTGCTTTTGGTGGGTGACGCTGCCGGTCTCGTGGATCCCCTTTTGGGAGAAGGTATCTACTACGCTATAAAGAGCGGTCAACTAGCTGGCAGAGCTGTGGTGGAGTCTCCCTCCCATCCTTCTACCCTCTACAGAGAACTCCTCAGGTCTACTGTTGATGATCTTATATATGCGGGAAAGATAGCTAGACTGGCGTACCGTTTCCAGAAGACAGCCTTCAGAATGGGATCCTTAGGTGGATTGGACCTCTTTTACATGCTTTTGAGAGGAGAGGAAAGCTACAGGAGCCTCTACAGAAAGGGTTGGAAGAAGTTCATCAAGAGCCTTTTTGTTGCGTAACTTTCCTAACAAACAGAAGGATTTGGGCCACTGCTCTATAAAGGCGGGGTGGTATCTCCTCCAGAAGCTCCACCCCCATGAGAGCGGTGACCAGCTGTGGATCCTCCACTACAGGAACACCGTATTCTTTAGCCAACTGAAGTATCTTCTCCGCTACGTCCCCCATACCCTTGGCTACCACCACTGGTGCCCTGTCCTTTTCCTGATGGTACCTCAGAGCTACCGCCTTCTTTCTCTCCACAGCTTAAACCACCATATGTATACCACTATCGGGCAGAAAATCCCTCATGATGAAGGGGATCTCCTCCTCGGAGCACGGCTTCACCTGTAGATCTCTGAGCTCCACACCTTCCTCCCTCAGCATAGACCTTAGATCCTCCAGCGAGGACTCCAATTTTTCCATGAGATACTGGGAGGGTGTGACGAAGGTGACGCGAACCCACGGTATGTCATCCTTGCGTGGTGCTTGCACAAGCACCAGAAGGCGTCCTACTCCAGTTCTCAGGTCCACCATTACCCTGTACTGATCATCCGCTTTTAAAAAAATGTAGCCTCTTCTTTCTCCCTCCTCATCCATCTCCCAGCTTACCACAAGGACACCGTGCTGGGCCATAACCCATTGAGCAGCCTGCACCGCTTTCACTCCTTCCTTCGAACCGGATAAGATAAGCTTGGCTTTTGCATCTTCCATCAGTTCTTCCGGTTTTATGTCTCCCAGCAGAAGCTTGACAAGCTTTTTTTCGTAAAAGATGCCAGAATTCCACAGAAAACTCCTCAGATCCTCACCTCTCCAGTGAACCCACGCGGTTGGTGGTTGGAGGATAAACTCCATTAGAGATGGTGCACCCTGAAACCTTATGAGCTTTACAACCCGTAACACCACGCTCTCCGTACCTCTCTCTACCATCATGTCCAGAAGATCACCCACCCTTAGATCAATGGAGAGTTTGTTGTTGGCCATTATCTCGTACCCTCCTTCCAAGAGTATCCTGATGACTCCTCCCTTCACATCGAGAACACGACCTCTTATGCTCCCATCCCTTAACGCACTCAGGAGTACTTCAGGTACAGTGGACGCCAGTTTTATCCTAAGATGGGACGATGCCTCCTGTGCTCTATACCCCTGAGATGTATCTATGGCATGCTCCAGAAAAACCCCCTCTACACGCCTTATCTCCATAACATTCAAATATGATCCTGTGCGAGAGCAAGGGCACCCAACGCCATGCAAAACTCCCCCTCGGAAGAGAAGTGAAGACTAAAGCAGTTAGCAGGTAGTTTCTCGGCACGTTTCCTTACCTCCTCTTCCAGATTACCCAGCCATGGTTTCAGGGCCTCCACCATACCACCTGCCAGAACCACCCTATCTGGGTTAAAGAGGTGAAGAGCGTTCATAATACCAGTTACCATGTAGTCCAACATGATCTGTACGCTTTCTAGAGCCTTTTCTTCACCCTGTAGTGCCACCTTTACTATCTCAGTGTGATGAAGATGCTCCCCAGTGAGTCTTCTGTAGATGTTCTCAAGGCCATAGGAAGAACAGTAAGCTTCCCAACATCCTCTCCTTCCACAGTGACACTGCTGTCCGTCCTTTTCCAGTATGTGGTGACCCAGTTCAAGAGCACTGCCACACGCACCAAGAAAGGGCCTCCCATCTATCACGAGACCTGCACCCAGACCGGTTCCTATAGCCACGAGAAGGAGAACCTTGCTGTCGGTGTGATGATAGAACCATTCGCCATAAGCCCCAGCTGTCACGTCGTTCATCACTATCACCTTTCGCCCATCTTCTTCTAAAAACTCCCTGAGGTTCACACCGTCCAAAGCGGGTATGTTGGGAGATCTGTCCACTACACCATGGGTGGATGTAAAACCCGCCACAGCTACACCCACCACCTCAGGTCTGCCGTCATCCACTATCCTCTTTATCTCCCGTAGAAAGGCTTCTCTATCTGTCACTAAGTGATGCACGTAGAACTTCTCTCTTCTACCGTCGTGATGAACCACTTTAACGAAGGTCCCACCTATGTCTACCCCTTTTATTCTCCTCAGAGCCATCCCTTTTTTTTGGTCCACAGAAGTAAGGCAACGGTTACCAACACCATAAGACCCAAAGCGTAGGGATAACCATATCTCCACTCCAGCTCAGGCATGTGTTTGAAGTTCATGCCGTATATACTGGCTATGAGGGTAGCAGGTAAAAATACGGTAGCCAGCACGGTAAAAACTTTGACCGCTTCGTTCTGCTTTACGGATATGAGACCTAACAGGGTGTTCTGGATGCTGTCTATCTTGTGCATATAAAAGCCCGTGTAGTCCAGAAGAGTGCTGAGGTCATCTATGGCCGTCTTTATATCCCTCTTGGTTTGAGCGTTCACCCGAGGGCTCTTTACAAAGTGGGACAGAACACGCAGTTTCTCGTTTATGGACTCTCTGAGGGTGATGTTGAGCTCATCGTAGTAGGATATGTCCTTCACCACCTCCTGAGACTGCTCCTGAAGGATCTCCTTTCTCAGATTTCTTATACGTCTTCCCAGTATCTCCAGCCTGTCCCCTATTCTGTCTACCTCTATCTTTACTATCTCTGCAAAAACTGACTCAGCAAACTGAAAGAACAACCGTTGACTTTGAGCTCTTCCGAGGAATATGAGGAGAGTGGGTATGTCCCTATACCGAAGAGTGGCTATATACCTTCCCTTTATGAAGAAGAGAACAGGTTCCACCTTTATGTCATCCTTCTGTTGCACCACAAAGGATAAACTCATGTAGATGGACTCTCCCTCTTCTCTGTACTTGCTGCTGATTTCTATATCACCGAAGACCTCTCTCGGTGGCATCTGAAACCCTATGGTACTGCTCAACCACTTTATCTCCTCTTCGGTGGGATTTTCCACGTCCAGCCACACCACCCTGTCCTTCGGAACTTCCGTAAACTCGTCTATGGAACGCTCGGTGAACCCCAAGCTCTCGTTAACGTAGAGTTTTATCATGTTCTCTTTCCGCCCATAAATCTACCGTACCACCACAGAATACCCATAATCAGTCCCGTGAAACCTGCAAGACCTACCAAGTAAACCACTACGTCCATGTTAAAAATTTTACTCTACGGGTTCCAAGAAAGCAGAATAGATACTTTTCTCTCCGTCCTTGAACCTCACTATCACCCTGGGCCCCTCTACCCTCACCACATGGCCTATACCGAAAACACGGTGTTGAACTTTTTGTCCCGCCCTCCAGGTGAGCTGTCCCTTTTCTTTCTTAACGAAGGCAGAAAGATCCAGCAGGTTTTTGGGTATGCAGGAGAGGAACCTACTTGGCTTTGATTTCTCTCGTGTGTAACTCATAAAGAGAAGTTCTCTGGCACGGGTTATACCCACGTAGAAGAGTCGCCTCTCTTCTTCCAGACGATCCTCCTCTATAGACTTTTCGTGAGGCAGTATCCCCTCCTCAAGTCTTGGTAAAAACACCACATCAAACTCAAGGCCTTTGCTGGCGTGGATAGTCATAATGCGCACCGCATCCTGTTCTTCTTCTTCTCCTGACAAGAGTGTAACTTCTTCCACCACGTCCTCCCAGCTGTAACCTTCTCTTTTTCTGGCTTTCAGATACAGCAAAAGCTCTTGGACATTCTTCCGTCTTTCTTCTGATAGGTCTTCCATGTAACCAACAGCGTCTAGAAAGTTCTCCAAAGCGGTGGGATAGTCCTCTATGTTCTTCTGAAGGATTCTCAGGAGAACTATAAGGTGGTGCAAACTCTGAGCAGCGGATGGTCTCAGATGCTTCAGAGCCATCTGGGAGGCCTCTATCCAGTCACCTTTGTAAAAGGCTTGTATCTTCTCCCAAGACTTATCTCCCAGATTTTGGGAGAAGGCCTGGAGAAATCTACGAAAGGCCACACTGTTACTTCTGTTGGCCAGTATCATGAAGGGTGAGAGAACGTCCTTCACCTCTGCCCTCTCAAAGAAACGCAAGGTCCCAACCACCTTGTAGGGTATACGGGCGGAAAAGAGAGCTCTCTCTATGGCTTCTGTCACGTAGCTGGTTCTCACCAGTATAGCTATCCGGGAGAGGGGGTAGCTCGGGGAGAGTTCTTTTATCTTGTTGGCTATCCAACTTGCTTCTTCGTCCTCCCTTTCAAACCTCCTGACCACAGGTTTTGAACCTTCACCTTTGGCAGATACCAAAACAGGAACAAGATCCTTCCATGCCACTTCAGAGGAGGCCACTACCGCATTGGCCACCTGTACGATATACCCTCCTGATCTATAGTTGATTTCCAGCTTAACCACATCCGGATTAAAGTCCTCTATAAATCTCAGTATGTTGTCAGGCCTCGCATATCTCCACTCGTATATGCACTAGTTAGGATCCCCCACTACACACACGTTCTCACGGGATACTCCTTTCAGTATGTAGTACTGGACTGTGTTGGTGTCCTGAAACTCGTCCACCAGCACGTAGGAAAAGTGATCCTTTACGTGGGGAAAGTGTTCAAGAAACTCCACAGTCCTCTTCATCAAGTAGGAGAAGTCCATAAGAGCGTTCCTTCTAAGAAAGTTCTCGTAATCTTCCATAAGGGACTCCATAAGCTCGTCGTAAGGGTCCATCATATCCTCCCATCTGTCTGATATGTACTTTCTCAGTTTGTCCAGCTGGTCCCTTCCTAAGTTCCTTCCCTGAAGTATCTCCTGCAGAACTTTGTCGGCATCACCTCTGTCCAGCAAACTGAAGGGCTTACAAAAACCTTTTTTGACACCATAAGTTTTCAAAAGCTTTACCGCCACCGAGTGAAAGGTGCCTGACCAAGGTAGGACTGTACCCGTCACAGCCCTCACCCTCTCCTTTATCTCTTGACCGGCCTTGTTACTGAAAGTTACCACCAGCAAATTTTCAGGATCTATACCAAGATCCTTTATCAGATAGGCCACCTTGTAAGCTATGGTCCTTGTTTTACCAGAACCGGCCCCTGCTATGCAGAGAAGAGGTTTCCCTATGTGTTTAACCACCTTTTCCTGAGAGGGGTTTAGCATGAGAAGGATTTTAGCGTAAATTTTGTATCCTATGGAAAGGGTCGTAGTGATAGGTGGAGGTCTGGCAGGCAGTGAGGCAGCTTACAGGTTGGCAGAGGAAGGTTTTCAGGTTATCCTCTACGAGATGAGACCACAGAGGAGCACACCAGCCCACAGTACAGACCGGCTGGCGGAACTGGTATGTAGTAACACCTTTGGCAGTACAGAACTCACCACAGGTGCAGGCCTCCTTAAGGCAGAGATGCGCCTTTTGGGATCTTTGGTACTGAGGTGTGCAGAAAGCTACAGCGTTCCGGCAGGTACTGCCCTGGCGGTAGACAGAGAGCTGTTTTCCAGTGCGGTGACGGAAATTATCCAGAACCACCCTCGCATAAGGGTGATAAGGGAGGAGGTCAAGAAAGTACCCAGAGACGAGGTGGTGGTGGTGGCTACAGGTCCCCTTACTTCCCAAGACCTGGCGGAGGACATAAAGGAGCTGGTTGGCTTTGATTACCTCTACTTTTACGATGCCATAGCTCCTATAGTGGAGGCTGACAGTGTGGACTTTACCAAGGGTTTCTGGGGATCTCGCTACGGTAAAGGTGGAGAAGAGGATTACTTTAACTGTGTGCTTACGGAGGAAGAGTACAGAGTTTTCTACCAAGAACTTCTAAAGGCCCAGAAGGTCCCCCTTAAGGACTTTGAGAAGGCGGTATACTTTGAAGGGTGTATGCCCATAGAGGCCCTTGCGGAAAGAGGATACAAAACCCTCCTGTTTGGTCCTATGAAACCTGTAGGACTCGTAGATCCAAGGACAGGGAAGGAACCTTTTGCTGTAGTGCAGCTGAGGAAAGAAAACAAAGAAGGTACTCTCCTCTCTCTGGTAGGTTTTCAGACGAGGATGACCTATCAGGAGCAGAAGAGGGTTCTACGCCTCATACCGTGCCTGAGAAACGCTGTTTTCGTTCGCCTCGGTTCTATGCACAGGAACACTTTCATCCAGTCTAACAGAGTCCTTACACCTTTCCTCAACATGAGAAAGTATCCCAACATCTTTTTTGCAGGTCAGATAACGGGTGTGGAAGGTTACGTGGCTTCCGCGGCTACAGGTATACTGGCCGGCATAAACGCAGGTAGATTTCTGAAGGGAGAGGATCTTGTGGTACCACCCGAGGACACTATGTTGGGCGCTCTTGTGAGATACATCACCTCTAAGGAAGGACAGCTACAACCTATGTCGCCTGTTATGGGCCTCTTGCCTCCCCTTCAGGAGAAGGTAAAGGACAAGAAACTGAAGAGAGAACTGATGGCTCGCAGAGCCCTCACCAGTATGCAAAGATGGATTGAAGAAAACTTGAGGGTAGTGTATATTTAAAGATTAAAGGGCTCCCTTTCGGGTGTCCAAATACCGCCTGCTGGGGCATGGACACCTGCAAAAGGCGGTATACAAATACCCCAGCCCCGAACGGTGAGTTCGGGAAAACGGACGAAGAATGTTGGGTATGGAGAGGAACGCCAACCTGCAGGATGAGTTCATAGAGGACTGCAGGAGGAAGAACGCTACGGTGACCATATTCCTCACGCGAGGGAACCGAATAACCGGCAAGATACTGGATCACGACAAGTACACAGTCCTCGTGGAGGTAGAAGGGGAGCCTAACCTCATATACAAACACGCTATAAGCACCATAGTGCCATCTGGATAGATGAAGGCCATACTGGTGGGAATAATAGAGAGGGAGGATAAAAAAAGCTTCCGAGAGTCTCTTGAAGAGCTCAGGGAGCTGGTGAGAGCCGTAGGTGGAAAGGTGATAGGCTACATCTATCAGAGAAGGAACTCTCCCGACGTGCGCTACTTTGTGGGTGCAGGTAAGGCCAAAGAGATACAGGAGGTGGTGAAAGGGACAGGAGCAGACACGGTAGTCTTTGACACCTTCCTTACACCCTCTCAGGTGCAGAATCTGGAGGATCTCATAGACGCCCGTATAATGGACAGGGGAACCTTGGTGTTGGAGATCTTCTCAAGGCGTGTCAGGAGTAAGACAGCAAAATTACAGGTAGAACTGGCCACACTTACTTACCAGCTTCCGCGCCTTTACGGAAAGGGTAGGGAGATGTCCCGTCTGGGTGGTGGTGTAGGGACGAGAGGTCCCGGTGAACAGGAAACGGAGATAAAGAGGAGAGCCATCAAGAGGCGTATACAGCAGATAAAGGAGGAACTGGAGGAGATAAAGAGGCAGAGAAGAGAGCAGAGAAAGAGGAGGGAACGCTACGGATCCGATCTAAAGGTGGTGAGAGTAGCGCTGGTAGGTTACACCAACGTAGGTAAATCCAGTCTCATGAAGGTACTCACAGGAAGAGATGTGTTGAGTGCAGACATGCCCTTCGCTACCTTGGATACCACCACCAGTGCCCGACTACTGTTCCCTGACCTTAAGATCCTTTTTACCGACACGGTGGGATTCATAAGAAAACTTCCGCCGGAACTCATAGAGTCTTTCAAAGCCACCTTGGAGGAGGTCCAGGAGGCGGATATAATACTTCACGTTGTGGACATATCTGACAGCTCGTGGATAGAAAAAGTAAAGGTGGTACAGCAAGTTCTGGCGGATCTGTCGGCAGACGAGAAGCCCGTCATATATGTCTTCAACAAGGCTGACAAGTTGGTAAAGGAGGAAGAACAGCTTCATGAGCTGCGCCAACAGTTTCTTATGGATGCTCCCGCCGTAATAGTTTCTGCCCAGAAGGGTTGGGGTATCAGGGAGCTTCTGGATACCATAAAGCAGGTGGTACAGCAGGTGGTAAAGGTATGAGGGTGGCCGTCATAAGTCTGGGTTGTGCCAAGAATCTGGTGGACACAGAGGTACTTTTGGGGAAGCTGGTAAAAGGTGGAGCAAAACTGGTAAACGACCCCTCTAAGGCGGATGTAATTATCGTAAACACCTGCGGTTTCATACAGCAAGCCAAAGAGGAGGCTATAGACACCATACTGGATTGGGCCGATGGGAAGAGAAAAGTGGTGGTGATGGGGTGTTTGGTGGAACGATATCGAGAGGAGATGAAGAAAGAGTTTCCGGAGGTGAGTGCCTTTTTTGGAACGGAGAGCTGGGACCAGATAATCCAGTATCTTGGACTTAAGGAAGTAAAGTCTTCCGAAAGGGTTCTCACTACGCCACCTTCTTACGCCTATCTGAAGGTGGCAGAAGGTTGCAACAGAACATGTTCTTTCTGTGCCATACCTCTCATAAGAGGGAGACATAGGTCCAAGCCCCTTGAGGATCTTCTGGAGGAGGCAAGGAACCTTGCGGAAAGGGGCGTCAAAGAACTGTGTATAGTGTCTCAGGACACTGGCTACTACGGCAAGGACCTCTATCACAGGAAAGCTCTTGTTCAACTTCTAAAGAAACTGGAAGAGCTGGAGGGTATAGAGTGGATAAGACTCCTTTATCTGTATCCCACCGATGTTGATGAGGAACTTCTCAGTTATCTCAAGGATTCCGGTAAAGTTCTGCCATACCTGGACATACCCTTACAGCACGTGTCGGACAGGGTTCTCAAAAGTATGAGAAGGGGTTACAGCGGAAGCTTTGTACGTCGCCTTCTGGATGAAGTGATGAAGAACTTAGATAACGTGGTTCTTCGTACCACCTTTCTGGTAGGTTATCCGGAGGAGAGAGAGGAGGATTTCAGAGAGCTTTTACGTTTCGTAGAAGAGGGTTACTTCCATTGGGTAGGTGTGTTCACTTACTCCCACGAAGAGAACACCCCCGCTTATCCTCTGGGTGATCCTATACCTCAGGATGAGAAGGAACTCAGACGCGATGCCATCATGAAAGCCCAGCAAGAGATAACTTTCCGTAAGAACGCACAGCTGGTAGGCAGAGAGATGGATCTTTTGGTGGACAGCTATGACGAAGAGCTGGGTATAGTTCCCGTGGGAAGGGTTTACCTGCAGGCACCTGAGGTGGACGGCATCTGTTACGTAGAAGCAGACAGACCCATATCACCGGGAGAAAAACTGAAGGTGAAAGTCACAGAAGCTGTAGGTTACGACCTTAAGGTGGAAGTTTGCTGAAGTTATGACACTCAATCCCTACGCGTGGGTTGTGAATCTGAGAAACTACCTCTATGACAAGAAACTCCTACCTGTGTGTAAACCAAAGGTACCCGTAGTGTCTGTGGGAAACCTATCGGTGGGTGGTAGCGGGAAGACCTCTGTGGTGAGATTTTTGGCAGAAAGTTTCTCCCGTCATCTTCACGTAGTTATTCTTTCTCGGGGCTACAGGAGAAAGAGTAAAGGTACAGTGGTGGTTTCTGTGAGAGGTGATGTAAAGGTCAGTTGGGAGGAGGCCGGGGACGAAGCTTACATGCTGGCCAAGGTCCTTCCTAACACCAGTGTGGTGGTGGACGAAGACAGATGCAGAGGTGCCGCCATTGCGGTGAGAGAGCTGAAAGCGGATATGCTCCTGTTGGATGACGGTTTCCAACACAGGCGGATCCACAGAGACATAGATCTTCTCCTTCTGAAAAGAGAGGATGTTACCGACAGAGTTCTGCCCTTCGGGCGGTTGAGGGAACCCTTTGACAACTACAAGAGAGCCCACGCCGTCATACTGGCCTACCAGGAGCTGGGAGAGTGGGACTTGGATCTTCCTGCAGTGCGTTTTAACATGGTGAGGGAAAACTGGAAGGTCCTTTCTACCTCAGGAGAGGTGATAGATCCTTCGGGATACGAGTTTGTAGCCTTCTGTGGTCTTGGTGATAACAATCAGTTTTTTCGCACGCTGGATATTCTCGGAATAAAGACAAAGGCACGTCTGTCCTTCCCAGACCATCATCATTACAGAGATCTCCACCTGTTGAAGGACCAACTTTACATAACCACCCTCAAGGATGCTGTCAAGTTTCCACCTTATCCCAACCTCTTTTATCTTGACTTCAGCGTCCGGGTGGAGGGTTTAATAGAATGGATAAGCCGTAAGTTGAATATAATTATAAATCTGAGGGCTGGTAGCTCAGCTGGCAGAGCAACGGACTCTTAATCCGTGGGTCGCGGGTTCGACTCCCGCCCAGCCCACCAATCCTCAATATGGAAGTGAAGGGAATAACCCACAACTCTAAAGAGGTTTATGAAGGGTACATATTTGTTGCCATAGAGGGGACCAATACGGATGGCCACCAGTTTGTAGAAGAAGCCCTCAGGAGAGGTGCCATTAGAGTGTACGTGGAAAAGGATGTAGGGATAGAGGACCCACGCATAGTGAAGGTTTCCGATACCAGAAAGCTTTTGGGAGAACTGTGCCACGAGTTTTACGGAAGACCCTCCGAGAAGCTGCAGGTGATAGGAGTTACAGGTACCAATGGCAAGACTACGACCACCCACATACTGGAGTCGGTGTTTAGAACGGCGGGCATTAAGGTAGGTCTCATAGGAACCATCTACTACAGGTTGGGGGATAAGGTTTATCGGTACGAAGGAAGAACCACTCCCGACCCAGTAGAGTGGCACTCCACCTTGAAAGCCATGCTGGAGGATGGTGCTCAGGTGGTGTGTGCAGAAATCTCCTCCCACGCGCTGCATCAAAGAAGAGTCTGGGGAACCAAGTTCTTTACCACCATTTTCACCAACCTGTCACAAGATCACTTGGACTACCACGGTGATATGGAAAATTACTTCTCTGCCAAGCTCCTGCTGTTTACCCAATACCCCCAGGAGTTTTCTGTTATAAACGCCGATGACCCTTACGGAAAAAGGATAGTGTCCGTTGTGGGAAAGAGAGCGAGGACATACGGTAAGGAAGGTGACCTTCGCATAACCAACTTTGAGACATCTCTGGAGGGTTCCCGTCTGGAGGTGGAGTATGAAGGTAAACGCTACCGTTTCTTCTCCCACCTAAGGGGTGAGTTTCAGGCCTATAACCTCAGCGCCGCCATACTAACGGCCTTCCTTAGAGGTATAGATCCTCAGGTGGTGGAAGAGGGGGTTAAGGATGTGAGAGTACCCGGTAGGTTCGAAACGTACCGTAAGGATGGGAAAACCGTGATAGTAGACTACGCTCACACGCCCGACGCTTTAGAGAAACTTCTCAGGACCGCCAGAGGTATAACAAGAGGCAGGCTGCTGGTAGTGTTTGGAGCTGGAGGTAACAGGGATAGAACCAAAAGACCCCTCATGGGTGAGGTGGCCCAGAACTGGGCAGATGTGATCGTACTGACCTCCGATAACCCTCGCTGGGAAGATCCCATAAGCATCATAGAGGATATAATGGAAGGGATAAGCCAGAAGAATAAGGTGCTGGTAGAACCGGACAGAGAAAAGGCCATAAGGCTGGCTGTAGAAATGGCAAAGGAAGGTGACGTAGTGGTGATAGCGGGTAAAGGTCACGAGGATTATCAGGAAATAAAGGGAGTGAGGTATCCCTTCAGCGACAGCGCAGTGGTTAGGGAGATACTGCATGTGTGACTTTGAGAGTCTTCATTACCACCTTAAGGACGAGCTTCTCCGTATCTTCAAAGAGGCAGAAACACCTATTCCACGGGTGAAACTGGAACAGCTTCAGAGCGCCCGTATCTGTGGTCTAGCTCATCTGGCAAAGGTGGTACTTTATCTGGAGAGGGATGGGTACGTGACTGTCATCAACAAGGACCAACCCTACCAGAACTGGGAGATACAGATAGAGGCAGGTATATTGGACTTTATACTGGGATACCCGTGATGTATCCTGTCAGGAGGTTTAAGGACCTTCCTCAAGAACTCAAACCACGGGAGAAGATGATAAAGAAGGGTCCTTCTTCTTTATCGGAGGAGGAGCTTGTAGCTATAGTGTTGGGGTCTGGCACCAAGGAGGAGGATGTGCTGACACTGGCGGAGAAGGTGGTTTCCATAGGGTGGGATAGGATAAGAGAGATGAAGGTGGAGGATCTGACCAACGCGGTGAAGGGACTTGGTGTGGCCAAGGCATGCCAGATAAAGGCTGTTGTAGAACTTTCATCCCGTATAAATGATCCTTATAGCCACATCAGGATAAGCTCCCCTGAGGATGTGTATCAGTTTGTCAAAGACAAAGTAGATGACAGGAGAGAGCACCTTGTGGCGGTGTACTTAGGACCCAACAACAAGGTGATAGACTACGAAGTAGTAGCTATAGGTAGGATGAACTCTCTCTATGCTGAACCTAAAGACATCCTATACAGAGCGGTGCATACGGCCTGCTACTCCATCGTAGTGGTCCACAACCACCCCAAAGGTGACCTGAAACCTTCTCAGGAAGATATAGAATTTACAAAAAGACTCAAAAAAGCCTGTGAGCTTCTGGGCTTTCAGCTTCTTGATCACCTTATCATCAACAAGAAAGGTTACGTATCCCTTCTGCAGACCGGTTTGATGTGAGAAAAGTTCTGAGGTTTTTAGGACTCTCGGAAGGGGGATGTGTTCACTGTGGTAAACCTTTGGCAGAAGATTTTGTCTGTGACCACTGTGTGAAACAGATAAAGGCATGTGTACCCCACCCAGTGTCTCCACCTCAGTACCTTCTGTCGGCGTGGGTTTTTGGAACCTACACAGGTCCACTACGTTCTGTTCTGCTCAGCATAAAGTTTCACCAAAATCTCCTGTTGGCAAGACAGCTGGGAGAGTGGATATCAGACTTTCTAAAAGAGCTGATAGATTACGTGGATCCTCATGCAGTGAGCTTTCCTCCCCTCAACATAAGACGTTACTGGTCAAGGGGTTTTAACCACGTAGAAGAGATACTGAGAGGTGCTCAGATAACTCCCATCAGTCTCTTCAGGAGAGGTGGTTTTGATCCACCTATGGCGGGTATGGATAAAGAGAGAAGAGGGCGTGTTGTTATGTCCTATCACCTGAAGGAAAATACGAAACCTTTCGTGGAAGGGAAGAGGATTCTGCTGGTGGATGACATTCTGACAACGGGTGCCACCTCTTCCAAACTGGCCCAGCTTCTCTATGAGGCAGGAGCCAGAGAGGTGCACGCTTTCTTTGTGGCCGGAGAGTTACACAGGTTGTCTTAACTTCTCAAAGGCTCTCTTTATACCTCTCACCGCCTGCCTTATTCTGTGTTCATTCTCCACTAAGGCAAACCTTACGTAACCTTCTCCATACTCTCCAAAACCTATACCCGGTGAGACAGCCACCTTGGCTTCCTTCAGGAGGAACATGGCAAAGTCCAGAGAGTTCATCCCGATCCATTCGGGTATCTTGGCCCACACAAACATACTCCCCTTGGGCTTTTTTACCTCCCAACCTATGCGCCTTAAACCTTCTACCAGTACATCCCTCCTCTTCTGATACACGTCGCGGTTCTTCTGGACGATTTCGTAAGGACTCTCCAGAGCTATTATAGAAGCCACCTGTATGGGAGTAAACACCCCATAATCCAAATAACTCTTGAGGTGAGCCAGATTTTTGATCATGATCTCGTTACCAAGGACAAAGGCTACTCTCCACCCAGCCATAGAGAATCCCTTGGACATGGAGTAGAGCTCCACAGCTATCTTTTTGGCACCCTCCACCTGGAGGATGGAAGGAGGTTCATAACCATCAAAACCAAGGTCCGCGTAAGCGAAATCGTGTATAACGAAAACCTCTTCCTTTAAGGCCAGATTTACCAGTTCCTTAAAAAACTCTATACTTACACACTGGGTGGTGGGGTTGTGGGGAAAACTCACCACCACAGCCTTGGGTTTTCGGAAAGAAGACCTTATAATGTCGTGGAGACTCTTGAGGAAGTTCTCTTCAAAATTTTCCTCCTGTATGGGAACAGATATGGCATCTCCCCCTGCTATGATGGGAGCATAGTAGTGAATGGGATAGGTGGGATTAGGTACCACCACAGTGTCTCCCGGTTCTATCATAGCCAGTATGAGGTGAGAGTAACCTTCCTTGGCACCTATGGTCAGTATAGCTTCTGTGTCCGGGTCCAGTTTTACGCCGTACCTTCTCTCGTAAAAATCACATATGGCCTTCCTAAGTCTGGGTATGCCTCTGGAGGCCGAATAACCGTGCACGTTATCTCTTTTGGCCACTTCACACAGCTTGTCTACTATGTGGGGAGCGGGAGGAAGATCAGGGTTTCCCATACCCAGATCCACTATGTCTTCCCCTGCTCTTCTCATCTGATACTTAAGCTCGTTGACGAGAGCAAAAACATACTTGGGTAGCTTTTTCACCCGTGGAAACATCCAGTCATCACTCGGCCTCACTTTCTTCCTCCAGTTCTTTGCAGTTTATACACATTGTGGTAACGGGCCTTGCCTTTAGCCTCTCAAAAGGTATGGGTGCTCCACAGCTTTCACACACTCCGTAACTGCCGGCTTCCATCTTCATAAGAGCGTAGTCTATCTTTCGCAAAAGTTTGAGTTCCCTTGTCCTTATCCTTTGTAGATTTAGGTATCTTTCCACCTCTATGTTGGCTCTGTCTATCTCGTCTCCTCCCTCAAAGGTGATGTTGGAAGGATCCTTTATCTGTTGCTGTGCGTTCTTTATGATGGCCTCCCTCAGGTTCAAAAGGTCCCTCTTTAGTTCCATTATCTGTTCTTGGGAGAGATGTTCCATAAGAGTTTAATTATATACCCCGCCCCGAAGGGGCGGGTACCTTCTAATCACTTAAACTCCGGCTTGGATGTCCTGTCGGTGGAGGCAGGTAGTACGGGGAGTTCCAAAGCATGCTTGGGTATCTCACCGGTGAGACTCTTTAGGAAAGCAACGATCTTATCCACTTCCTGAGGTGTGAGCTTTTTACCCAGCTGCGTTTCCGCCATTATCCTCACAGCATCCTCCAACTTCCACACACTCCCGTCGTGGAAGTAAGGATAGGTTTTTTCCACATTTCTGAGGGGTGGAACTTTGAAGACATACATATCTTCCTCTTTGTGGGTAACGGCAAACCTTCCCACATCTACCGGGATAGTAGGTTTGTCCTTCAACACGTAGGGACGCGTAACCCTCCAGTAGTCGGTGACCTGTCCGAACTTCATAAACATGTTACCACCCAGGTTGGGACCGTTGTGACATGCCACGCACCCTACTTCCACGAAAAGTTTAAGACCTTCCTTTTCCTTCTGGGTGAGGGCGTTGGTATCCCCCTGCAGGAACCTGTCAAAGCGTGAGGGTGTCATAAGAGTTCTCTCAAAGGCAGCTATCGCCTTAGCTATGTTTTCGTAAGTGACAGGATCTTTTTCGTTGGGAAAAGCTTTCTTGAAGAGTTCCACGTACTGAGGAATGGACTTTATCCTCTCTACCGCAAATTCCTTAGAAGGCATGGCCATCTCTATGGGGTTCAGTATAGGACCCTGTGCTTGTTCCTCTAGGTCCTTTGCTCTACCGTCCCAGAACTGAGCTATCTGGAGTGCAGCGTTGTATACGGTGGGTGCGTTTCTTGGTCCTATGGCCCACCCGTGCCCTACCGAAGTTGGAAGGTTGTCAACTCCGTAGCTGGCAAGATTGTGACAGGTGTTACAGCTTATGAGACCGCTCTTGGACAGTCTGGGATCGTGGTAGAGCATCTTACCCAGCTCCACCTTCTCCGGTGTTACCGGGTTCTGGGGATTATCCACCACCTTAGGTAAAGGTTGGAAGTACTGTCTGGCCATGGCCAAAAGGGGATCCACCTTCTCGCCGGCAGATAAGCCTGTAGCTACTCCCACACCTACCACACTCAGTACCAGCAGCTTCTTCCTCATCTTCCACACCTCCTTATAGTTTTTATAAGAAACAATTATACTACAAATTATAGTTGTTCTCAACTTAACTGGGGAGACTCGTTGACATGGGGAACTTCTCTGCGTTAAATTCTTAACGCTATGAAGAAGCATCTTGTCATTTTAGGCGCCCAATGGGGTGACGAAGGGAAGGGTAAGATAGTGGATCTTCTATCGGAAGACTACGAAGTGGTGGTAAGGTATCAGGGAGGTTCCAACGCTGGCCATACGGTGGTGGTAAATGATCAAAAGTTCGTTTTGCACCTCATCCCAACGGGTATGCTGCATTCACATACCTTGGGTGTCATCGCACAGGGTATGGTGGTGGACTTAGAGCTTTTGGTGGAGGAGATAAGGCTCCTTGAGGAGCGTGGTGTCAATGTGAGAGACAGGCTTCTCATCAGTGACCGGGCTCACCTGGTCCTTCCCTACCACAAACTTCTGGACTTCCTTCTTGATAAGAAAGACAGAATAGGTACCACCATGAGGGGGATAGGTCCCGCTTACATGTTTAAGTACGGCAGGAAGGGTATAAGGGTGGCTGATCTGGAACATGAGGACAGACTCTACACCAAGGTAAAGGAGAACGTGGACTTTGTAAAAGATCTCTGTGAGAAAGTTTACTGTGAGAAATCTCAGATAGATGCCGATGAGATATACGCCAAAATCGTAGAACTGTACAAAGAAGTAAGGGAGTGTGTGACAGACACCACTCGCTTTCTTTTGAAAACCTCCAAGAGAATCCTCTTTGAAGGTGCGCAGGGTACTCTGCTGGACGTAGACATGGGGACTTACCCTTACGTGACCTCTTCCAACTCCTCTGCTTTAGGACTTTCCAACGGTACCGGACTTCCGCCTACTTACTTTTCCTCCGCCGTCATATGGGGAGTGGCCAAAGCTTACATCACCCGTGTAGGAGAGGGACCATTTCCCACAGAGCTGAAGGGACCTGTGGGGGATCTTTTAAGGGAAAAGGGTGGTGAGTACGGAGCCACTACAGGAAGGCCCAGAAGGTGTGGTTGGTTAGATCTAGTGGCTTTAAAACACGCAGTGGAAGTCAACCACCTGGACGGTATCATCCTCACCAAACTGGACGTTCTGGATGGGATGGAAGAAGTTCAGGTATGCGTCGCTTACCAGTACAGAGGCAAGAGAATAGAAGACTTCCCGGCCAGCGTTCACCTCTTAGAGGAGGTGGAACCTGTTTACAAGCCCATGAAGGGGTGGTCCGGTAGCACGGTAGGTATAAAAGACATCACCGCCCTGCCGGAAGAAGCACTGGAGTACGTAAGATTCATAGAAAACTACACTAACACTCCTGTGGTGATGCTGTCCACCGGACCACGCAGGGACCAGTACGTGTGGCTGATAGAGAAGGAACATGCGCACCGTTGATGTTTCCGTTAAACCCCAGACTTTACGTCAGGCAACCGCCTGTGGCAGGATAAAACTTAAGGAAGAAACTATAAAAGCTATTAGGGAGGGGAGAGTTCCCAAAGGGGATGTGTTGGCTGCCTGCCAGCTGGCGGGTGTGATGGCCGTCAAAAGGACGAGTGATCTTCTACCCTTCTGTCATCCTTTGATGGTGGATCATGTGGAGGTCTCTGCAGAGCTAAAAGAAAGTTTCCTGGAAGTGAGAGCTACCGTAAGGGGTGTGGGGAGAACAGGTTACGAGATGGAAGCTCTCACCGCCGTGTGTGTGGCTCTTCTTACTGTGTACGATATGTGTAAAGGTATAGACGATAGTATGGTGATAGAAGAGGTGAAACTTACAGAGAAGACAGGGGGCAGATCTCAGTGGGGTACTACCCTGAAGGGTAAGAGGGTTTTTGTGGATACAGAAACTTCTCTACGGAAACTGATAGAGGATCACCTTCTGAGGCTAAAGGCCCATATCCTGGCAGATTCTCAAGAAAAGGCGGATATTCTCATAACTACAAGGGAGATAAAGCTGGATGAAGAGTTCTTTGGACTGGAACAGGTGGTAAACGCTACCCTCTTCTCCTTTCATCCTACGCGCCTAAGACACGGGGTGAGGTTGGGAAGGTGGAGAGGTCTGTTCTGTGTAGTGTTAGAAAAGGACGAGCTTATAGTAGATCTCTTCTTTACCAGTTTTGGGGAGCTGATGGCCGGATGGCTATCATAACACTCACACCGATGTAAGAGATAAAACTGGCCGCAAGACCACATAGCAGAGCAAAGGGACTATGGAGGACATACTCCATAACAGCCCACACCACGAAACCGGAGATCATGGAACTCATGGCGGACAGTGTGTTTCTTCCTTTAAAGTACAAACCAGCCACAAAGGGTACGAAGAGGGACACCAAACTCAGAGCTGAGGAACTACCCACCAGGTGATAAATACTCTCCCCTGAGTAAGCGAAGGCAAGGGATACAAGAGCCACCAGCACCAGGCACAGTCTGGTGAGCCACAAAAATCCTCTGTCCGATAGGTTCTTAAGGTAAGGTCTTATGAGGTTCTCGCTTATTATGGCGGAAGGAGCCAGCATAGCACTGCTGGCGGTACTCATAATGGCAGACAGTAGAGCACCAAAGAAAAGCACCTGAGTTGGTACCGACGAATGCTCCAGTATAAGGGTAGGTAACATCAACTGGGGATCAAGCTGAAGGAGTTGCGGATAACGAGTTCTGGCGATGAGAGCAAGAAGTAAGGGGATCATGGCTACCGTCAGGTACATGAAACCTGCCATCAGAGAGGAGAGAACAGCCACCCTCTCCGATCGAGATGACATGACCCTCTGAAAAACGTCCTGTTGAGGTATAGAACCTAAACCTATGGTGATCCAGGCTGATATGTAGAGGAGGATGTCCCTAAGATCCATGTTTGGTACAAACCTGTAGAACTCAGGAGGTTGAGATCTTAAGGAGGGTATTACGTCAGAAAAGCCGGAAGAAACTTCGTAAAGAGCCACCAAAAGCCCCACCACTATCATTATAGTCTGCAGAAAGTCGTTGAGAGAAACAGCCCACATACCTCCGAGGAAGGTGTAAGAGAGAACTACAACAGCTCCTATAAAAGTGCCGTAGGTCTGCGGTAAACCTATCAAGGTTTTCAGAATGACACCTATGGCCACCATCTGAGCGGCTATCCAGCCAAAGTAAGACATAACCAGCATGACGCTGGCCACTACCTCTACCTTTCTGCCGTAGGTGACACGGTAAAAGTCACCAAAAGTTATCAAGTTCATTCTGTAAAGGGGTCTGGCAAAGAAGAGACCTATGAGGATAAGACACAAAGAAGCACCAAAGGGATCTTCTACGACGCCGTAGAGACCTTCCTTGGCAAAGACGGAGGAAGCTCCCAGTACCGTTTCGGAACCGAACCATGTGGCAAAGGCCACGAAGGTGGCCATGTACAGAGGTAAGTTTCTCCCAGCCAAAAGAAAATCTTTGGAGTTTTTTACAAAACTTGATGCCAGAACACCCAAAAGTAGAGTTAGAAGTATGTAGAGGATAACAAAGAGTAGTAACATCCTTAGTCCAGCTTACCTAAGTAAGCCAAGAGGGCGGTTATGGCAGCAGGTGTTATTCCATCTATGCGGGAGGCTTGTCCCACGGTGATGGGTCTGAACTTCTTGAGTTTCTCCCTTGCTTCGGTGGTGAGTCCGGGCACCTTGTCATAGTCTATATCCTCCGGTATGACAGTATCTTCTAGTTTCTTAAGTTTTTCGTTAAGCTTTTTCTCCCTCTCTATGTAGGGTTCGTACTTAAGTTCTATCTCCACCTCCTCCCTCACGTAAGGATGAGAAGGTATCTCAAAACCCCACCTGGTAAGATCCTCTAGGGTGTACTGGGAGGTGAGAAGTTGAGAGGGTGTGTAAGGTCTAGTGTCAGATCCAACGGCTACTACTACCCTGGCACTCTTGTAAAACTCTATCCACCTCTGGATCTCCTCTTTCAGTTCTTTCACCATTCTGTACTGATCCTCCGACAGAAGACCCAAGTTTCTACCTATGTGGGCCAGCCTCAAAATGGCGTTGTCTTGCCTTAGGTATAACCTGTACTCGGATCTGGAAGTAAACAAGCGATAGGGTTCCGTCACACCTTTGGTGGTAAGATCGTCCACCATGATACCTATGTAACTTTCGTCCCTCCTTAGGTATATAGGTTCTTTACCCATAGCACGCAGTGCGGCGTTGATACCGGCAAGGATACCCTGGCCGGCAGCCTCTTCGTACCCGGTGGTACCGTTAAAGTTGCCTGCATGGAACAGTCCTCTTATCTTCTTGGTTTCCAAAGTGGGGTAAAGTTCTGTAGGTGGTACTACATCGTACTCTATAGCGTAGGCGGGCCTAATAAGTTCCACTTTCTCAAGGCCAGGTATTGATCTGTAAAGTTCCCACTGAACTTCCTCCGGCAGAGATGTGGAAAGTCCGTTAGGATACACTTCTATAGTGTCCAACCCTTCAGGTTCAAGGAAAACCTGGTGTCTGTCCTTGTCGGCAAACTTCACCACCTTATCCTCTATGGATGGGCAGTAGCGCGGTCCTATTCCCTTTATCAGGCCACCGTACAGAGCTGTTCTGTGAAGGTTTTTCCGTATGATTTCGTGAGTTTTGGGTGTGGTGTAGGTTATCCAGCACAGAACTTGTTCCTTTCCTGGAGGGAACCAGTAACTGCCCATCGGTTCAGTCCAGAAGGAAAACTTGGGAGGTGGGTCATCACCCGGCGCCGGTTCCAAGACAGAGTAATCTATAGTTCTGCCATCCAAACGGGCTGGTGTACCTGTCTTGAACCTGAGAAGAGGAAAACCGTGCCTTTTGTAAAACTGGGAAAGATCTTTGGAACTAGGCTCCCAGGCTCTCCCCGCAGGGAAGGTTTTGTCTCCTATGTAGATAACACCGTTGAGGAAAGTACCCGTGGTTACCACCACCGCTTTAGTTTTGTACTCCAGTCCCAGACGTGTTCTCACCGCCACTACTCTGTCGTTCTCAACCACTATGTCTACCACCTCATCCTGCTTTATGTAGAGGTTCTCCTGCTGTTCACACACCCTTTTCATATACTCCCTGTAGCGCTTCTTATCTGCTTGAGCTCTGGGAGACCATACAGCCTTTCCCTTCCGGGTGTTGAGCATCTTAAACTGTATACCGGTGGTGTCTATAGCCTTACCCATCTCCCCTCCTAAAGCGTCTATCTCCCTCACCACTATACCCTTGGCCACACCACCTATAGCCGGATTACAGGACATCTGTCCTATGGTGTCTGCGTTTAAAACAAACATGGCGGTTTTTGCACCCATACGGGCGCTGGCCAAGGCCGCCTCTATCCCAGCATGACCACCACCTATTACCACCACATCAAATTCGTCCACCAACATGGCTATAAAAAAATTTAATATACTGAGCATGGAGCTCATAAAGTGGCTTCTGTCTGAAACTGGTGGAACCTTAATACAGACTCATGCCAGTTGGGTTATCGTAGCAGGCGATGTAGTCTACAAAATAAAAAAGCCTGTCAACTTTGGCTTTTTGGATTACTCCACTTTGGAAAAAAGGAAGGAGTTCTGTCAGAAGGAGGTGATTCTCAACAGGAGACTGTGCCCATGGGTGTATCTGGGTGTGGTTCCCATAAGCAGGAGGGGAGAAGAGTATCTGTTGGAAGACGAGAGCTCTGTGGTGGAGTACGCGGTAAAGATGAGGAGAATTCCCCAGGAGAGGCTCCTTATAAACATGCTGGATAAGGTAGAAGAATCTCATATGAAGGCACTGGCGCAGCACATAGCTTCTTTTCACCAGAGAGCTGAAAGGAGGGACGAATGGGGCGCTGTCTCTGTGATGAAGTTCAACACCGATGAGAACTTTGTACAGACAGAAAAATACATAGGATTATCCATATCCCACCATGACTACCACTTTATAAAGGATACAGTAGATGACTTCTACCAAAGGTACTCCTCTCTTATGGAGAGGCGGATCGCAGAGGGTAAGATAAGGGACGGACACGGCGATATAAGACTGGAGCACGTGGCTTTTTTGGAAGAAGGTATATGTGTATTTGACTGCATAGAGTTTAACGACAGATTCAGATGTGGTGATGTTATAAACGATATGTGTTTTCTTTCCATGGAGTTGGAGTTTGAAGGATACCATCATCTGGCACGAGTTTACGAAGAGAGTTACAGAGAGTTCTCTCAAGATGAAGACATGGATATCCTACTACCTTTCTTTAAAAGTTACAGAGCTTATGTTAGAGGAAAGGTAGAGTCCTTCCTGCTGGATGATCCTTACTTATCTCAAGAGGAGAAAGAGAAACATCTTCTGAGGGCCAGAAAGTTCTTCTCTCTCAGTAAATATTACGCTCAAACTCTCAGGGAGCGCTTCCTGTGAAGAAGTACATATACCAGCTTTCGGAAGAGGAGTTTTACAACTTCCTTTTGGCTTACAAGAAGGGTGTGGAACTGATATCTCAGGAAGAGAACTTGATAACCTTTGCCACCTACGAACCTGTGGAAGACCTCACTCCACAGGCGGTTCAGGAGGTAAAGATAGTACCACAAGAGAGGATTTTCAGACCCTTCACAGTAGGGTCCTTCCTCATCCACAGGCCTGACCTTATACCCATAAGTGTGAATCCGGGCATGGCTTTCGGAACAGGCCTACATCCCACCACTAAGGTGTGCCTGAGGCTTATAGAAAAGTACTTTCTGCCAGGTTGGACAGCCTTAGATGTGGGGTGTGGCTCCGGTATTCTCTCTATAGCTCTGGCCAAGTTAGGGGCGAGAGAGGTGCTGGCCATAGACATAGACGAAAGGGCTGTAGAGGAAACTAAGGAGAACGCCAAGAGGAACGGAGTGAGCCTCCAAGTAAAGCAGGCTACGCCCGCAGACCTTGAAGAGAGTTATCAGTTTCTGGTAGCCAATCTGGAACTACCCATCTTTGAGAAGGAGGCTACCCACATAAAGAGGCTCTTTTCGGTAAGGGGAGTCTTTTCTGGACTTTACGGTGGAGATGATCTGGAAAAGTTCTTAAAACTGTTTCAGGATCATAAGGTGGTTAAAATAGTGAAGATGAGAGGCTGGTACGGGGTGGTTTTGGAGAAATGAGGTACAGATACCCACGCTACTCGTACACTGAAAGGAGGAACCCTCTGCGTTTCTTGAAACCTTTAGCCCTCCTATCGCTCCTGCTCCTTTCCATCTACCTTCTCTATATAGCCATCACCGGAAGACCTGTTCTTAAAAATCCGGAGGCTTTAGGTTTTCTGCCTCTTAAATCTGAAAAGATCTTGATGGTAAGTCCCCCTGCCCGTGAAGTGGTGATAACAGCCGAGCAGAATGGGAAAAAGATAGAGATCTTCAAAGGAGAGAAGAAAGAAGGTTCAGAGAAATGGATAGTTCCCATAGATGCTCAGAAACTGGGATTAAAGGAAGGAAGAGTAAAGCTCACAGTGGAGCTTTCTTCCGGTTTTCTCAGAAAGAGAAGCTATCAGTTGGACAGTTTTGTAGACCTCACACCACCACCTTTGGAGGTGGTAGCTTACTCAAGACAGGCACAGCAGGGTGGTGTGGTGGCTGTAGGTGTTTTCAGCGAAGAGGGTGCTAAACTGATGGCGCGTGTGGAAGGTAAAGAATATGAGTTTTACCCTTTGGGAAAAGGAAGATACTTTCTCATGCTCCCCGTACATGTAGATGCTATTCACGACATGAGACTGGAGATAACAGCACAGGATCAGGCAGGCAACGTATCTAGAGAGGATCTGATAATAAAAATCGTAGCTCAGAAGTTTAAAGAAGACAAGCTGAAGATAGATGAAACCTTTGTAAAGGAAGCTATACTACCCCTTTTAGGAGAAGAGGGTAAAGGACTGGACCCCATCACCGCCTTTAAAAAAGTTAACGAGGAGTGGAGGAGAAAGAACGTAGAAAAGCTTGCAGAGATAGGCTCAAGAAGTGAGCCCAAAAAACTTTGGGAGGGTGCCTTCCTCCAACTCAGAAACAGTAAAGTGCTAGCCACTTACGGTGATGTAAGGTATTACTACTACCAAGATCAACTGGTAAGCTCCAGTAGACATATGGGTTACGACTTTGCCTCTGTGGAGAGAGCGCCTGTGGAAGCCTCCAACAACGGTGTGGTGGTCTTCACCGGACCTCTTGGCATATACGGTAACACTGTGGTGATAGATCACGGTTTGGGTCTCATGAGCCTGTACGGACACCTGTCCAGTATACAGGTGAAGGAAGGTCAGTATGTGAGGAAGGGTGACATAATAGGCCGGACAGGAAAAACGGGGCTCGCGCTGGGAGATCATCTTCACTTTGGCATTTTGGTGCAGGGCTATGAGGTAAATCCCCTCCCTTGGTTGGACGAAAAGTGGTTGAAGAACCACGTAGAAAGCGTGTTGGAGGCCCTCAGATGAAGAGAAAACTCCTACTACTGGCCCTTCTTCTCACACCTGTTTTCTCCCTTCTACTGAGGCTCCTTTCTAGAACCATAAGGTGGGAGAAACGTTACGACTTTGACAGAGACAGGGGAAAGATCTACGCCATATGGCACGGGAACGCTCTGGGTATAGCTCTTTTGGGTATAGACAGAGGTATCGTCACTTTAGCCAGTAGGTTCAGAGACGGTGAGCTGGCAGCACGCCTTTTGGAAAAGCTGGGATATATAGTGGTTAGGGGTTCTTCTGAAGAAGGTAAGGTGGAAAAGGGTGGAAGGGTGGCCCTCCTAAAGCTGATGGAATATATCAAGGAGGGTAGAAACATAGCCATCACCGTGGATGGTCCCAAGGGTCCGGCCTTTAGGGTTAAAGAAGGTGTTGTTTTCTTGGCCCAGAAAACCTCAGCTCCCATAGTACCTGCCTATGCTTGGTTTGAGAAAAAGCTGGAGCTTCCTACATGGGACAGAATGGTCATACCTCTTCCTTTTACAAAGGCTAAGTTGTTGGTGGCTGAAGAGATACAGGTTGCACCGGAGGATGACTTGGAGGTCAGGAGGGCGGAGCTGGAGGAGGTCCTACTTTCTTTGTTGAAGAGAAGAGCAGCTTCGTTAAGTATGGAGCCAGTATAAAGAAAATACTTCCCAAAAGGGCTGTGGAGATAACCACCAGGAACACGATAGGTTGAGCGGCCGGTACGTAACTGGCCATTATTACCGAGAACTCTCCTTTCGGTAAAAAGGAGAGACTTGCCCTCAGAGAAACTCTTCTACTAAGACCGTAAAGAAGACCCCCCAGAAAGGTGGATAAGGTTTTCAGAAGCAAGGAGGCCAGTAAAAGGACCAATATCAGATTCCACTCTAAGGTCTGAGAAAGATCTGTGTGATAAGTGAAAGAGAAAAAGAACACCGCTACAGCGAGTTCCCTCAAACTCCACAGGCTACGCTCTATGTTCCTAAAGGTCTGTGACTCTTCAGGTACCGACACACCTAAAAGAAAGGCCACAAGAGCCTCCGGCACACCTACCATAGAAGAAAGTCCGGCAAGACCTAAGAGAAGGCCTAAGAGTAGGAGGGGAAAGATGTTCTCCTGACTCTGCCTTTCCAAACGCCCCCAGACAGAAGCTATCTGTCTTCTTAGAACCACAAAGAGAGTGAGAGTTAGTATCACCGTAAGAAAAACCTGATGTACTTGATGGGAGGATGTCTTTGCAGATACCACCGATAGGAGAAGTATGGCCACCAGATCCTCAAATATGAGGATCCCTATCAGAAGGTCCGCCTCTGGAAGAATAAGCCTTCGGTAATCAGTCATAAGTTTAGCCACTATGGCTGTACTGGAAGGATACAGAGCCGCTGCCAGTACAAAGGATAGATGAGGATCTTTTGTGATTAAGTAGGCTAACAGGAAGAGGGGTATCAAGTTCAGCAAGAGATCTACGAGGGAGGGTGTTATCACCCTCCACATACCCGCAAGCCTCTCAAAGGAGTACTCAAGACCTACAAAGAAGAACAAAAGGATAACCGCTGACTGCTCCAGCAAGGACAGAACGTGAAGGGAGCTGAGGGGAAAGAGGAGTTTTCCCACAAAACCTGCCAGCAAGAAGGAGACTATGTAAGGTACTTTCCATCTAGCCAGAAGGTATGCCCACAGATAGAGGGTGGTAAACAGAATACCTGTCTCCCATAGGATGTGGGTTTGGTTCATTTAGTGCTACACCTTCCACACAACTCCATGAAACTGTTAATCTGCTGTCTTGTACCCACCACTATGAGAACGTCTCCCTCCTTTATCACTTCGTTGTAAGGATCAGGGCTTGGTATCATACTCCCTCCCCTGTCTATAGCCACCACCGACACACCTGTACGCTTTCTTATCTGTAACTGAGCTATGCTCTTCCCTACAAGGGATGAGCCCTTTTCTACCTTCACCCACTCCATCACCATCTGTCGGAGGAATATCTCCATCTTTTCAGAACTTACGGGTTGGTAAACAGCACCTGCTATCAAGAACCCCAACTCTTTGGCTTCCTCGTCGGTAAGTTCCACCACGCACACAGCTTCTTCATCTTCCATAAGGTATATCTCCCTTCTTCCCGTGTTGTATATGATGATGACCAGATCCCTACCCTCTTTGAGGGTGACAGCGTACTTCTTCCCTATTCCCGGAAGATCAGTCTCCCTTATCTTCATCTCTGCTCAGTATGTCCTCCAATTTTATAACAGTTCTTCTTTGAGCCAGCACTATGGACTTTATCTCCTCGTTTCTTTCGTACTTCTCAGAAAGCTCGCGCTGTATAAACTCTACCAACTTTTGCAGCTGCTTCTCCAACTCCTCTATCTGATCTTTCATACGGAGGATTATGTCTATACCCGCCAGATTAACACCTAGCTCTCTGGAAAGGAAGAGGATAAACTCCAACCTCTCCAGATCTTCCCGTGTATAGTAACGGGTCCTTCCTTTACTGCGAGAAGGTTTTAAAAGCCCCTCCTTCTCATAGAGTCTCAAGGTTTGGGGATGTATTTTGTACATCTCCGCCACTATACCTATAGTGAACTTCTCCTTCCTCTCCTGCCTCATGTTTCCCTCTCCACCAGTCTCTTAGGTTCAGGAAGAAGTTTATCCAGTTCCTGAAGTAGGTCCTTCAACCTCTTACCATCACCCCACAACCTATCTAAAAGACTGAGCTTGGGAACATCTATGTGCACCCTCACCATAAGATCACCCCTCCCAGATCCCCTTAGACGTGGCATACCGTGACCTTCCACACGGATAACCTCCCCTTCCCTAACACCAGCAGGTACCTTTACCCTTACCCTTTCACCCGATAGAGTGGGTATCTCCAACTCTGTTCCCAGTACGGCCTCACTGAACTTAAGATTCACGTCCACGTAGAGATGGTCCCCCCTCCTTTCAAAAACACGATGAGGTCTCACTTTTATCAGTATGTAAAGATCACCGGGAGGACCCCCATACATACCCGCGTGCCCTTTACCCTCCACCAGTACCTTACTGCCGTTATCTACACCCGGCGGTATTCTCACCTTTATCTCTTCTCTGACGGAGACAGTACCCTTACCACCACACTTAGAACAAGGCTCCCTCAACACTCCCTCACCACCACATGTGGGACACGTCTGGGATATGTTGATGAAGGCCACCCTTTGAGCCACAAAACCTGAACCTCCGCATGTGGGACATATCCTACTACCCTTGCTAGGATCGTAACCCTCACCCCCACACACATCGCAGCTTATCTCCCTCACCAGAGGTATACTGACTGTGGTCCCACTGAAGGCTTCTTCCAGAGATATCTCCACGGTGTAATATATGTCCTCACCCTTAACGGGTCTCCTGGTGGTCCGCCTCCTCTCCCTCGTGGCTCTACCGAAGATATCACTGAAACCGAAGTTGCGTACCATCTCCTCCAGTATCTCTCCCAAGTCCCCAAAAGGTGTGCCAAAGTCCTGATATGAATTTCCCCCCTGTTGCGCCACAAAGGCGTCGTGACCGTACTGATCGTAAAGCCTTCTCTTCTCCGGATCCGACAGCACTTGGTAAGCTTCGTTAATTTCCTTAAACTTCTCCTGAGCCTCTGGGTCTTTGTTAAAGTCGGGATGGTACTTACGCGCAAGCCTACGGTATGCCTTCTTTATTTCCTCCTGGGAAGCGTTTCTCGGCACACCTAGTATCTCGTAGTAATCCTTCTTAGAGGCGGGCATTCCTTCACCTCCAGCATATTCATAATAAGTTTTAGCAAACCTTTGTCAAGTCTCTATATACCATTTAGTCCCATATTGTCAAGTTTGTTAACAAGATTAAATTAACTATAGGAGGAGAGCCATGAAGGACCTGGAGAGAGAGGCGGAAGAACTTTTCCGAAAGGCATACCAACTTCATATGATGGGAGATATAAAGCGAGCCATAGAGTTTTACCAAAGGTCCATAGAGAAGAAACCCACCGCTATAGCTTACACTTTCATGGGATGGGCTTACAGCATGCTGGGAGATTACGAAAAGGCTATAGAACTCTGTCTAAAGGCCATAGAGCTGGACCCAGAGTTGGGAAACCCGTACAACGACATAGGATCTTACCTGATAGCCCTAGGTAGGTACGACGAGGCTATACCCTGGCTTAAGAGAGCGATAGTAGCCAAAAATTATGAACCACGCCACTTTCCCCACATCAACCTGGCAAAGGTGTATCTGGCAAAGGGAATGTACAAAGATGCTCTCGTAGAGTTGGAAAATGCTCTGAAGATAGAACCCAACTTTAAGCCCGCTCATATTCTGAAACACCAGATACTGGCCATGCTCAACTGAACCTGTTAGTATACGAAACGTTTGGTGATGTTAGCGCATATAAGGTAGGTTACATTTATCAAGAGTATCCCTACAAGTATCTTCAAGGGTAGTGGGACCAGATCCAGAAGATACCCCACGGGAGTGTAAAGGAGCGGCAGGTAAAGGAGCGATATTCCCAAAGTGCTGACAAGGAGGGGCTTTGCAGGAACGTCCTTCCACGGATCCAGCCTACTTCTCAGAACCAAGACCACCATCATCTGGGTTATTCCGGACTCTAAAAACCAGCCGGTTCTGAAAACTGTCTCAGTGGTATGTAGGTATCCCAGTAAGAAGAAGAAGGTGATGTAATCAAACACCGACGAGAGGGGACCATAGACCACCATAAATTTCACAATATCATCCACACGTAGTCTCACAGGCCTCCTTACGTTTTCGTCAGGCACCCGGTCAAAGGGTAAGGTGCTCAGAGCGAGGTCCGAAAGTAAGTTGTTGAAAAGTACCTGCTGAGGGAGCATAGGGATAAAGGGTATCAGTAAACTGGCTCCCGTCATGGAGAACATATTCCCAAAGTTGGAACTGCTCTGTATCCGCAGGTACTTGAAAGTGTTCTGGAGCACTTTTCTACCCTCCTCTATGCCATCTGCCATCACCGACAGATCCTCTTCCATCAGGAGTATATCGGCACTATCCTTGGCGATGTCTACCGCATTGTTAACGGATATAGAGACATCGGCTTCTCTCATGGCAGGAATGTCGTTTATACCATCCCCCAAGAAACCCACCACGTAACCTTTTTTTCTCAAGGCTCTCACTATCCTCTCTTTGTGAAAGGGGTTTACCTCCGCAAACACATCGTGCTTTTCCACCACAGCCATAAGAGCATCTTCCGTCAGAAGATCCAGCTCCTTACCTGTCACAGCATCACCCAGACCGAACTTCTTGGCTACGTAAACCGCTACGTCCTTACTATCTCCCGTTATGATCTTAAGACCTACACCCATCTCCCGTAACCTTCTTACCGCATCGTAGGCACTTGCCTTTACCGGATCCTCAAAGATGGCAAAGCCCAAAAAGACCATGTTCTGCTCATCCTCCCTTCCTATCCTGTCACCCTCTATCTTTTTGTAGGCAACCGCTATCAGCCTCAGGCCTTGTTGCGAAAGTTTCAGATAGTAGCTCTCTATATCGGTGAGATAATCCTCTATGTCCTCTTCTCTACCGCCTATGTAGACTTTACTACACCCCCTTAGCACTTGATAAAAGGCTCCCTTACATATCATCACGTTACCCCACTCAGGGAACTCCAGCAGAACCGACAACCTTTTACGAACAAAGTCATAGGGAATCTCATCCAGCTTACGTATATGAACAACATCGTACCTTAGAGCCTTCAAAACAGCATCGTCTATTGGGTTTCTGTACCCCGTCTGGAAGTGAGAGTTGAGGTAAAGAAAGTAAGAGACCAAAGGCTCTTCTTGTCCTATAGAACCTTTGCAATCCGAAAGGTGCAACACATTTTCTGTGAGTGTCCCCGTTTTATCACAACACAGAATGTTCATACTACCCAAGTTATAAAGGGAAGATAGCTTCTTTACCACCACTTTCTTTTTGGCCATACGGCGCGCTCCGCGCGCCAAGCTCACACTCACTATAGCGGGAAGAAGTACAGGAGACATACCTATAGACACAGCAAGAGAGAAAGTCAGAGATTCAAAAAAAGACCTTCTGAAGTACATATGAGTGGCAAATATGACAAAGCTGAGTACAAAGGCCAGCACCATGATGGTTGTACCAAACTGACGAAGAGAGTTTTCAAACTCGGTGGATGTTTTATAAACCTTTATCCTGCTCCATATCTCCCCCATTTTCGTTTGCATCCCTGTCTTCTGTACCGACATGATGGCGAAACCACTAACCACGTGGGTGCCCCTAAAGACCTCATCCCCCTCTATCTTTTCCACAGGATAAACCTCACCCGTCAGTAAGGCTTCACTGATAAAGAGATCCCTGGCTTCTAAGATGACACCGTCTGCGGGCACCACGTCTCCAGCAGCGAGCCGTACCACGTCTCCGGGCACCACCTCCTCTACCCTCACCTCCTTCCACGTTCCATCCCTCAGGACCTCACTCCTAATACTGGTCTGAGCAACGAGATCTTCCACCGACCTTATGGCGGATCTTTCCTGCAGGAAGGTGAGAAGAACAGAGAAGATTACTATGACGCTTATGATAAGGCCGTCGGCGTTATCTCCAAGTCCAAAGGAGAGAAAACCTGCCACCAGAAGTAAAAGGAGAGCAGGGTTGTAGAACTGCTCCAAGAGGAGCTTTATGTCTGACGAAAAACCTTTTGCCTCAAGGAGGTTATAACCGTAGTGTTTTAGTCTTCTGGCCGCTTCTTGAGATGTGAGACCTTCAAAGCTCCTGAAGTTCTCCTTCTTCAAAGGTGATCCTCTGCATAGCCTCTATAAGTTTGTCAAAGACCTCATAAAAGTCATCTCCCACCACCCTCACGTACCTACCGTACACCTCTTGAAAAGCTTTGCTTACTATCGCCTCCTTCTGAAGGGGGTTCTTAAGCTGAAGCTCTTCGTACCTTCTGTTGAGGATCTCCTTAGCTTTCAGAAGAACCTCAGCCCTCTTCTGGCGTTCTTCCTTGGCTGCGGAGAGAGGATCGTTCAAGAAGAAATCCACTTTCTTCAGGATTTTCTCAAAGGCATACCCTGGAAACTTTTTGTCTTTAAAGTGATCCACCACAAAACCTATAGTGAGGAGATAAGCATCCTCCACCATAGGCTCCAGCTCGTACTCCTTGGTATCAGGGTTGGCCTTCAGGTGATCCATGAAGATCTCGTAGGCTTGGTGTGCTCTGTCCTTAAGAGAAGGCACTTTCTCCGTGTTTAGGGCTATGATGTAGTTTTTGGCAGAGGAGGGAAGAATTATGGCGGGGAGCTCCCTTATACCCAGAATTTTGGCGGCTTCCAGACGATGCTGGCCGTTTATCACCTCGTAATAACCTTCCTCTTGGGCGGGTACCAAGGTGATGGGCTCTATGAAACCCACCTTCTCTATAGACTCCACCAATCTTTTTATATGCATATCGGAGAGTTCCCTCTGTATGGAAGGTATGCGTATCTTCTCCACAGGTACCAGCTGGAACTCCAGTTCCCAGCCTTTGTAAGGCTCCTTAAATCTCATACTATTTAATATTGTACATCCCTCACTATGGGAATGTTATAACGACGGAGGACCTCCACCAGCTTTCTCTCGTTTTCAGGTCTCATCTCACAGAGGGGAAGACGGAACTCTTTCTCACACAATCCCATCAACCAACAGGCTGTTTTCACAGGTATGGGGTTTGTCTCCACAAAGAGGATCTTAAAGAGATCCCAAAGATAGTAGTGGAGTTCACGAGCCCTTCTAAAGTCACCTTCAAGGGCATAACGCGTGAGAGCCTTCACCTCTTTGGGCAACACATTGTTGGCAACAGATATGACGCCTTTTGCTCCCAAGGCCATCATAGGTAGTGTGAGAGAGTCATCTCCGGAAAGTATGGTGAAGTTGTCCCCCAACAGTCTTCTCAGTTCCGATATCCTGTCCATACTGGGTGTAGATTCCTTGGAACCTACCACGTTAGGGCATTCTTTCACCAGCCTGTAGATGGTTTCGGGAGCGATCTCTACCCCTGTGCGAGAGGGAATGTTGTAAAGGATTATGGGAATATCCACCTCGTCAGCCACTGTTTTAAAGTGGCGATATATGCCTTCCTGCGTTGGTTTGTTGTAGTAAGGAACCACCAAAAGGCAGGCATCGGCCCCCACCTTCTTGGCATGACTGGTAAGCTCTATAGCTTCGTGGGTGGCGTTGGCACCTGTCCCCGCTATGACCTTTATCCTGCCTGCCGCATACTTTACCGTCTCCTCTATTACCTTCTCGTGCTCCTCAAAGGTAAGGGTGGGTGCCTCTCCCGTAGTCCCGCAAACCAGAATGGCGTCGGTACCACCCCTTATGTGAAACTCCACCAAGTTCCTGAGGGCTTCATAATCCACCTCTCCGTTTTTGAAAGGCGTTATGAGGGCCACTATAGAACCGCTGAACATGTCTCTAATTATAGTTTAAAATTTTTCCCAATGCGTAGGATTATCTGGGCTGGTCTCGCAGCGGCGGGAGTACTGACCCTATCGGCAGGGATTTTCTTCCTTTATCAGCAAAACCGCCAGAAGAACCTTCAGAGGGTTTCTTACACCGAGTGGGAGATAAGAAGGCTCTTACAGGCAGGAGACTACCAAAAGGCTAGAGATCTTATACAGAAAACCAAGGACAATGCCGGTCCACTGAGACCTCTCCTTCTTTCCTACCTACTGAAGATGCAGGATACCAACGAGGAGGGAATCCTCAAGGACATACTGGAATCTACCAAGGATAGGGACCTGTCTGCCCTCTACAGGGAGAGGTTGGCTTTTTACTACTACACTAAGGGCCAGTACAACAAAGCTCTTCAAGAACTGACCTCCATAACGGAGGAGAACTTCAACTATCCCTCTGCCCAGATTCTGAAAGCACAGGTACAGATGGCCTTAGGTAACAAATCAGAAGCCACTAAGATATTAAACACGATAGCTGAGAAATACAGGGGAACCTATTGGGAAAATCTCTCCCGACTTATCCTGTCTGAGGTGATATAACATGGACCTTCTGATAGAGATAGGTACGGAAGAGCTGCCAGCCCGTGTTATACCACTGGCGGTAGAGTATCTTAGAGAGAGATTTTCAGTCCTCCTGAAGAGGGACGATTTAATCACCTACGCCACACCCCGCAGACTGGCCTTTTACCTGAAGGACTTTAAGAACGAAGGAGAGGAAAGAGAGGAGCTGATTGTGGGTCCACCCCTTTCGGTGGCTTACCAGGATGGTAAACCTACAAAAGCACTCCTTGCCTTTCTGGATAGGGTGAAGGCACGTGAGGAGGATCTTATCCACCTTCAGAAGGACAGAGGTACGTACGTAGCTGTACGCAGAATAGTCAAAGAGGAGAGCCCTTTGGAGCTTCTCTCCAAGAGTTTTGAAGAGATCCTTCTTTCGGTACCTTTTCCCAAAAGCATGAGGTGGGACTCCTCCGGTGTGCGTTTCTCAAGACCCGTAAGGTGGATATGTGCCCTTTGGGGTGATCAAATAGTTCCCCTCACCTTCGGAAACATAAAGGCTGACAGAAAGACAAAGGGTCACCGATTTCTCTCCTCCGGTTGGATAGAGCTAGGTTCCGCAGAGGAGTATCTTCAGAAACTGACAGACGCTTACGTAATACCCCAGTTTAACGAGAGGCTGGGACTAATCCTCAGCATGCTAAAGGAAGAGGCCTACAGGTTAGGGGGTGTACCCGAGTATCCTGAAGGCCTCCAAGAAGAGGTGGCCAACCTGGTGGAGTTTCCCTTTGTGGTGGTGGGAAGCTTTGAAGATAAGTACCTGGAACTTCCTGAGAAGGTGATAATTACGGTTTTGGCCCATCACCAAAGGTTCTTCTGTGTAAGGTCTCAAGAGGAAGATAGACTACTACCTTTCTTCTTAGCTGTCAGTAACAACGCCCCGAAGAACGGTGAAATAGTGGAAGGATACAGGAAAGTGGTAAAGGCTAGGCTGGAGGATGCCCTCTTCTTCTATAAGGAGGATCTTAAGCGTCCGTTGGACCAGCTGGTGGAACAGCTCTCGGGTGTGGTGTTTCATCCACGAGCCGGCAGTATGTGGGACAAAACCATAAGGGTGATGGAGCTATCTCAGAAAATAGCCGGTACCCTTAATTTAGAAGAAGGGATCAAAGAGAAGATAAAAAGAGCCGCTTACCTTTCCAAGGCAGACCTACTTACCCATATGGTGAGGGAGATGGACGAACTTCAAGGTTATATGGGTTACGTGTATGCCAAGGCACAAGGTGAGGATGAAGAGGTGGCACGTGCTCTTTACGAGCAGTACCTTCCTGCCAGAGCCCATGATCCAGTCCCTCTGAGTCCCGTCTCTTACGTTCTCTCTCTTGCCGACAAGCTGGATACCATAAAGACCCTCTTAGAAGCAGGGGAAGTTCCCACAGGTAGTTCGGATCCTTATGGCCTCAAGCGTGCCGCCTTTGGAGTACTGGCCATCATAGATGCCCATCAACTGGATCTTCACATAGATGATCTTGTGGAGGTGAGTCCAAAACTGGAGGAGTTTCTGAGAAACCGGCTGGAGGCTTATCTGGAACCCTACGGACAGGATGTAGTTAGAGCCGTTCTGTCTGTGCACTCTCCCCTAAGACCTCTGGAAGTGATAAAATTGGTAAGGAGCATTGCCAACATAAGGGAGGAGGAAAGATTTAAAGATGTGGTGGAGGTGTACAGGAGGGTGGTCAGGATTCTGCCCAAGGGATGGCTGGAGGACAAGGTGAAAGAGACGCTCCTGAGGGAAGAGGCGGAAAAGAGACTTTACGAAAAGCTCCTCCAGCTAGAGGAAAGCCCAAGCCTTTCCGATCTGTGGAAGATAAAACCTGTGGTAGATGAGTTTTTCGACAGTGTTCTGGTGATGGACAAAGATGAAGCTATAAGAACCAACAGATTGGCTCTTCTGATGAGAGTAAGAAAACTTATGGAGAGATTTGCCAACTTTGATCTCATCACATAGAGGAGGATTGGAATGAAGAGATACGTGGTGTGGCTGGACGAGGTAGGTATAGAGGACATCCCCCTAGTGGGGGGTAAAAATGCCTCCCTGGGTGAGATGATCCGTAACCTCTCCCAGCTGGGCATAAACATACCCTACGGTTTTGTGGTTACCTCAGAAACTTACTACGAGTTTATAAGGTACAACAAGTTGGAGACGGAGATAAAGAAAATCCTGTCTGGCCTTGATCCTAAGAACACGGAGGATCTGGCCAAAAGGGGTTACCAGATAAGAGAACTTATAAAGGGTGGAGAGTTTCCTCCGGGTCTTGAAGATCTCATAAAAGAGTACTACAGAAAGCTTTCCGAGCGCTATGGATCCTTTGCAGTAGACGTGGCAGTAAGATCCTCTGCCACCGCGGAGGATTTACCTCATGCCTCCTTTGCAGGTCAGCAAGAAACCTATCTGAACGTAGTGGGGGCGGAGAACGTACTGACGGCGGTCAAGAACGGTTTTGCCTCTCTCTTTACAGACAGAGCCATATCCTACAGAGAATCCTTCGGTTTTGACCACTTTAAGGTAGGCATAGCTATGGGTGTACAGAAGATGGTGAGATCCGATCTTGGTGCTTCAGGTGTTATGTTCACGTTAGATACAGAATCAGGCTTCAAAGACGTGGTGGTTATAAACGCCACCTACGGTCTAGGAGAGCTATTAGTACAGGGTATGGTCACACCCGACGAGTATATGGTTTTCAAACCTACACTGCAGGCAGGTTACTCAGCCATCATAGAAAAAAAACTGGGAAGAAAAGACAGAAAGATGGTTTACGGTACTGGGCCTGAGAGAACCAAGATCGTTAACGTACCTCTGTCGGAGCAAAAGAAGTTTGCTTTGGAGGATGATGAGATACTGAAGTTGGCAAGGTGGGCCATACTGATAGAGGAGCACTACAGCAAGAAGAACGGGCGCTGGACACCTATGGACATAGAGTGGGCGAAGGACGGACTATCTAACCAGCTCTTTGTAGTACAAGCACGCCCAGAAACTGTCCACTCTCGCAGAGAGGAGAACATTCTCAAAGTCTACAAACTGTTAGAACCTATAGAAGAACGCGCCAAAAAGCGCATCCTATATGGAATAGCGGTGGGTGACAAGATAGCCCACGGGAAAGTGAGGGTCATACACGATCTTAAGGATGCCGGTCAGTTCCAGGAGGGTGAAATACTGGTTACCGACATAACGGACCCAGACTGGGAACCTGTTATGAAGAAAGCAGCCGGTATAATAACCAACAGGGGAGGAAGAACCGCTCACGCCGCCATAGTGGCCAGGGAGCTGGGTATACCGGCCATAGTAGGTACCCACAAGGCTACAGAGGTCCTCAGCACTGGTATGGAGATCACCATGTCCTGTGCGGAAGGTGAGATAGGATACGTTTACGAAGGGTACGTCCCCTACGAAGTGGAGGAGATAAACCTTAAGGATTTACCCAGACCCAACACTAGGATAATGATGAACGTGGGTAATCCTGAAGCTGCCTTCAGGTACTCTTTCATACCCAACGATGGTGTGGGTCTGGCGCGGGAGGAGTTTATCATAGCCAACTACATAAAGGTACATCCTCTGGCCCTTCTCCATTACCAGGATCTTAAGGCTCTGTACGAAGAACTACATATACAGGGATTAGTGGACGAGAAGGGTAACTGCAGTATGTCCCACATTTACCGCTTTGCCAAAGAGCCCCTTAAGAGTAAGCTGGCAAAGGGTAAAGACAGGAGACAGGTTAACCTTAAGAGAATTCTGGAGGATATAGAGAATCTCACCTTTGGCTACGAAGATAAAGCCCAGTACTTTGTAAAGAAGCTTTCTTATGGGATAGCCAAGATATCCGCTGCCTTTTACCCAAATCCTGTGATAGTAAGGTTCTCCGACTTTAAGTCCAATGAGTACAGGGGTCTCATAGGAGGTGATCTCTTTGAACCCGAAGAGGAAAACCCCATGCTGGGATGGCGCGGTGCATCCCGCTACTATTCAGAAGCCTATAAAGAAGCCTTCGGGTTAGAGTGTATGGCCATACTGAGAGTCAGAAACAAGATGGGTCTTACCAACACTAAGGTGATGATACCTTTCTGCAGGACACCCGAGGAAGGACAGAAGGTCCTTGAGGTGATGGAAGAGTACGGACTTAAGAAAGGCGACAACGGTCTTGAGGTGTACGTGATGGCGGAACTGCCGTCCAACGTTATACTGGCCGATAAGTTTGCGGAGATATTTGATGGTTTCTCCATAGGCTCCAACGATCTTACTCAGCTAACCTTAGGTCTAGATAGAGACTCAGGTCTGGTGGCTCACCTTTATGACGAACGTAACGAAGCTGTCAAAAGGCTTATATCCCAGCTCATAAAGGTGGCAAAGGAGAAAGGTAAGAAAGTGGGTATATGCGGACAGGGTCCCTCTGATTTCCCCGACTTTGCCCAGTTCCTGGTGGAGGAAGGTATAGACAGCATATCCCTTAATCCCGACTCCGTCCTCAAAACCCTCCTGGTGGTGGTGGAAGCAGAGAAGAACAAAGGAGGCGCCAGAGTGTGAAGCTTGCTCTTTCTCTTCCCAAAATTAAGCTACCTTCCCTGAAAAAAGGTAAGGTGGGTCTTTCTCTCCAGATAGGTTCCCATTACCTAAGGCTTCTGGAGCTTTCTCCTGAAACACAGAAACCCCTATGGGAACCTGTAGAGGTTCTTTTTGACGTGGACGATCCTGAAGAAAAGATAAAGGTGCTGAGGGATTTGGTTAACAAACACTCTCTGAGCGGTAAGGAGGTTATAGCGGCTCTCTCAGTGGACGAGGCTCTCCTGAAGTTTTACAGGTATCCGTCCACTATGAGCGAGAAAGACCTTAAAAACGCCATAAGCTGGGCTGTAAGCAGGGAACTTTCCACTATAAAAGAACCGTCCCTTTACGACTACTACGTTCTTAAACCCTCCAAAGACAGACACTACATGGTGCTTCTCTGTATAGCCAGAGAAGAGTCGGTAAAAAGACTTCAAGGAATTACCAGCAAGGCGGGTTTAAAGCTAAAGATTTTAGATTACGAAGTGCTGGCTCTCATTAACTACGGCCTTTACTTTCGCTTACCTGAATCTTTCTCCATACTTTACACCGACTGGGACTACAGTATACTCACCATCTTCTCTCCCCTAGCTCTATCTTACTCAGTGATTCATTGGAGCTTAAGAGACTACCTGAAGAATCGGGATGAGGAGTATCTGGAAAGTTTCTTTACCGAGGTGAGGAACTACATAGTCATCAACGATCTTTCCAACGTGTACTTGGCAGGGGTGGCCCTTTCCGATGAGGATCTGTTGGAGAGCATTTTGGGGAACCTGCCCGTCCTAGGCATACTGGATATAAGTGATGTTAAACCCAGTATGCTGGTTCCTTATATGCTAAGTTTGAGGGGGGTAACGGAGTGATAAGAATAAACCTGGTGAAGGAAAGAAGGGACAAACCTTCCTTTAGGATGCCCTTTCCAGTGGGCAAGCCAACGGCAGTCAAGGGACTACCCAAAGGAGTGTTACCTTACGCAGCCTTACTTCTCTGGACGGTACCCGTTTTACTGTTTCTCTACCATTTACACATAAGCAGAAGGCTGGAAGAAGAGGAGAGGGAACTCCAGGATCTGAGAGTACAGAAACAGTTCCTTCAGGCAAAGGCTAAAAAACTGAGCGAAGAGAAGAAGATGTTGGAAGAACGTATAAAAACCCTTGAAAAGAGCCTAAAGGATGTGGAGGACAGTAAGGATATCCTTATGGGTTTGAAAGGGTACTATCTGTCTTTCAACAACACCATGAGACATCTGCTGGACTACATGCCACCTACCCTTTACGTAAACAGTTATCAGCAAAATCTCGATATGGCTACAGGTCTCATAAAGGCTGAGGTAAGTGTAGAGTCTCTAGATTACTCCTCCATCGGCAGTTACACTCGCCGTGTCAGTCAGAGCAACAGGTCTCTTCTTGTGAACCAAATGGAAAGGAAGGTAAACCCCTACGGTTTTGAGTACTATACCGCCAAGATAGCTGTAGAGACGGAGGGGAGGTAATGGAGAGCCTCAGGAGGCAGTGGGAACAGTTACCTCAGTGGCAGAAGTACATCCTCCTGTTTCTTCTGCCCATACTGGCAGGTGCTTACGTATGGATGATGCTGGTATCTCCCAACGTGGAGAAGTTGGAGAGCCTGAGAAGAGAAAAAGCGCAGCTGGAACAGGAGATAAAAAATCTGAAGGTGGCATCCGACCCACGTACTTTGGAGAATCTTAAAAAAAGAGAGGAAGAGATGGAAACACAGCTAAGACAAAAACAGGCTGAGCTGGAGGCCGTAGTGGGTCAAATACCTACCGTAAAGGATGGCGGATCTGTGATAAGAGCAATAGGTCAGATGGCCAGATCTACAGGTGTGGTCATTCTCTCCGTAAATCTCTCTACCCCTCAGAAAACGCGTTACGTGCTTGAAGATAAGGAAAGGAAAAAAGTAACCGTAGTACAACAACAGCAACCACAACAGCAACAGCAGCAGAAACAGCAGAAGGAAGTTAAACCAGCAAAACCTTCTGTAGAGTATCCTACAGGAGAGTTGAAGCTAGTCTTTGAGGGAACACCTCAGAGGGTGAGGACATTTTTAACAGCCTTAGAAAGGGGTGGTGTAGTTTCGTATCCCCAGTCCCTGAGCCTTTCCAGAGGAGAGAAAGGCAAGGTGAAGGGCGAACTGACCATAAAGGTTATCTTTAGGGAGGAGGAAAAGCTATGAGGAGACTTATACTTCTAATGTTTGTAAACGTAGCTTTTGCTCAAAACTTTGCGGACCCAGATGCAGTGGTGGGGTACATCGTCCTTGAGAAGAACGGAAAAGTGGAGAACTATGTCGTGTTTGAGAACAAAGATGGTAGTGTGAAGACCCAGAAGGTGGACAAGAATCCAAGAAATTATCTTAAAAAAGTAGAGGAAGGGGGGCAGAAAAAATGAGGAAGGTCTTCTTTATCGTCCTTCTACTTATAGCCTTTGCTTACTCCTCCGTCGTCAGGGAAATGAAGTTTGAGAACGTAAAGCTGGAGACCGTTTTGAAAGCACTCTCTCAGGTATCTGGACTGAACATTATCTTTGACCCACAGATCTCTTCGGAGCTTCAGAAAACGGTAAGTGTAGCTATATACAGACCCATACCCGTGGGTGAGGCTTTCAACATAATTCTCAAAGAGTACAACCTCATAGCCGTGCCTGTGGACGCTAAAGTTTACAGGATAACGAAAGCGGGAGAGCTCACCATAGATATCTCCTCTATGAGCGACGAACAGATAAACAGACTGATTCAGATTCTCAAGAGTAGGGTAAGTCCCTCAGCGGAAGTAGTATTAGACAGAACTCTGAAGAAAATATTTGTGAGAGATGAAGAATCACGGATAAAGAGGCTGGAAGCTTCCTTTAAAGATCTTAGGGCTTTACCTTCTGCACAAGAAGAGGAAAGGATAACAAAGGTGTTTTACATAAAATACGCTCCATTGGACGAAGCTAAGAGGAGAATCTTACCGTATACTAATCCCAAAACCTTCATCACAGAAGTCCCTTCCTTTAACGCCCTCGTTATTACAGACACACCCCAAAACATTCAGAAATACGAAGATATACTTAAGGGACTTTTATCAGGACAACCTACAGAGCGCAGACCCGTTACCGCCATATTTTACCTGAAGTACATATCACCAGAAGAATTCATAAAGATGATAGAACCTTTAAGGTCGGAAAGTGGTCTTATCCTCAGTGGCGGTGCCTACACACAACCACAGCAACAGACACAGCAGCAGCAACAACAATCTCCGTCTACCCCAACACCTATCCTGAAGGAGTTCAACGCGGTTATGGTGACCGATTATCCCGAGGTTATAGAGAGGATAAGGGAGCGATTTAAAGAGTACATAAGTGACCAACCTGTTAGAGTTAGCATAGAAGCGCGAATAGTGGAGATAAGAGAGGAGGCCTTGCGAGAACTAGGTATAAACTGGAATATGCTTCTCAGCAGTGCACGGCTTCCAGAAGCATGGTCCGGTGGTGTAGGAAGCAACATAGGGATAGGTTCGCCCCCTACTCCAGGCAACTTATTTTTAACTCCCCCTTATCTGCAACCAGGTTTGTCACCCAATCCTGGAGGCATACTCACTCTCACCTATCAAAAAGGTATCATCAATGCCCTTAACCTGAGGATATCAGCACTTGAGAGGGTCAATTTGGCGAAAAGCTTAGCAAAGCCCACTATAGTAGCCATAAATGGTCAAAAGGCTACCATTAAGCAAGGTGTTCAGGTTCCATACCTTACCGCTGCTGTAGGAGCTGGTGGAACAGCAGTACCCAACATACAGTTCAAGGACGTTGTACTTCAGCTTGACGTGACTCCTATAGTGTCACCCGACGGTAGAATTCTCTTGGACCTTTCCCTTACGAGGGATACTTTAGGTGTTCAAACACCACAGGGGCCGGCTATAAACAAAAAGGAAGTCAGGACAAAGGTAATTGTGGAGAATGGACAAACACTTGTGATAGGTGGTGTAATAGACAACCAGAGTTACACCACCAACGAAGGTATACCAGGTTTTGTTCGTGTACCGCTTCTTAAGTACCTCTTCGGTCAAGAGAGGTTGAACAAGAGTGACACAGAGCTTCTCATCTTCATAACACCCACTGTGCTGACACAATGAAACTCTTCAAGGTTGTTATATACAACATACAGAATGAAGAAGAGCTCATCACTAAGCTCATAGAATTAGGGGTGAAACCTCACGAAGTGTACCAACAACTCCTTCAGGAAACATCAGAGGTGGTAGTCCAAATTAAGGCTCAGAGCAGGGATATCATAGAGGAGAATCTCTCTGGAATCTGTCAGTTCAGAATAGAAGAACTACCGGAACACATAGGGCGTATGCCGATGGCGCGTCTTGTAGTTCTTTGGCTGGATACCACCCTTCTGTATCTTCTGTTAAGGTACTCCATTATGTCAGAAGATTTCCGCCAACTCCTCTACAACATATTACAGGTGTCATCTATAGCATCTTTTGTTAACCTCATACTTTCTTTAGCAACCATTGTGGCGTATTACTACTCCTTCGTCTTTTATACAGAAAAGACTCCGGCAAGCTATCTTCTGAAGCTATCTCTTCCACGAAACTTCTACACGGTACTGGGTATGTCTTTACCTCTCCCGTCCCTTTACGTTATGTCTCTTAGCGTAGGTCTTCTAAAGTTCTTGGGTCTTGTAGGCATACTCCTAGCCTTTCTGCTTGTTCTTCAGGGAGAGGATAACGTGAAAAGAACGTGAAGGTATTGCTTTTTATGTGGAGAGGACCTAAAATAATAGTGGTAGAAGGGGGGCCCCCCGAAAAAACCAAAAGGAGGAGGTAACGCCATGAGACACGAGAGAGGTTTCACCCTCATTGAACTGCTAGTGGTTATAGCCATCATAGCCATACTGGCATCATTGGCTATACCTCAGTATCTTTCCTATCAAAGGAAAGCTAAGGTAAGCTCCTACGCAGAACCGATAGCTAGAGGATGTATAATGGACCTTGCAGCTTTCTGTATGGAGAATCCGGGAGCAAACATACAGACTGTAGTAGGTCAGGGTTCACCGGCAGCTAACTGCAGAGGTACCACTGGCAATAATCAAAATCAAAATCAAAATCAAAATCAAGTAACATTTTCCACTGCCGGTGGTACAGTAACACTATCTGCTAACGGTACTCCTAAATGCAACGCAGATGGTACTCTCACCTTTGGTGCTGCTAATGATAATAACGGTATAGTTGCCACCTTAGCAGGTGTTAATGATTACAGGGCAAGGTGCTTTGCTGAACAAGGTACAAGCTCTATAAGATGTACCATTGAAGCGCAATGAAGTGTGTTCATACATCCCCCCGCTCGCGGGGGGTATCTTTAGTAGAACTTATCATAGTCGTCTCTATCCTTGCGGTCCTTTCTTCTATAGCTGTAGTTCAGTATGTTAACCAAAAGCGTAGAGCGGAGGTTATCTCTTACGTTCTACCACGAGTTCGGGCTTGTATGGCAGATATCTCTTCTTACTGCGCTGTTAACGGTGAGGAGGTATACAGTAACCCCGTAGGTGATAAAAGATTTCCTAACTGTACCCACTACAACACACCGGCAGGTAACGTGGTTATGGAAGCCACACAGGTAGAGTGTTCCTCTTCTGGTATATTGACGTCAGGTTTGGTTAAAGGTTACTTCAGTTCATCCCCTCAACTCAAAGTGGTGTGCAGCGTTGATGTGCGCCCCTTCAGGTGTTACTTAGAATAGTGTTACCTTCTATCGTCTCACTAGAGCTTCCACACGGGCAGACTGACCATCGGCTGTAGCCGTTGATATTATCCTTATAAGAAGTCCCTTGGCAGCAGTTCCACCTAAAGGTTCATACATTGCTCCGCTTACCTCAGTGCCACCTACGTAAGAGTACCCTTCGTAGCACACCTGCACAGTATTGCTGCAACTACTTCTACCCTCTACCCTGCACGGAAGGTTTAAGGTAGTGCATCTGTTTGGTATAAATTCTTCTACTAACTGAGGCATGACAGAGAGGGCAAACTGGACACCCCCTTCGGCAGCAGCTTGGATGGTGGTGTAAGTTCTTACACTCTCCCCTGCTCTGAAGAACCTAGTGAGTATATTAAACAAAAGCACTAAACCCAAAGCTACCACAAGGGCTATCAGAAGGGCACCAGCAAGGGCCACACCTCTCTGTCTCATCTTAAGTTGGGCAGCTCTACGTTCATCTCTACAGTTGCCCATTTTACGGCCTCCCAATTTTGTACACTTATAGGTGTGCCACCACATTCATTTGAAAAGGTAGGTTGTATATATGATTTTATTATGTATGATGTTACTACTTCCTTTGTAGGCTCTTTTCTCTTCTCTTCTATAAGCTGAACAAAGAAACAGTATCTTACACCTTTAAGAAGTCTTACATCGTTTGGAGGTGAATCCTGAATCTTTACTATACCATTATTGGGATCCTGCACCAGAAATCTTACTTTGAAATCGCTTACACAAGATACTATTGGTTGAGGTACATCGTTTCCTACCTGAATCATGAGATTCTTGAGTTTTGGTCTTCCGGATGTTTCGTCTCTTTCGTCTAAACACTCTCTTGGAAGGTTGTCATCACTTGTGAATATCCTTACAAGAAAATCACCTAAATCATCTAAAGTTCTGCTACCTGTAAAGAAACATGCTACACTTCTGTCGGGAGGGGCTATACGTTTCTGAGAATCCAAACATATGTTATATCCGTCGTTGGGACACGTCCTTCCGTTTATGTCAGAGGGAGCGGTGAAAGTAGAAGTCCTCCAACATCCTATGCCGTTCTCCTGACGTACTGCAAGACTGTTGAAGGAAAAGACTCCGTTGTCGTAGCTAAACACTTGCTGATTTGCAGGTATACCAAAGCCAGCGTTTTTGGTTATTCTCTCTAAAAGTTGTTGAAAGTAAATGAGATCTCCCTCGGTCTTTACGAGAGTGGACGAGGCTATACGCTGTGCTACAAAGGTCCTGTATAGAGTTATGATACCTGCGCCCAGTATAACAAACAATACAATACCCACCAGAAGCTCCACCAACGTCATACCCCTTTTGTCCCTCATGGCTTCTCCCTAAAGATGATCTTATAAACATAACGGTAGTTATGGTCTACAGGGTCAAACCACCACACTATTACGCCTATGGCTTTACCTACTATTGTTACTGGTGCTTTAGGTGTTGTGTAGTTTACCACCACCATACCAGCGTACATAGAAAGTGTTTTACCGGTCCAAACACTACCACCTACTGGTTGCCCTGTGTTAAACTCATAATAACATCTTATTGGTAAAAAGTCTAAGTTGTTGTAATATGTGCCTGATCCTATCTGTGCTACCAAAGGCGCATCAGTGCCATCACTCTTCTTACAGTTACCAAGAGCACACCTACAGAAGGAAGTTCCGCTTAAGAAGTCCGGCACAAGGCGTAACCATCCCGCCATGTTTTCCGTAGGTCCCCTATACTTGTAAGAGGCACCAAAACTCTCACAGTTTATGTTCCCCTGCTGGTTTAAAACTACCTGTTTACAGTTGTTGTTGCCGTAGTAAGGGTCCATTATGGAGGGGAGGCCATCTCCGTCAGGATCAAACCCGCCAGAAGGTTGCATAAAGCTACAGGACCCTTGTTGTGCATCACAAAATGCTCTGTTGTATATACAGTCATTACAGTAATGGAGTTGATCATTGGGATTTAAAAGCCATGAATCGTAAGGGAGACTTCTAATGTAATCTGCCATACTTTGTAATATCTTCTCCGCTTCTCTTTTAGCCTGAACTTTCATACTATAACGGTTATACTGTAGTATGCCTGTAAGAAGAGCTATACCTACCAGCATAATTATTAACGTAGCTACCAATATCTCCAGTATTGTAAAACCATGTCTCTTGTTTAGCATACTTATCCTCCAGGACACTGATCCGTGTCATGTAATACCGTTATACGTCCGTATCTGTTTATACATATCACAGAATTCCTGTTTAAATCATCGGTAAGTACTATCCTGTCTGCACCAAACCCACACACGTTGTTTACAGGGTATCCCATTCTACTAAAGCAAAGGAATACGTCTCTGCCAAACCTCACGCCAGGTGGTAAATTTATAGTATTCACGAGATTACCTTGACTGCCACAATCTGTAAAATCTCTATTTCTTATTTCATAAGAGTTAGCATTGTTATTTATCCTAACGCACCAGCTTACGTTACCTGTGTAGGATCTCATTCTGAGGTCATCCAGCTGGCTTTTTATATCATAAGCTGCCTCTCTCAGTCGCTCCCTTAGAATAAAGCTTCTTATCCAAGAGTAAGCGAAAGACATGAGTATAGAGATTATCGCTATAACTATCACCAGTTCTACAATCGTCATGCCCTTTTTCATTTGTTTATCCATAGTATGAACCTCGTAGCCTGTTCTTCTGCTGTTTGGATCTGTTTTGTACCCAATGATCCTGTGGATGTTTGGAACACAAGAACAGCACCCTTAGAACTTGTCTGAGATACCTGAAAGACTTGCCCATAAGGAGATGCGCCTAAACCGAGGAGTATGGAAGGATTGACTTTGTTACCACTAACATTACCCACTGCTACAAAAGGTATGTCAAAGTAAGGCGTTCCAGAAAGATAGTATAGGCCGTAGGCATACGTGTTTCCTCCTGCACTACACACATCTTCGTTGGGTTGGTAGGCACTTACGTAAACTATACCACCGTATATGGATACAGAAGAGTAAGACATCATACCGTTAAGGGTTATGTACCATCCATTTTTACCCTGTAGATTCATAGCATCGTTCCAGTTATCAGGAACAACTCTTACAGGAACTGTCTGGCTGCCGCAACCGTTACTATCACAATAACAAACATTTTCCTGTTCCAACACCTGCGAAAAAGTGAGCTGGAAGTTAGTTCTATCCAAAAGATCACTCTGTTTCACGGAGGTTCCACAGTTCTGTAGGAAGGTTCTGTTGTTGGAATCCCAACATGGATCTTTGAAACCTATGATATAGTTAGAGTATGTGAGGATCCTGTGTTGGGAACTTGTGTAAAGACCTGTTGCCAGATATACCCAGAGATTACCATTATCATCTAATGTAGCCGCTGGTCTTCCAAATACAGGTGGTGTGTTGTTGTTGGTTTTAAAAGTGCTGAGACTAACGGCTTCCTTGATGTCGCTGCTTGATATGCTGGTTATAGATCTATATCCCTGTCCTTGTTTAAGAGCTACTCTGTAGAAACCTCCCCACACTTTGTTGTTCTTATCGTAGCCGTACATACCGAAGTATATCACATCGTCCGCACCATCAAAATCTAGATCGGCAGTGTATATGTCCCCTACCGCAGCGTAGGTGTTGGGAGGTATAGGTATGTTAACCTCCCTTACCTGACCTGTTCTCGCGTTTATGAAGTAAAGCTTAGGATTCTGTACAAACTTATCATAGCTGTCAGCGTAAGGATCTTTAGGACCATCACCGAGAACAACCCAAAACTCACCGTTTTTGTCTCTTTCTCCTAACCTCAAGACTGCAGGGAAAGAAGTGGTTAAAGTACCGTTGGAAAGCTTTACCTCCCACATGAGCTTAGGCATATTTTGAGAAGGATTCTTCATAAAATCTGTAACATCCAGCAAAAATACGGAAGAGCTAAAATTACCCAGCCGTTTACCACCAAGACCCATAACACCCAGCAGTAAGGTTCTCCAAGAGTCTTTGGTTTTTTGAGCATTAGGATCACCGTTTATGGAAGCATCAAAGGCATAACTTCTGTAATCAACAATTGGTACAGGACAGTTATTATAGTCGTTTGTCCCATACCACAGCATATAAGGTAGAGCGTTGTAAGGTATAAAGGCAAACTCTTCCCTTTCTAAAAGATCCTGTGCGTCGTTGTTAGGTGCGTTTACCGCCTTGGTGGGGGCCTGTGTGTCGTTGGTGAGTTTCATATAACCTACTCTAAAGAAATGAAGCATACCGTCATATGATCCAATTACCGCTATACCAGTCCTGTTTTTATAATCATCAGAAGTTACAAATTGCCTGTAAGTATCGTCGTTGTAAACAAAAATCCACTTGAGGTTAAGGGGAAGGTTACTGATAACAGAGGGTGTGGAAGCATTCACCATACCCAACTTCCATGTGGTGTTAGATCCAGGTTGATAAGAAGGGCAGAAGTTTGATACGTCGAAATATCTGTTTCTCTTCACGAAATTGTTAGGAGGTGGGTTAAAGTATGCCCCACGGTGGTAGTCTACTATTGAGCTTATGTCCTGAGGTGTTTGATTGTCCACCAAAGACCATATGCTGCGCACATCACTGAGGTTACCTTTGTATTCTTTTAGGTTACCTGTACCATCGTGGTAATAGATCCTTCTACTGTTCTTGTCAGTTATGGCTAGTTTACAGTCAAACATGAGGGTTGGATGAAGTCCCTGGTTGGTGGGTCCAAGAGGCGTCTTTTCTGCTTCTTTACTACACTGGTCTGTTACTATAGCTGCCTTTGTCTCTCCTGAAGATGTAAAGAAGTACTGAAAAATCTTGTCTCTATAAGTACCCAGTAAAACAAGTATCTTGTCCATGACAGTATCTTCTCTAAACTGTTGCGAAGGGTCAACCCAGTAACCTCTAAAGAAACCCAGCCACTTGATGGTATCACCTGTAGGTGTGGTATAGCTGGGAAGCATAAGAGGTTGAAGAACTGTAGCTGTCGTTTGATATCTGGAGGTGAGAACCGCAACCGTAGCTCCTGAGGAAGACCTACGTAGAATGTCCAAGAAAGCATTGTAAATAGCCTGTTTTATTTCAATGGCATTGGATGCTGAGTAAAAAGTATCGGGTACATTATCGCCGTTTTTATCCCAGTCTGGAGAAGAGGGTGGAAGAGGAGTACATCCACTACCTTTTCCATATCCACAGTCATCCATAACACATGTATTCTGTGGATAACCACTCAGATTGTCTGGCCAGCTCTTGCTCCTATCAAAGGAACCATACATAGCTACATTCTTAAGAGCTCTCTCTCCAGTACCTCCCAGGAAGAGTCCTATACCGTAAACAGCCTCCACGTAGGAGTATATACCCGTCTTTTGATTGGTAAATCCCTTCTTGTGAAGCCAATAAGCGGGAACCACTGGATCTGCAGAATACTGCTCAAAACCGTAATCTATACTGCATGCCACGTCAACATTATCAGGTGGTCCTCCTACATTCCACTGGCCGTCCGTCATAAGTATCACGAAGTTTTTGGCACACGGAACTAGTTTAAGCTCACTACCTTGACACTGACCATCGTTGTTGGAATCAAAACACTGGTACATGGGGTTTTTCCATTGATCACCTTGTCCACTCTGAGGTTTGAGACCTCCGTACTGAGGATTTTGCTGTGCAAAGTAGTTGTAAGTATCCCACAGAGCAGGTGCCGTGGGAGTAGCACCATATGGATCTTCAGTGTTTACGGCGGTTATAGTGTTTTTATAAGGATTAAGAGAATCAAAGTTGTTGCTCCCTGTAAAATCTCCTATGTAAACGCTTGCCTTATCTCTAATGCCAGCATCGCTGAAGAACATAGCACCTATGCGAGGCTTGAGGGAAAGGTTTTTAAACTGGAAAAGTAGTGCGGAGTTTATCCTGCTCCAAGGAACTTTCACCCTAGCACCAAGATACGATTTGAGAACACACCCATAACTGTCACAACTCACTTGACTACCTGGCTGACCGTAAGTTTCTGGATCGCACCTTCTTATATTGTTTTGGGGACTTTCATTTACATCCGTTGGACAGCTATCTGGCGTTCCTCCCGTTAGAGCCCATCTTACTAAGTCTATCCTCGTCATGTACAGAAAGTTAAGACAGCTACCTGAGTAGATCTTAGTTTTGTCAATAGTCTCAACACACCCCAACACAGAGCATGTATACGCACTTTTTGGACAAGGTGCTGGAGTTCCCGTAGTTTCTTCCCAGTATCCTTGTGATGAATTATATCTGTATACTTTGTTGGGGTCAAAGTAGCCTTCCTCATTGCCTTTATAAGTCCATCCACAGCCTGAAGAGTTGGTACAACAGAAACTTTTATTACTTTGCGGATTGTAAGCACACCAAGACATGGAACCACTTACGTCTATAAGAAGCATTACGTTGGGCGCTGCTGCAGTTCCCACGAAGGGGGGGACGTAACAGTAATTGTTGATACTGGCCGCCTTTATGCGCTGAGAGGAAGGGAAGAAGAGAAAAAGCATAAGGGTTACAAAGAGGAGCAAAGAGCTCCGGCTATTCATCTTTCACCCTCCACTATTATTTGAACCACCTTAGAACCTTCTTCACAGTGAGAAGAATCTAGGAGGATCATCGCCCTTTTATTGACAAGGATTGATGGGTTCATGCCTTTTGTATAGGTAAACTCTTGCACGCCTCTGCACGCACCACTTTCTACATCCACCCTCAGGATACCCTTCCTAGGATCATATCCCAAAACCCTGCCTACCACCATAAGATTGTCTTGAGCAGCACTTATGGATAAAACTGTCAGCAAAGAGAGTAAAGCTCTCATTTCCTTCCTCCTGTTTTTTAATCTAGGTGACCTACGGTGGGTTATGCGTGAAGCAGCTGTGAAAGGGCCTCTTTTATCCTGCCTATGCCTTCTTCTATCTCCTGAGAAGAAAGGCAGTAGGAGAGTCGGAGGTAGCCTTCAGCTCCAAAAGCCGAACCGGGAACGCAGGCCACCCTTCCCTTTTCCACCAGATAATCGGCTAAAGCCAGGTCGGAACCAAGGAGGGAGGAGTAGTAACGGAAGTTGGGGAAGATATAGAAGGCTCCGCTAGGTTTTACCACCTTCACGTGGGGAATTTGGGAGAGGAGTCTGAGGGCTGTGTTTCTTCTCTCACGGAAGGTTTCTTTCATCTTCTCCACAAAGCTACGCGCCTGTGGATTGGTGAGGGCCTCTAAGGCACCGTACTGGGCAAAACTGGTGGCGTTGGAAAGGGTCTGGCTGTTGAGGTCAGCGATAACGCGGGCAAAGGGCTCGGGGGATGCTACGTACCCAACGCGCCATCCTGTCATGGAAAAAGTTTTAGAAAAGGCATTAACAGTAAAGGTTATATCTCTCACCTCGGGAGACAGAGAAGCTACACTCACAAACTCACCTTCGTAGACGAAAGCTTCGTAACATTCGTCAGATACTATGAATATCCTTCTCTCTACACACAGCTGGGCTATACGTTCCAGCTCCTTAGGTGGCACAACGGCACCTGTGGGATTGGAAGGTGAGTTAAGCACCAGCATACGGGTGCGCTCCGTTATGTAGGGCAGGAGGTCTTCCGCCGTCAATACAAAACCCTTGTCCTCCGAAAGGGGTACCACTACAGGTTTACCGCCACACAGCTGGATCTGTTCTGGATAAGAAACCCAGTAGGGGGAAGGTAAAAGAACCTCATCACCTTCGTTGAGGACAGCCAAGAAGACCAGATACAGAGCCATCTTGGCTCCTGCCGTCACCACTATCTGGGAGGGGCTGTATTCTACTCTGTTTTCTTTCTTTAGTTTCTCGGAAAGAGCTTCTCTCAAAGGCAGTATACCTGCGGAGGGTGTGTATTTGGTTTTTCCTTCCCTGAGGGCTTTTATACAGGCTTCCTTGATAAAGTCGGGGGTGTCAAAGTCCGGCTCTCCTGCACCGAATCCTATTATGTCCACACCCTGAGCCTTCAGCTGATTGACACGGGCTGTGAGTGCTAAGGTAGGTGCTGGTTTTATATGTTTTACTCTCTCCGAAAGCATAACAGTTATTATAATGATGTAATGCTCACGGTGGGACTTACGGGAAACATAGGGAGCGGAAAGTCCACTGTAGCCACCCTTTTTAGGGAGTGTGGGTTTAAGGTCTACGATGCTGACACCATCATAAAGAGCTTTTACCAAGAGAGAGGGGAAGTTTACAGAAAGGTGGTATCTGCCTTCGGCGAAAGTATACTGAAAGAGGACGGAAGTGTAGACACCAAAAAACTGGCAGACGAGGTTTTTGCCCATAAGGAGAAACTGAGGATCCTGGAGGAGATAACCCACACAGCTCTTTACAGTTACCTACAGCAGGAGGAGAGGAAGCTTTCACCAGGTGACGTTATGGTGGTAGAGGCATCCCTACTGGTAGAGAAAGGCAGTTACAGAAGGTACCACTTTCTGGTGGTGGTGTATGCAGACTACGCTACGTGCAAAGAGAGGGCCATCAGAAAAGGTTTCACGGAAGAGGATTTTGAAAGGCGCTGGCGGATGCAGATGCCTCCCGAAGAGAAACTTAAGAAGGCCCACTACATAATAGACAACAGGGGAGATCTGGACTCTTTAAGGAGAAGGGTCCGGGAGCTCTGTGATGTTTTGAGTTTTTACGCTAAGTTTTCTCCTGATCCTACATAGGGAGCATATCTCTCCCACGGTGGGTTCTCCACAGACACTACAGGGTTTTAAGGTTACTGGTTGGGTGCCAGAACTTAAAGCTGGCCTTACCTTGCGCAAAAATTCTAGATAAAACCTCAGCTTGGTGCCGGGACTCTTCTCCTCTATCTGGGCCATTATCTTTTTGTAGTCAATGGATGTGGCGTTTTCCGCAAAGGGGCATTCCTCTTCTATGTAATCTATGTTGGTCACCACTGCGTAAAGGGCCGTTTCCCTCTCTGTGAGGAGGCAAAGGGGCTTTACCTTGCGCACAAAACCATCCTTTTCCTCCAAAAGAGGTGTCTGTCTCTCCAGATACTGGAGGTTCCAACTCAGCACATTGGAGAGAAGAACCGCCGTCTCATCATCCAGATTGTGGCCCGTAGCCACCACCGTGTACCCCAGCTTCTTAGCATAAAGATTCATATAATAGCGTTTGATACTGCCACAGAAAGAACAGGCAGGCCTTGAGTCCAGCTGTTTTATCTGGGGAATGGTACTCAGTTCCTGTGAGAGGTCCACTATGTGTAACTTTCTGCCTATCCTCTCGGAAAATTTCTTACACAGCTCCTTAGATTTAGCCGAATAATCTCCTATACCCAGATCTATGTAAAGGCCATCCGCCTCGTATCCTAACCTGTGGAGAACCTGCCAGAGGGACAGGCTGTCTTTACCCCCCGATACGGCTACCAGTACCCTGTCTCTCTTTTCCATCATACCAAACTGCTTTATGGTCCTTTGGACCCTCTCTTCAAACCATTCCACGTAGTGTTGGCTACAGAGAGATAGGCGGTGATGAGGCAGATATATGGATGCCTTCTCTTTACACTTGACGCATCTTCTCATAACTAAATAAGATATTCTTCATGGAGAAGGCTTGGGAAGGACGTTTCAGAGAACCTACCGAAGAGTTTGTGGAAGAGTTTACTCAGTCGGTGAGCTTTGACAAAAGACTGGCGCTGTACGATATCCAGCAAAGTCTGGCTCACGTAGAGACCCTTCAGAAAGCCGGCATTCTGTCCCAGCAGGAAGCCGAAAGTATAAAAGGAGCTCTTTTGAAGGTTAAAGAAAAGATCACAAAAGGTGAGTTTAGTTTCAGAAGGGAGTTAGAAGATGTTCACATGAACATAGAGAAAGCCCTTATTGAGGAGCTGGGTCCTATGGGAGGAAAGGTTCACACGGGGAGGTCCCGTAACGATCAGGTGGTGACTGATCTAAGACTTTACCTGAAGGAGGAGATAAATCATATTTTGGATCTCCTATCTGGCCTTAGAAGACGGTTGGTGAGGTTGGCAGAAGAAACACTGGAAGTGGTGGCTCCTTCTTACACTCATCTGCAGAGGGCACAGCCTATACGTTTGGCTCATTATTTTCTGGCTTACCGGGAGGCCTTTTTGGAAGATACAGATAGATTTGTAAACGCTTTTAGAAGGGTGGATGCTTTAGCTCTCGGTAGCGGTGCTGTGGCGGGAGTAGACTTTCCCTTAGACAGATTTTTCACAGCTCAAAAACTGGGCTTTAGATCTGTTCTGCGCAACTCTATGCACGCCACCGGAGACAGGGGTTTCCTTTTGGATGTTCTGTACAGTTGTGCGGTGTGTGGTATGCATCTCTCTCGCCTTTCGGAGGATCTCATCCTGTGGTCCAGTGAAGAGTTTGGTTTTGTGGAACTTCCTGACAGGCTGTGTACCGGCAGTTCCATCATGCCCCAAAAGAAAAATCCTGATGTCCTTGAACTCATAAGAGGTAAAGCAGGGAGATTATATGGAAACCTTCTGAGCCTCCTGACGGTCCTAAAGGGACTGCCTATGGCTTACAACAGGGACCTTCAGGAGGACAAGGAACCCCTTTTTGACAGTCTGGATACCCTGAAGGGGTGTTTGAAAGGTGCCTCTCTGGTGTTGGAGGGCCTGAAGGTGAGAGAAGACAAACTGAGGGCAGCAGCCGGAGGCTTTACGTTAGCCACCGATCTGGCCAACTATCTGGTAGGTAAAGGTGTGCCTTTTAGAGAGGCGCACCGTATCGTGGGCTCTCTGGTGGCCAAGCTGGTGGAAGAAGGTAGGAGTCTTCAGGATGTTACCTTAGAGGATCTTAGGACCTTCTCTCCTCTCTTTCAAGAAGACGTGTTAAAACTTTTGGATCCTCTCGTGGTGGCAGACAGGCGCCAAACTTACGGTGGTACATCAAAAGAGCGAGTTAAAGAGCAGATAGAACTGGCCAAGAGGGAAGAGGGTCTGTGAGATGTACAGGATCTTTGAGGATCTTGTAAAGCTATACGATGATTGGTACGAAAGACACAGGGCGGTCTATGTCTCGGAACTGGAGGCTATAAGGGAACATCTACCTAAGGAGGGGACAGGAGCAGAGATAGGTACGGGTACCGGACGTTTTGGTCCACCTTTAGGTATCTTTCTTGGTGTGGAACCATCAAGGAGTATGGCTCTTGTGGCAAAGGAGAGGGGTATGACAGTGATAAGGGGTGTTGCTGAGTACCTACCTCTAAAGGGAGAAGTCATGGATTACCTTCTCATCACCACCACCCTGTGCTTTGTGGACGATGTGAGATCCACCTTGAAAGAGGCGTACCGTGTTTTAAAGAGAGGGGGTAAGTTGGTGTTAGGTTTTGTAGACAAAGACAGTTTCTTAGGAAAATACTACCTAAGTATGAAGGACAAAAACCCTTTCTACCGTCACGCTACCTTTTACTCTACCCGGGACGTTGCACAACTTCTCCAAGAGGAAAACTTTTGGGTGGAGAAGATATCCCAAACAGTCTTCCATCTTCCACACCAGGTAAAAGAACCGGAACCTTCCCTCTCTGGTTACGGTAAAGGGGGTTTTGTGGTGGTATCTGCGGTGAAAAAACATGACTAAAGTCTCTCTCATTACCGACTACGATGTTTATCTCTTTAAGGAAGGGAGTCACACAAAACTCTACAGAAAACTGGGCGCTCACCTTGTGGAGGGAGGTGTTTACTTTGCCGTTTGGGCTCCCAACGCGAGAGAGGTCTCTGTAATAGGGGATTTTAACGGATGGGATCCTCATAAACACCCCATGAGGAGGAGGGAAGATCCGTCAGGTATATGGGAGACCTTTGTACCCAATCTCCCAAAAGGGACACGTTACAAGTACTTTCTCGTAGACGCCTGGGGGAACCCTAAGGAGAAGTCTGACCCCTTTGCCTTCTTCTGGGAGCCTCCACCCTCCACCGCTTGCTTAGTATGGGATCTTGATTACCACTGGAACGATCAGGTATGGATGGCCACAAGGAGATCAAAGAACAGCAGGGAGGCTCCTATAAGCATATACGAACTGCATGTAGGTTCTTGGAAGAAGGGTCTCTCTTACAGAGATCTGGCTCACGAACTTTCCCAGTACGTGACAGAGATAGGGTTTACCCATGTGGAGCTGATGCCTGTTATGGAGCACCCTTTTTACGGATCGTGGGGTTATCAGATAACAGGCTACTTTGCGCCTACCTCACGCTACGGCACCCCTCAGGACTTTATGTACCTCATAGACCTTCTTCATCAGAAGGGTATAGGTGTGATACTGGACTGGGTACCATCCCACTTTCCCACAGATCCTCACGGTCTTGCCTTCTTTGACGGTACGTGTCTTTACGAGTACGAAGACTGGCGCCTCAGGTGGCATCCTGACTGGAACAGTCACGTTTTTGATTACTCTAAGGGAGAGGTAAGATCTTTCCTTCTCAGCAGCGCCCATTTTTGGCTGGACCTGTATCACGTGGACGGTCTCAGAGTGGATGCGGTGGCCTCCATGTTGTACTTGGACTACTCACGCTCCGAGTGGAAGCCTAACGTGTACGGAGGGAGGGAGAATCTTGAAGCTATAGAGTTCCTGAAAAAGCTCAACACTACCGTGTATGCTCAGTTTCCCGATGTACAGACCTATGCCGAGGAATCCACCGCCTGGCCTATGGTGTCCCGTCCCGTTTACCTGGGTGGGTTAGGATTCGGCTTTAAGTGGAACATGGGATGGATGAACGACACCCTCTTTTACTTCTCCCTTGATCCCATCTACAGAAAGTACCATCACGGTATTCTCACCTTCAACACATGGTACGCCTTTTCGGAGAACTTTGTGTTACCCCTTTCTCACGACGAAGTGGTTCACGGTAAAGGTTCTCTGCTTCAAAAGATGTGGGGTGACGTGTGGCAAAAGTTTGCCCATCTAAGGTTATTGCTGGCTTACATGTACGCTTTTCCCGGCAAAAAGCTTCTCTTTATGGGTAACGAGATAGCCCAGTGGGAGGAGTGGAACCACGAAAGCAGCCTTCGCTGGGATCTGTTAGAGTATCCAAGTCACCGAGGTATAAAAAAGTTGGTAGAAGATCTTAACAGACTTTACAGAGAGGAGAAAGCTCTCCACCAACTGGACTGTGAGGCCGAAGGTTTTGAGTGGGTAGACTTCCATGACTGGGAACAAAGTGTCATAAGCTTTCTCAGGAAATCCAAGGAGGGGGAAGTGATTCTGTGTGTTTTTAACTTCACACCTGTGGTCCGATACCGTTACCGAGTAGGTGCTCCAGCAGGAGGTACGTGGAGAGAGATCCTCAACACCGACTCAGAGATATACTGGGGTAGTAACGTGGGGAATATGGGCAAAGTGGAGGCACAACCTGTAGTTTTCCACTCAAGACCCTACTCTTTGGAGCTCACTCTCCCACCCTTAGGAGCTATCTTCCTGAAGAAGGCCTTTTAGTGCCACATACGTAACACACACCTTCCTCCGTCTTGGCCCAGTGGCGTGTCCCTGCCTTCACTTCCAACCTGTCGCCTTCCTTCAGTAAGAACTCTCCTTCCTCTGTGCCTATCACCATAGAACCTCTGTAGACTACCCTCACCTCGTCATCAGGGTGAGTGTGCCAAGAGTAAAAGGTTCCCGGTGGATCACACCATGTGTAAAGATTCTCGTAACCCTCCTCTCTAAGCTGTTTTATGATCTTCTCAGGATCCAGCACCTTTCAGGTCCCTCTCCACCATCTGAAGAGCTACATTTTTTTCGTAGAGTCTTCCCAGGTTCTCGCTCCTTCTGGTTATCCAGTTACTCCTGTAAAGGTGTATTTCGGATGGGGTGGAGGAAGTCACCCCTTCCGCAAGGGGAGGCTGTAAGACCTTTTGGGATGGGAGTTCCTCAAGAAGTCCTGTGAGAAACTCTGTCACGTCAAAAACATCTGGTAGGAAGGATCTTCCGCTACGTTCTCCCATAAGGGTGGTAAAGGTTCCCTCCAGTTCTCCGTAAAGTCCTATAGGTACCCTTATGTGGGCGTACTGGGAAAGACCATCTTCAAAGGGTGAGAAAACTACCAAGTGCTCCAGTTTAGCTTTCAGAGCTTCAAACCTACTGGCAGGATAAAGATCCAACAGATCTTCTCCCACCACCCACAGATTCTTTATCTTACCCTCCTCGCATCCTTTCAAAACAGCTTCCACGGGAGATAAGATGTTATCCCCGAAGACTCTGTAAAAACCTAGGAAGTTGGATTCTCTGGAGATTACCAGCACCTTCCAACCTGTGGCCTGGGCTATTTCCCTCACCCTTCGTCCTAGCTGGACAGCCTCTTGGTCCAGTATGCGGGAGATGTTTACCACTATGATACCCTCTTTGTCCAAGGTTTTTGCCTCTTCCCAAGTTATCTCCTTAGGTCTCAGCTTGGCATCCCTACTGTAAGGTCCTATCCTGTAGACCTCACCCTTTATGTAGTAAGAGAGGACAGGTACGGTGGATGTTATATCGTCACCTATCAGCAAGAAGCGTTGGCATCTTTTTACCTCCTCCCACTGGGGAGGTTGGTACTCACCGTATCCCCTAAGGAAGGGGTAGAAGTTGGCGGTTAGGGTGGAGGTTACAAAGGCACCACTTCTCTCTACCAGCTGTTTAAACATAACTAAGAGCTCGTTACTGAGATAGGCGGACAGCACTATAGCTGTCTCCCTTCCCGCCGTCTTCAGCATACTACCTAAAAGGTGCACCACGCTACCAGGTGTTTCCTTTTTCCCGTATATCTCCGGCTGCCTTAGTCTGTTGTTGTTGAGAACATCGTACCCGAAAAAGCTTTTGGCGCATATGTCAAGGTCATCGGTTGGCTTTGTCCTGTAAACTTTCCTGTGGGATCTCCAGTCTCCCACACCGTACTCCACCTGTATCTCACAACCCACTGGACACACGTTACACAACGTTCTGTCTTTCTTAAGGAGCCAGCTTCTTGTCCAATACTTGAAGGGTTTAGAAATTATGGCTCCCACTGGACAAACGTACACACACAATCCGCACATCTCACAGCTGGAAGTGTCCATAGGTCGTACTGCGGGTACTATGTTGGTATGAAAGCCTCTTTCCTCCACGTAAAGGGCTCGCGCACCCACCACCTCATCACACACTCGGGTACATCTATAACACACCACACATCTGTTGGAGTAGTACTCAAGAAAATCGCTCTCCCAATCTATCTGGTGTCTTTCCTTTTCCAATGCGGATATTGGGATTATCTGTCTCTGAGGTCCAAAGAGGGCACCCAAGTTTTGAAGATCGCACTCTCCCGCTTTATCGCATATGGGACAGTCCAGAGGGTGTCTGCTCATAAAAGCCTGTAGCAGATATCTCTGATTTTCCACCACAGAGGGATGCTGGGTGGATATCTCCATACCCTCCTCCACAGGTACGTTGCAAGAAGTCATGAGCCTTCCGGTCTTTTCGTTGTAAACTACACACATCCTGCAAGCACCTATTATCCTCAACTTGGGATGGTAGCAGAAGTAAGGTACAGATATACCAAGGTCCAAAAGGGTCTGCAGTAAAGGCCTTCCCTTCTCTACCTCGTACTCCTGACCGTTTACCTTTATCTTCACAGTAGACATAGCCTTACCTCACCAGAAGATTACCTAACTAATTATATGCACAAAATACAAAGCCACCGCTTTAGATAATTGTAAAATAGAAAGTCCATGCTGGTACTTTTACTACTGGTCATCCTCTCGTGGGGTATGTCACAGGACTGTGAGAGTTTAACTGCAAGACTCAACAGTATAAGAACTCAGAACATATACGAGGATCTCACCCTTCAGGCTCAGAAACTCATAGAGGAGGGCTGCGCGGGGAAAAAACACAGCCTGAAAGCTGCAGATGACGTACTCTCTGCCCTCGAAACTCTCACCATGCCTGAGTTAGACGCCAAAGGACAGATCCTTTCTAGCATAACCAACAAACGTATGAGAAAGGCACTACTACTCTTAAATGAAACAAGGAAGTATAAGAAATCTTATCCAGACCTTTACTTTTACCAACTTCTCTTCTACCGGGTGGCCATAGAAAACAGGCGTGTAAAGGATTACAACTACGCCCTCAAGTACTCCCATGCCTCCTACCTTCTTGGAACCGCTATACTGACCTTAGCACGGCATATAAAATAGAAGTATGTTTAGGGAAGGGGACCTCGTCCTTATACAGATAGAGGACAAAAAGTACCTTAAAAAACTTACAAAGAACTTTCATCTGAATGTGAAGGATCGGACGCTACGGTACGAGGATGTAATAGGAAGAGAGAGCGGTGATAAGGTGGGAGATTTCTACCTCTTTGAGCCTACCTTAGAGGACATAATACTGTTAGGTTTTGAGAGAAAGACCCAGATAATCTACCCAAAGGACGCCTTCTACATAGCCTTCAAGCTAGGTATAGACAGATCAAGCAGAGTGTTAGAGTTTGGTACGGGAAGTGGTGCTCTCACCGCGGTCTTATCCCATATAGCTATGGAAGTTTACAGTTACGAACAGTCTGAAAAGTTCTACCAGTTAGCCCTCAGAAACTGGGAGAGATTCCAGCTGTGTAAGAACGTGAGAGCCTTCCTGATGGATTTCAGCGAAGCCACGCTGGAAGAAGAGAGTTTTGACGCTGCCTTTGTGGATGTACGGGAGCCGTGGCATTACGTAGATAAGGTCCACAGAGTCCTCAAAAGAGGAGCGGTGTGTGGTTTTCTTCTACCTACCACCAATCAGGTATGTACCCTTCTCTCTCACCTGAATGGGAAGTTCGCCAGTATAGAAGTTCTGGAGATCTTTCACAGATATTACAAAACAAATCCCGAAAGGTTTAGGCCTGAGGACAGAATGGTGGCCCACACCGCGTACCTTGTTTTCGGGAGAAAGATAAAGGATGGATGAACTCTTCAAAAAGTTGGAGATGGACCTTCAGGATCCCTTCAAACCTGACGCAGTCCTACAAGATCTTGAGGAACTTATGAGAAGTATCCCTCACATGAAGGAAGAGGATAGGAAGAAACTTTTAGAAATGATGCCCACCATCCGTGCCTGGGTGGAGAGAAACTACAGAATAGCCCTAGGCTGGTTAGAAAGTCTTCAGAAAACTCTCAGAATAGACATGAAGGTATGATACCGATACTGGTGCTGATAACAGTCCTTACAGCCTTTGCAGAAGAACTTTTGGACAGACTACAGGTCTTAAACTGGATAACAGAAGATCACTACCCTCCGGGTGTCACCCTTTCACAGGAAACTTTGGAGCATATAAAAAAACAACTCAACCTGGATAAGATACCCCCTCAGGTGAAGCCCCTTTACGGTTTTATTCTCCACAGGACAGATATGAAACTTTACCCCACTGAACTGAAGGTATACAGGAAAGATCCCCATATGGACTACAACCAGTACACCACGTTGGAGGCCTTCACACCTGTCAAGATCCTACACACCTCCTACGACGGTAGATGGTACTACGTACAAACTCCATGGATAAGGGGATGGGTAAAGAGGGATGCGGTGGCAGTGGTACCTTATGAGGATTGGGAACGTGTTCAAACACTACCCTTCTTGGTGGTTTTAAAGGATGATGTTTTGATAGGTGGGACTGCCTTCGGCATAGGATCTCGCGTACCTTATGAAGAAAAAACAGAAGACTCTTACCTTGTTTTACTTCCTGATGGCAGGAAGCTATGGATTAGAAAAAACGAATTCTTACACGAAGGCTTCTTAAAGTTTTCACAAGATGATATAAGAGCCAGACTAGAGGCCCTTTTGGGAAGACCATACGTATGGGGAGGAAGGTACGACTGCTCAGCTTTGGTACAGAACTTGTACGCCATATACGGCATAGAACTTCCCCGTAATTCGGCACAACAGTCAAAAACCGAAGGTAGCGTAGAGATCCGTTTTGAAACTTACCAGGCTTTTAAAAACTTTCTCCAAAGGCTGCCACCCTTCCAAACTCTCCTGTTTATGAAAGGTCATGTGATGATATACGGAGGCATTGAGGATGGCGACGTGGTGGTTTACCATGCCCTTTACGGTACTAAGAGGGATGACGGCACCGAGTACTATCCGCGTTCGGTGGTAAAAAACCTCCTTCAGAGAGATAGACTCACCAATCTTTACAGGAGGGTTACGGCGGTCCTAGTTCTTCCATCTTCACAGAACGGAGGGGGAGGGATTCGAACCCCCGGTGGGCCCTAAAGACCCACAGGTGATTTCAAATCACCCGCCTTCGGCCACTCGGCCACCCCTCCTCACTATATTTATTTTAACCCTCCTTCCTTTCCTTTATGTGCTGGTGTTTCACCACCTCTCCCTCCGTCCAGTAGATGGCCATCTCCGCTATGTTCTCCGCATGGTCCGCCATCCTCTCCAGATGTCTTGCCACAAAAGATAGACTTATGACCTTCTTTATGTTTCTGGGATCCTCCATAACGTAGGTTATAAGCTCCCTCTCCAGCTGGTGGTAAAGTTCGTCCACCATATCGTCCCTCTCTATCACCTTTTTGGCCAGGTCCGTGTCTCGGTGAAAGAAAGAGAGAACAGCATCCTCCACCATAGCTTTAACAGTGTTGGCCATCATTTTGAGGTTTACATAAGGCTTCAGAGGTGGTTCTTGTGCCAAAAGTAGCGAACGCTCCGCTATGTTCTCTGCCTCGTCTCCTATCCTCTCAAGGTCCGACACCATCTTGTATATACCCATTATGAGTCTGAGATCCCCCGCTTCCGGTTGGTAAAGGGCTATCATCCTCACACATCTTTTCTCTATCTCCACCTCAAGTTTGTCTATCTCATCATCACCCTTTATCACTTCCTGGGCTAACAAAGTGTCCTGTTTGTTGAGGGACTCTATAGCTTTCTCTATAGCGGTGTTTACCAGAGTGGCCATTCTTAAAACCAGTTGTTTGGTCTCTTCCAGTTCCGAAACTAGTCTCATCTTACACCTCCTCCTTAGCTTTATTAATATAAGGTAAGTGTGTTAATCTTACGTTAAGAGTTCTTTTCCACAGAGGGCGAAAATGCTTTCACATAAACCATTATCTTGTCTCCTACCTTAAGGGACAGATCACGGCACAGGATCTGAGATATTCCCATATCGGATTTTATGGTTACGAGCTGCAGATTACCCTGTTCTTTTACATCCAGAACTGTAGCTACAAAACTCATACGGGCAGACACCTGAGTAGGTAAGAACACTTCGTGAGGTGTTCCCTCCTTTATTATCCGGCCGTTCTCAATTATGTAAACTCTGTCTGCCATCTTAAAAACTTCTTCCACCGAATGAGTCACCATAAGCATGGGGATAGAGATCTGCCTTTGAAGAGCCTTCACTTCCTCTTGGAGGAAAGATCTCATATTTTCATCAAGAGCAGAGAAAGGCTCATCCAGTAACATTATGCGCGGATCTCTGGCTATGGCTCTAAGAAGAGCCACTCTCTGTCTCTGGCCACCCGAAAGTTGGTAAGGGTAGCTGTCCTTCAGCGGTTCCATATTTACTTTCCTGAGTAACTGCAAAGCCCTCCCTTTATCCTTTTTATCCATACCAAACAGGATGTTCTCCATAACGGTAAGGTGTGGAAAGAGAGTATCTTCCTGAAAGACAAAACCCACCCTTCTTCTGTAGGGCGGGAGATATATACCCCTCTTGGTGTCCATCCATATCTCTCCGTCAACCTCCAGAAAACCTTCGTCGGGTTTTTCTAATCCTGCCAGTATTCTCAGGATGGTGGTTTTACCCGAACCGGATGGCCCAAATATGACAGTAATCCCGTCCTCTATCTTCAGTTCCACGTCTAACCAGAACTCACCCTTAGATCCCAGTAACTTCTTCTTGGCACGCAGGTATATCATGACAGGACCTTAGGCTTATGGCGTAGCACATAGTACAGCATAAATAAACTAAAAAAGGAAAAGCTAAGCATGATAAGAGAAAGAATATGGGCGGTTTTGTAGTCTAGAGCTTCCACACTGTCATAAATGAGAACCGACATCACCCTTGTCTCACCTTCTATGTTGCCACCCACCATGAGAACCACACCGAACTCTCCCAACGTGTGAGTAAAAGAAAGTATTATGCCCGATAGAATTGAACCTTTGCTGTTGGGAAGTATTACCAAAAAAAGCGTCTGGAGGGGGTTTTTCCCTAAACTATAACTGGCTTCTATAAGTCTTTTAGGTACAGAAGCAAACCCGGAAGCTATAGGATGAACCATCATGGGCAAACTGTATATTACCGATGCCAGCACAAGACCTTCAAAGTGAAAAACTAACTGATGTCCAGTAAGCTGGTAAAAAACAGCACCTATTGGACCCTTTTTGCTCATAAGTAAAAGAAGATAAAAGCCCAGCACTGTGGGAGGAAGAACTAAGGGTAAGCTCACAACAGCCTCCAGAAAAGAGACCCACCGTCCTTTTGAAAAAGCTATTATGTAAGCCAGAGGTATGGATATGAAAAGAAGAAGGAAGGATGTTATAAAAGCCAGTTTGAGGGTGAGATACATGGCGGTGAGTACTTCATCAGGCATGGAGTACCTCCAGTATGTAGTCTTCTACCTTCAGTATGGTTCATCAAAGCCGTACTTTTTGAAAACTTCTCTGGCTTCCTTGGACAGAATAAACTCATAGAAACGCCTTACTTCCGGCTTCTCGGATCCCCGTTTAGTTATTCCATAACCTTGTACTATGGGTGTGTACTTGTCTTTTGGTACCACCCAATAGATACCCTTGGCAGACAGCTCTTTGGATAAGGCCTGTGACAAGGATATCAGCCCTACATCTGCAGCACCCGAGAAAACAAAAGAGGCTGTTTGAGATATATTCTCACCTATAACCAATTTTTCCTTCACTCTGTCCCACAAACCAGTTCTTTCAAGAAGTTCTTTGGCCGCTGCACCGTAAGGTGCCACTTTCCAGTCTGCTATAGCTATCTTCTTGACACGATCATCTAAAAGAACCTGAGGGAACTTAGAGGGATCAAGACCGCTGTCTTTTCTTACCCATATCACCAGCTTACCTACCGCATAAGGCTTAGGAGGTGTCACCACGTATCCCTCCTTATACAGATCTTCCACAAACTTCATGTTGGCGGCCATATAGATATCAAAGGGTGCCCCCTGTCTTATCTGAGTAGCACCTTTTCCTGACGAACCAAAGGTAAGAACTACCTTATCTTGAGGATGCCTCCTCTCATAAAGCCTGACAATCTCAGAAAGAGGATGCTGCAAATCTGCAGCAGCAAACACCCTTATCTCCCCAGAAAAGGCCAAAAAGGTCCACAGCAAAAACAGCAATACCCTCATAGCACTACCTCCTCTACTTTTCTCTTAGGTGTGTATCCTAAAGGTAAAAGAGCCATACCTGTAAGCTTTTTTAACTCTTCTCTTAGGGATTTTACGAAAAGTGGATCGGTATCTTCTCTTATAACCAATACATAATCGGACTCTCTTAGGCTATAAAAACTAAGCCCACGCTCCAGTGCAACAGACAGAGGTACCACCGTGTAATCACCCAGACCATTGAAGATAAGGTTCGCCATATCCCAATGAGTACCCCTCACCTCTCTGTATACCTTGGCTTCTATATACCTGTCAAAAACATCCCTCACACCGCTACCCTTTTCTCTAACTAACCAAACACCTCTCTTGACTTCTTGCAAAGACTCTACAGGATCCCTGCTGATGATTCCTTCCTTCCAAGCGTAAGCAGACAGCACCAAGAACCCCCTACCTACTTTCTCTTTAAGCATCTCTAAGGTCTCTTGATAGGTTCCCAAATGGACACCTGCTACGTGAAGGAAGCCCTCTTTGAGAAGATAAAGAGCTTCTGTGTTGTTAGCATGATAAGGTACTACACGGTAACCTTTTTCCTTAAAGGAGTGGTGAAGGCTACTGAATAACGGATCACACCCTGCAAAGAAAATGGTTTTATGGAGGTAACCTCTGTTAAAGAACCGAGGTTCTCCCTCTTTCAACACACCGTCCGGTATGAGATGACCCACAAAAGATGAAAAGGAAGGGTGTAAAACTATACTCTCTCCTACGTATCCTGCCACGAAGGTGGTACCTTCCCTCAAGGTGGGAGATACACGTAGGACTTCCTCTTGGGGAAAGAGTTCCTCTACACTACAACCCAAAGCTCTGGCTATACGGATAGCATGGCTTACAGAAGGAACCACCATTTCCCTCTCTATGGCGCTTAAGGTAGTTCTCGGAATCTTACAGAGCTTCGCCAGCTCCTCCTGAGAAAGCCCCGCCCTTTCTCTCAGCTCCTTCACCCTGTTGCGCATGACGATATATTATACTTTAACGACGATATATTGTCAAAAATAGAAAACTCAGTTGGATATACTACTCCTCTACTCCTGTCTCAGGAGAATAATCCGCCTTAAGCCAGTACACATTTTTCAGTTTCTTAACAGGTTCCAGTTGTTTCCCCTTCACTTTATATTCAGGAACTGTCACAGTGTACTCAAGAATTTTTGCCAAAAGTTTTACCCTCTCATTAATATCCTTGTTGTTTATGTACTCTCTTAAAAGTCCATTCTCCAGATCATCTCTGAACTTTTCAGGAATAATTGTCTTTGTGTATATATCTCTAAAAAGCTGCTGAGCTTTTTCTTTTTCCAACTTAAACTCGTCAGTTTCCCATAAGTTTTCTATAAATCTCTTTGCCTTTTCGTAATCCTCTTTGTAGCCCTGATCTACCTGCTCTATTTTTTTATACACCTCCTCTAAGAGTCCCAGTTTTTCCTCCTCAGTTATTGGTCCATCTCTAAAAATTTTTTCGTTTCCTCGTGTATAGCCTCCCTGTAAACGCTACCTATTCCCGAACACTCTTCGGTAAGGATAAAAACATTAGGATTGTCCACAGGTTTTTCGCCCCTTCGGTTCACTCTCCCCATCCTCTGAAGGAGAGAATCCACAGTAGAAAGCTCCGTTACCAAAAAGTCAGCATCAAGGTCCAAGGAGACTTCTGCCAACTGAGTAGTTATCCACACACCTCTGTCTGCATTATCGAAGAAGTCTTTTATCTGTTTTTCTTTCTCTTTTCTGTCCTTAAGTATAAACTGGGAGTGAAGAAGTTGAGCCTCAGGGAGAATTTCCTTAAGTTCTATAGCTCTCTTAACAGTGTTCACTACTACGAGAACCTTTCCTTCCTCCGCTAATCTTCTTATATCCTCGGTAAAGTCCTTTATTGATCGACGGACAACTTTTAGGTTATGCCTGACTTTCTCTGTGAGAAACTTTCCCCTTTTAAAATCTAGAAAGCTTAGATCCTCTTCCACAAAGGGAGGAAGAGTAGCTGACATAACCATAACCTTACCACCCAGATGAGTTATCTTTTCGATACCTTTTACCAGAAAACCCATGGTGTGTGGTTCAAACAGTTGAGGTTCATCAAAAACTACACGAGAATAAGCTAAAAGAGACGCTATTTTTTCGTAACCGGGATATTTAAAAACAAAGGGAACTATTTGATCCGGAGTGGATACTATTATAGGCTTGGCAAAGTTGCTAGTAAGATGGTGATCAAGTACGATGTTTTCCCAGTATATGTTAGCTTCATCCTCACTTAGTGCCATCTCCAATAGAGAACTGCTGTGAAGAAGCCCCACCAGTTCTTCCCCGAAAACTCCCTTTGCCCTTTCGTAAATGGCGTTGGCAGAAACTCTGACGGGTAACGTAAAGAAACCTTTATCCTTCAGAAAAATAAAACCGGCTTCTGTCTTTCCATACCCGGTAGAAGCACACACAAGCAGATTGTCCTCTCTGTTTTCTAGGACAAACCTCTGAAGATCGTTAAAATCTGAACCTTTACCTTGCAAAAACTCTCTAACTTTTCCTTCAGGCTCCTTCTTCCTGTAAGTTTCAACATAAGGAGAATACCTATTACTGCTGGCATGATCTATTCTAAGAAGGCAACCCTTTAACATTATGTAAAACTTTCTAACACTTTCCTCCTCCAAATTTTTGTCTTTAGCTAACTTTTTAAGAATTTCATCTTCCCTATACTTTATCAGGTTTTTATAGTTCAGCTCTTTTCCAAACTCTTTTTCAAGAACCTCACGAACTTTTTCTACTTCTTCTTTTCCTGCGTCATGCTTATGATGATGAATTATAGCAAGAGCGGCCAGTTTTCTCACAACAGGATTTTTGTCTTCTGGCAAAAAGGCCGGGGAAAGAAGGTTATGTCTCACCTCAGGTAGGTTACCTTTAGGAGGTTTTACATTTTTGTTTCCCAACTTCCTCTGAAAGTGATAGTGCACCTTTCCATAGTCATGATACTCACAAGCTAGTTCAAGAGTTTGCCAAAAAATACCTCTCATACTATCGGGTATTCTCTCCTCTATGATGTCTCCATATTCTTCTTTGAGTTTTTTAAGATTTTCAAGAAGTTTGTCGGTGTGTTCCCTTATCGTTGTGCCGTCTGACTTAGCCCATAGTTTCCTCAGCTTCTCCTCCATCTTCTTCTCTCCTCTCTGTGCCGTTTAATCCTATAAGAAAGGCGTAAGCTATCCGGCTAAAGCTTTCATCCTTAAGAGCATCAACGAAAACTCTCGGTATTTCCCTCTCCACACTAAGGTAGGCTCTTATTAGATTCTGTTGAAAAGCATCTATATCCCTCCTTCTTATAGCCTCAAGAATACTGTAAGATATGGATCTTATTCTGTCCAGTGCCTTATCACCTAACTCTTTAAGGAGGGCATTTTTCAACTGGAGACCTTCCCTATACGCCCATCCTACTTGCTTTTCTACAAAGCTCTTGTCTTTCATCTCTACCACCTCCTGAAATTTTGATAGGAAAAGAAGAGAAGGATACAAACCTTTATTTCCTTTTGCTAGCCTCATACCTAATCTTAAAGCATCTGTTATTTTTTTAGAATCTTTAGAATCTGGCAGTTCTTCTTCGTGAAAATATCCATAGAGAATCTCAAAAAGAAGCTGGTAAAGACTTCTTCCAAAATAAATATATTTCAGAAATTCATTGAAAACAGGTTCGAGAGTTTTAGGATATTTAGGGAGGTATTCCTTCATAGCCTTTGCTACCCTCGGTGGTATAGAAAAGGAGTAGATATTTGATTGTACTTTAGATACTTTTTCGACTTCAACAATATATATATTTTCAAGGATCCATCTTGATTTATGATGCTCCAAATCTTTCAAAAAGGACGTTACAAACTCCTTATTGAAGCCTTTATAGTATTCTAAAGTATTGTTAAGTCTTAAAGTTTCTTTAATATCGGAGACATAAGCGAAAATATACCTATTATCCATTTTATCCACTTTAGTAAAACCGAAGCCTGCGAAATAAAAGACTATCTCGCATACAGAACAAAGATAAAGGTTGTTTTTACCGTTATAAAATAAGTTTTCCACCGTATTGGGACTTGCAGAAAGAGGCGTAAAGTTAGTTGCTTCAAAGGTTTTGGGCTCACCGTTATGAATGCTGGCTTTTCTTTCTCCGCAGAAGAAGCAAGTGTGGTCCGACGTCTCTCTCTCCAGAATCTTTTTAAACGTATCACCAACAAAGCGCTTGACGAGCTCAAAAACCGCCTTATCTGGGTCTGACCTGTACAGATCTTCCAACTCCTTACTCTTCTCCTCAAGTCTCTTTGGAACAGAAGATGGATTGCTCAATGGACTGTTAGAGTAAAAATTTTTTTGAAGAAAAGAAAGTACAGAATAGGCACGATCTACAAAGGAGTCTTTTTTAGGGTTCTTCTGACTTGAAACATCTATAAGTTTTTTTGTAAAAGCAGAAGGGAAAATCTCTATAATGTCTTTCTCTTCAAAGATAAGGGAGTTACCATCTATAAACTCCTTCGGCTCTTGACCTAACTTTTCTAAAGCTTTTAAAAGACCAACTGCGGCAGAAGCGCTAACCCAGTCTCTTACATAGAACCTAACAACCATACTATATCCCCCTCTTCATCTACGAGAATATTTCCTTCAACACTTTCACCTTTCTGGACGTAGTATACGCTTAACCAGTCACATACTCTTTCTCCTTTCTCCTTTCTGCAGAAGGTGGACACCCTAAACTGTATGAAGTTAGACCTGTAGAATAAGTCCTTTGCTGCTTCTGACACAAAAGCGTTCATCTTAAGTTCCCTTTCACCAGAATACTCCCAAGCATTGACTATCTTCACATCTCTCACGAGAACAGGATACTCTCCACCTCCCAAGTAAAGATATATTGAAGGCGATTTTAACGCCTTTAAAAACTCCTCAATGAGTTGCCTTTCCGCACCTATATGAACAACACACTTAAAGTTGTAAAGTTTTGGAATCTCAGTAGGTAAAACTTCAAGCTTTTTTTCATCTTTATTGTATTTTCTCAGTCTTATGTAATCCCTGAAGATGGCTTCGTAGTCTCCCTGTATAGACAAAGAAAACCTCTCTCCGTTCCACTTTCTACCTGAAGCCGTGTAAAGAAGTCCTATCACCGTGGATGGAGGCGGTAAAGGGTATGTTTCTATGCCTTTCAGAGAGAGGGGAGTTTTGAAAGTAACACAGGGGCTTAAGAGCTCAACCTTCAGAAACTCCATAGTAGTTGTCCACCTCCTGCTTAAGTTCCCTAAAAAGTTCACCGATAGACTTGGCTTGTAACTTACTCTTTATATCCTCTTCGTTGATAAAAATCCCGGAGAGCATTCCTATCTTAACCTTACTTCTTTCGTTTTCGGGGACCATGTCAATGGCATCTCTCAGTCTATCTATTTGGAGAAAGAGCCTTCCGTTCATTTCGGAAGCATCAACAGCGTTCATAAAGAAGGGATGCTTAGTACCGAAGAGGCCTCCCACTACAAACACGGGTGAAAGATTCTCCCATCTTCCCTTTATCTGTCTGTTTAAGGTCATCACTATGTCCAGGAGATCCTTCACTCTCTTTGCTCTTTTTTGTGGATCCAGGATAGGCTCACGAGTTCCATCTTCCTTTTCCCAAACGCCTACCCTGTCAAGGTCTATAGTTATGGTATATACGTAGTGGGATGTATGTTCTTCCGTTTGGGCTATAGCTTGTGCTTTTTTTCCCTCAATGTGCTTTATATACCTGTTATAAGCGTCTATGTTATTGAGAAAATTCATGTCCCCTTTAAAATCTGAGACAGAAAAGGCGTAAGTAACTTTTACAGCACATACTCTCTTTACACTATCTCCGTAGCTTAGTGATACTTCCTTGTTTTTCTTGTCTTTTAGATTTGTGAAAAGTCCCCCAAAAAGATCAAACTCCTCGTAATTCTCTACAAGATTTCTTCCAAACTCGTCTACGTCCAGTTTTCCATCTTTTTGACTTTTTTCTATATACTCCTTTAACAGTTCATCAAGCAGTTTCCAACCCTTCTCTTCCTTTCCCTTCCTTCTCATATCATACTTAAGAGCCTTATCGGAAACAAAGGTCTTCTGTGTACCATCTCCTAGGGTTACTTTCTTTAAAATGGAGACGTTCCCCACTGTCTCTCCGTAGTTTAGGCTGCTTGCCTTGTGGGTGATGATAGTTAGCGTTATTCCGCCCATCTTTTCACCTCCTTGTTTACTATAAACTTACCAAAATCAAATATCCTGACAGGGTAGCTGTTTTTTGATCTCATCCTTCAGCCCTTCCCTTAGTCTCGCATAAAGCTCGTCACCATCACGTTTTATCTCAGTAGTATGGTAGAGAAGTCCAGAATGAGCTACTAGGTTTCTGGGGTCAACTTGAGGTTCTTTTTCATTTTCATCCTTCCCAATAACTTCTGCGTATAGTTTCCATTCTTTATCTGCTTCTAATTTTTTGAGACTTTCTTCTAATTCTCCCAGATCCCTATTAATTCTAGCAGCGGTCCATCTATCTTTGTATATACGCTCAGTAAATTTCTTCAACTCACTAAGGTTTATTCCTTCTTCCATATCTATATTTGGTTGATATAGATCCAACAGCTCGGAAACAAACCAACCTTTCAATAGTATCTCCATGGTATCTGTAAAGTGCAATCTTCTTTCAACCTTCTTTTCGGTAACAACATATACCTTCTCCCTGACCCTGTTAATAAGATCCTCGTACCTGCCTACTTTATCTTTAGCACTACCATTACCAAAAAGCTTGTTACTGCCAAAAAGTGTGTCAGGGACAAGTACCAACACACCATCGGGTTTAAGGTCATGACAAAGAACCTTAAGAGTTGTATTTGCCTTTATTTCGTCACTCTTGTATTTATATTCGACGGATTTCCAACTTTTACAATCTCCCCAAGGTGCTATAATAACCTTATGCTTCTTGGACTCTGAACCACCCATAGCCTTTCCTCCTTTTTGCTCCTAGTCCAAATAGTTCAAGACCTTCTTTAAGAAGCTCCAAAGTCTGATCAAGTAATTTTTCGGCTTCTTCAACATCTTTCTCAATACCTATTCTGAAAATGAAGGTAACTTTCTCCAATGTCAGGAAGAATACAGGGTTAGGATTATACCAATCGCCAGGCTCTTTTTCCCCTTTTGTCTCATAATACTCACCGTAGTGATTATTCATAACATCTATAGATAGGTTTCTTTCTGTGAGGGATTCAGGGTAAGCATCAAAGAAAACAATCTTACCTTCTTCTTTTTGTGTACCAAAAAGCTTGACAAAGATTTTCTCTTTTTCATTAAGTTCGCTTTCTTGATACTTTCCTTCTTCCAGACCTTTTAGGCGTTCTTTAGAGAAATTTTCTTCAGTAAAGTTTTTGTAAATATACATGTATCTTACTAGTCCTTTCACGGATTCTCCTGAAATATAAGGAATACCATAGGTGTGATGTAGCAGAAAACCGTTCTCTATGGGAGAGGGGTATCCCATACCTGACACAAAACGGTAGCCTACATAGGCTTTTATATACTTTACATAGTGTGTTTTTTCGATGCTCTTATATAAGTCTGTTATCTTTTCTTGTATGAAAGTTATTTCATCCCAATTGAGGCTGTCTTTAAATAGTTTTAAATATTCCTTCTTTCGTATCTCACTTATATCCTTTTCAAGATATTTGAAGATATCCAATTTGAAGATATTCAATTTGTAAAAAGCAAGGGCGATGTTGGAGAACTTAGTCTTATCATCCGCTATTAACTTTACTGTGTCCTCAACCTTCACGTTATCCCTCCCTTTCGCTTTTCAGCTCACCTTCGGCTATTCTTTTTAGCCATACCGCAAAGGAAAGAACTTCACGGGTGTAAAAGAGGTACATTGTTGTATCAGCCTGAAACAGCATACTGATTAATTCTTTGTAGGATCTTATTTCATTACCAAACCTGTGGCTCAAGTATTTACAGATGTCTTCTATTAGCCGTTTGTGTTCATCTTTTCCTTTAGACTTTAAAAAGGCAAGGGTCGTTAAAAGGCCGTTGTGGCTTATCATCGCCGGGAGCCTTTTGGCAAGGATGCTGTATTTGGACTCAAAGTTCTCACCTTTTACACGCATAACACTTTCGTAAGCTATCCTCATCCTCTCCTGTTCAAGATTTTTGACTGCCATCATTCCACACCTCCACAAAACCTTTTCCTGTGCTGGTGTTTCCTCCAAGCTGCAAGACTTTTTTGTTCTCGCCGTTTTCTATTGAAAACTCTTCATCTCTATAGTTTATAATCCAGAAGTAAAAGATGGCTTCTGATGGAACATACTCTTCTGTCCAAAGAGCCCCCTCTTCTACCGTTCCCTTTTCTATGTCTACCTTTATGTGGGTTTGAACCTCTGTGAAAGATTTTACCATGTGGGTGAAAACGTCGTCACTTACTATAACCACTCTTTTTTTGTCTATATTGGGATCCTGCAACAGATGCGCAATGGTGTTTTTGGAATCATCTTCAACTTCACGTTTAACTTCAAAGGCAAACTCTTCAAGGACAACAGCCTTCTTGTCCTTTATATTGATCGTGTTACGTGAGTCTTTAAAAACAATACAAGAGCTTTCAGATAAATCATCAATATGAGGTTTTTCTTTACCTGATTCTTCTGCAAACCTTTCCAGAACGTAGGGGCATGTTATCAGAGCATAGATGCCTTTCAGGGACTTAACGGGGAAGAGAAGTATTCTTGCATCGGTGAAAACAACCTCCCCTTCCACTTTCTTACTACCAAAGATTTTCGCAAGCCGTTTAATATCATCATCTTCTTCTGTTTTTGTGTCTTCAGGATCAAACCCATCAAGCTGTTCCTCTATTTCAGAAAGCTTAAGTTCTTTGTTGGTCTGCTTCTTTTTCATGTAGAGTTTTTTTATCTCCTCTGTTCTGAGAGTTCCCTTAATGGCGGAAGAGGGTATGGCTGGAAATCCTGTATGGGCTTCTCTGTAAATGGGTAGATCAATGTGATCCATTCCCTGTCCGGTGCCTACATGGAGGGGTGTCAGAACCTTCAGGTAGTAAAGTTCTTTTCTCATCTTAGTTACCTCCTTTTATATCTTCAACTAATATTCCTGTATTCCATCCTCTCTCAAGGAATGTATTAAAACCTTCCGGATGGCTTTTAATCTGACACAAAGAACCAAAACTTTCGGCATCTTCCATAGCCTTTAGAATCATTACAGCTCCGGGCTTTAACATCTCAAGGGCAGGTTTCCCTCTACCAGAGATAAGTTCCGATCCTCTGGAGAAAAGCCATAATAGCTGGAATTTTACCTCTCTCCCTTCCTCGTCCCTAAAAACCAAGAGTATTTTTTCATCCTCTTCCTTCATCAGTCCTCCTTCCACAAACGTATGGGTCAATGTGTAAAACTTGTATTGTTTATCTCGCTTTACGCTCCTTTCCTTTAAAAGTTCTTTAAAATGTTGAGGTAGATCTGTGCTTTCTTCTATCTCCACAGGGTTTCTCTCTCCTCCAAAGAATCTCTTTGCCGAGTCGTCAAGTTCTTTTGCAAGAAAACACAAACTTACGCCTTTCTTAAGCCTCATTCTCTTATGGAAGTAAAGCATTTTTTCTTCTCCACTCATCCTATCTTTGTTAAGTTTTAAACCTACTTTATCTTCTGCCACAAAAAATTCTTCTGCTCCAAACACCTCTAAACTATCTTGCTTTCCTTTTGCCCAACCGATGCTCAGTTTTTCGGAGCTTATAAAATACTGCTCCAAGGTTTCGTAAGCTTTCTCTTTGTCATCTATCTCCGGTATTCTCCCGTTGTAGTAAGCGATCCTTAGATCTCCACTTTCAAAACGTTTTTTCTTTCTTACTCCTACCACATCTGCAGGGACAGGAAAGAATATGTCCTTTTCTTCTTCTTTCCAGAAGAAGACACCATAACAAGGTGTTCCTTTTTTGAGAAGTCTAAAAGTCCTCATTATGTTGGGAAGTTGGATTCTCGGTAGGTAATGCTCTTCCTCTGTAAAGTGTTTAAGTCCACCAAACCAAAAAGCGTTATACCCCCTTATCTTAACAAGCCTCACCTCAAACCTCCTCTATCCTAACTCCAACAGTTCTTACTACATAAAGAAGGTTGAGATAATTATTCACACTTCTTCTCATTTTTTCTTCTTCATCACTAGTATCCCAATAATCTAACGTTTCTTTGATAAATTTTAAGGATATATCACTAAGTTTTTGTACCAGTTCATTATTTTTATCATTCACATGTCTCTTAAAAGACCTCTTTATGAGGGGGGTTATTATATCTATTTCCTTCTCTCCATTAAAGACTTCGGAAAGTATTCTAAGATCATACACAATTCTTGAGCTCAGCGCCTTTTCTCTGAAGGCTTTGAAAAGTTCGTCATAAAGCTCTAAGTGATCCCACTTTGCCACAAAATAGGTGATATCTCCTGTCCTGGTCATAAAACCCATACAAACCGCTCCTTTACCTTTTACAGATTTGGCTTTACTCTCAAGAAACCTTACTTTTTCCAGTAACATCTGGAAATTGGTTTTTGCATGGGCTACAAGAATCCCTGCACTTACCGAAGGTTTTCCTCCTTCTTTGGCAAGACTCTTTAGCTGCTCTTCGAAAATTTGCGCACACTTCCTCGCATAAAAGATGGCATCGTGAGGATGGAGAAGGGCCAGAAGGTCATCGCCTCCTGCATAAATCACCTGTCTGAAAGGATATGGTTCTTCAACAACCCTTTTTGCATAATTTGAAAGCCTTTTGGAAAACTCAGTGTGGAACTCTTCATTTAATTCCTCTTTCCTAATACTACTGTTTTTCCCTAACCATGCTCCTATACTGTCTCCATCTGATAGCATAATTGCAAAGTAGGGGTTTTTATGTTCGAGACCCAAGTTCTTTAGTTGCTCATAAAGATCCTCTAAATCTTTCTTCAGCTCCTTTAGACCTTCTTCCTGAAAAAGCGCGTCCCAAGCCTCTTCCCTTAAGAGTTCGGAGTCAAAGGACAGGTATTCTTTTTGCTCATCTGTTACCTTCAAAGGTAATGTTCTAACATAATAAGGTGTCTCTTTTAATTTCTCGCTTAGCTTTTTTAATTTCTCCTTGATATCCGGATGTTCTTCCACCTTTTTTATTAGGTACTCTTTGAATTTTATACCCGCTATCTCTTCTGTTGAAGGGTAGTTCCATTTATCTTCTCCCAAACCAAGATCTTCTGCGCAGAACTTTACTGCAAACCTTTTTACAAGACAAACACCACATAGTTTTTCGGAATCCCTTATATGACTGGCTATACTTTTACCGAATATTTCATCTTTTTTCTTCCAATTTATGGCAAGATGAGGTCTCTCACCACACATAGTGCATCCATCCGGATAGATTCTTTTACCATCTTCCTCAAGAGTGCTATAGTCTTTTAATCCTCTATAAGGCCTCCAAGATTTAACAGCTCCCAGTTTCCTTTCAGCAGAGTCATAAACTTCGGCATAACTCTTACCTTCCATGGACTCTTTTATGCAGAAACAGAAGAAGTAATTTTTCACATGGAGTTTAAACTGCTCTTCTGCTCCATCTAGAGCTTTCCTATCTTTTGCTTCCTTCTTGATACCTTCCCAAGTTTTGCTCCACAGTTTTTTCCATTCTTGATAAAACTTTTTCTTTAATTCCTTACATAACTTTTCATCCTCAACTTTAGCAACTAATCTGTTGGGAAAGTTGGCGAGAGTTTCTTGAGAATCCTCTTTTTCACTTCTGAAAGGATATATAACCTTTACGTTTCCTTTACTGCTAAGACTGCTAAGGTAGTCTAAAAGTTTCTCCGTAAGATGCGAGAGGATAAGGCTGCCTGTAAACAGATCCCTTGTTCTTCTGGAGGTACTTATGAACCCTTGAACAGGAGAGAAGGTGAAGATGAGAAGGTAGCTCATTTTAAGCTCCCTCCGTCAAAGACTTCTTCAAAGCCGATTTTTTTGAAGAATCTCTCCAAGTAGTCATAATCTTCTGGAAACGTTTCCTCAAATTGCTTTTTGTTTCCATGTCGGCCTTTTGGCTGCAGTACTATTTTCGAGCCTTCGGGCAGAAATGAACTTCTAAATAGTGTTATGTATATCTTTTCCCTTTTGAAGGAAATCCAGAACGGGGCGGCTCTCCTCCTATCCCCCACTTTTCTACCATTTTGACCTTCACTTGTCCAACTTAGCATGACTTTAGCATTACGTTTTCTGCTAAAAAACATTATAGGTAGTCCGAACATGTGATTTTTGAAAACACTAACTACATCACGATCACTTATAGGCTTCCTATCCATGAAGAGAGATATAACTTTCTTGTATTCCTCAGTTAATCCCGACGGCGCTCTGAAGTTTCTATACTGTTCGGATAGGTAACTAAGTTCTGAATCTAAGTTTCTATATGACTTTTTAAAAACTTTCATGTTTGATATGTTGGGATATTTAGAGTTTTTGTGGAAAGTTAGATCTTCCTCTTTCATTAACGGCCTTAGTATCTCTTTCAATTTTTCTATAGACAGATCTTTAGTGGGGTCTATTAGTAGATCTCCTTGGGAAAAATCTAGACTACCAAAGCCCTTCCTTGCCCTATTTCCTAAATTCCCAAAGGTGAAAGCAAACCTTACTAAAAATTCTGTAAGTTCCTTAAGATTATCAGGGGTTAATATACGAAGCTTTACCTTTTCTCCTTTATCAAAGCCTTTTCCTCTCTTTGATAAACCAAGCAGGTAATTATAATCTTTATCTTTAGTTTTAGTTTCTATAGATTTTGGAGCGGGGTATTCTAACACTCTCACCCAGATTTTCCCTGCTTTGTCCTGATTCCCGAAAAGTTCACTTTCTAACTGGAAAAGTTCCTCTATACTTTCCACAAAGGCTCCTACAAGAACCCTGAACCACCACCTGAGCATTCCCACTATGCTAGCCGGTCTAAGTTCTGCCTTTTCAGGGTCAGCTCCACCTATAAAGGCAGGTGTTACAAACTCAAGTGTGTACTCAAGAGAGGTCAGCTTTTCCATTCTTCTACCTCCAGATAGCCAAAACCTTGACCTGTTCTTAACCCAGCTCCGTATTTATATATAAACTCCTGAATTTCTTTGTTATCTGACATTACTATGAACTTTCCTATAAAACACTTCACAACCCCTCCGTAGTGTTTAACATACTCTTTTTTGTATTCCAGAACTCTTAAGGAGAAGTTTCCGAAGTTTCCTGGAAAGCCTTTCACATCGTAGTAGCGCCTTAGGGTGTTTTCTATAAAAGATTCTTGAAAGCCTTCCTCATCGGGTGTTATGTACCTTTCTTCTGGATCTCTTGAGTTGGTAAAGCCCATCCTTTCTACCACCACAGGGGAAAGGGTTTTAAAAACTCCAGTTATGGGTTTTTCCTTTTCTTCCCTTATCAGATCTATCACAAAAAGAGTGTCACCTATCAAATGCTTCTGATTATCCCTCTTAAATCGTAACACACCGTTGTAGAACCTTATAGCCAGCATGGTATCACCTGTGGAGAAACGTAAATTGATGGTTTTGACTCCTTCTATTTTGTCTTGCGTAAATTTGGCTTCCTTTCCCATATACACTGCAAAGGTGTAAGGTTTTGTTTTGATAGACTCAAAATAATCAGTTCCTAGTATCTTTTTGAGAAGGGAGATAAATCTTCTCCTGTAGTCAACATTTATAACAGCCTGTTCTTTAAGGGGTTTTAGTCTCACCAGAAAGCGCAAGGTTCTTACCCTCCCTTATAGCCTTCAGATGAGATATATCCAAAACTTTTACATAGGTACCGTCAAAGTATTGGTATATGTACCCGGGTGAGTAATGTCCGAAGGCTACACCCAACATAAAGGCAAATACTACAGGAGATGAGAAGAAGAAGTGAAATTCTTTATAGTCTCTTTCGGTTCTTATTTCTTGTAAAAGACTGGCGCACTGACGTGCTATTTGGGAGATTTCCTCTACCTTCAGGTTACCTTTGTGGGGGTGTTCTACATGTAGCAGAGACATACCATCATCTATATAAGCTTTCACGGTTCCTATAGATGTGTGATGGGCAAGGTCTATTACCACAGCAAGGCGATCGTCTCGTGATTCTAAGCTCCACTTTAAAGTGATCTCTGATAACTCCATTCTTTGTTTAAGTTCTCGCACATTTTCTACTTCTATCGGGTAATATTTGCCATTCTGGTAATGATATACGGTAAAAGGCTTTTGACTACCAAACAGAATACCCAAACCAAAGGCAAAACTGGCAGGCCCATCTATGGCCAAATGAAATATCACTTTCCCCTTCAATCTTTTTTCCACATCTGTTAGCTTTCTATAAAAATCCATCATATACTTTGTCCAGTCACCTTTAGGTAGTTGTTCTGTATACAAAACTAAATCTTCTGCTGTGATGCCATTTATAATTTCCAGCTTACGAACTATGTTTTCTGAATCTTTCATATAAGAGAGAAAATCACGCCATTTGCTTAGCCAATCTTCTGATCCTTTGGTGGTAACCATGAAAGGAACGTGGTGCTCTTTGGCATCACACCATTCTTTTAACTCCTGTAGAGATTTTATGCCGGATGAATCTATTAACCTTTTTCCTTCTTTTTGCGCCGCTTTTCTTTTTTTAGAAATGTTATCAACGGTGTAAATCTTACCTTCTCTGTCTACTCTCCCTGTAAAGACCGCGTCTTCAGGAGGGTTTTCTATGTAGAGACTTACAGCAGCAGGTAATAGGAAACTCTCTCCCTTTATATCTTCTTCAAAAAACAAGCCAAAACCTTCTTTTAAAAATTCCTTAAGCTCCTTCATGTATTTAAGAAGGTGTTTTTGATTAGTTATAATGCTTTGTCCAGCGCCCTTTACCGAAAGGCCTTTTACAAGGTGTGCCTCACCTTTCTCGTCCACTACCGGTACCAGAAAGAGCCTATAAGGTCCATTTAACCAAGCTTCTACATCTTCTTCTGGCACTTCCCAAACTTCTGCCATAAGGTTGACAGAAGGATGAACCCGTTTTTCCTTTATATACCATACCAAATTAAACTGAGATTTAGCAGGTAGAGAATAAAACTCTCTCATAACTTCGTCTAAGAGATCATCCATCTTACCGGACCACAATAAAACTTCGAAGTGCCTCTCCTCTATTTCAGAAAAACTCCACATGTAAGCCCTCCTCTATATCCTTTGGAACATCCTTTATCCCTTCTACAACAATCTTACTGATAAAAGGACCTTCGTATATGATGGTGTCTTTGTAAACCACCTTTATTTTTGCGCTTTTTCGTGCCGGATAAATAACCAGCTTGTTCTCTTCCTTAACACCTAACCAATTATCTCCCCGTAAAGCAGATATATCAGCTGCCAAAGCATAGGAACCTTCCTTAAAAACTTCGGGAGCTTGCACTACAATTTCGGAAATTTCTTCTTCTTCCTCTCCCTTTATGACGTTGTAAAGTATACTGCTCCAGTTTATGTCTTGCCATCTTTCTAAATTTTTCTCCACAAACTTCCGCACATATTTGTCTTTGATACTCTTTATGTCAAGCTTTATGTATTCCTTTATCTCCCCCACCACCTCTTCGTTTACAATATGCATGTTTATAAGTGTTGAGTATCTTGTTAGTATCTTTTCATGCACATGGACCCAAAAGGGAAGCGGTTTGAGGACCAGGCGAGCCTTATCTCCCCTAAAGAATGGATGATCAGGTGCCGGTCCCTCCAGAACCAGTATGGGCGCTTCTTCCGGAAGGAGCTCAAAGTACGGCGTGAGAGGTACGATGATGTTTAGATCCAGATCCCTCTTCAATACTAAAACATACTCCGGAGGATCTATGAGGAAGAGTCTTATCTGACCTTCCTTGCCTGAGATCCTGCTCTCTTCAGGTACCTCTAAAACCTCATCACCAATGCTTCTTAGAAAGCGGTTGAGAAGTTTTTTCTTAATCTCTACCATATCCACCTTTTATAAACCTCCCTTTGCTACAGAAATCTGACAGTATTTTTTCTAAGGCATACCTTAGGGTAGTTTCATCTGGCACATATACATTTTTTCTTATCTTGGTTTTAAGTCTTTCCCATCTTTTATAGAGAGCATCTTTAGTCATAGATGGTTCAATGTTGCTTTTCCCGTAAAGTTCCTTCTCAAGGTAGTAGCACAAAACCTCCATATCTTTTTCGGAGAGGATGGAAAGGATAGCGTTTACTAACTCATTCACTTCTATATTTATGTCTAATCTTTCATCTTTACCTAATAACTCTTCGTATCTTATTTCTTTACCATCACTTGTTTCTTTTGTGAGCTTTTCAAGGCTCACAAACCTGTGAGAGTACAGCTTAAGAGTTTCTTCTATGGCGCTTCTTATCAGTTTCTTTACATAGTGAAAGTTTATTTCTTCTTTCTTAGAGAGGGCATCCTTTATGCTAAGAAGCTTAAGAATAAGTTGAGAAAATACCTCCTCTTCGTAGTTTTCTCCTAAATACTTCTTTAAAAATATGTCTCTTTGCGTCAATCTTGCCTCCTTCATTATAAGGTTCAAGAAAAAGGACTTAGTCTTTAGATCTCCATTAATGAGAGCAAGAATCTTCTCCTTCATAATAACTCCTCAATACATCTATAGCACTTGTAGCTTCCGGATGACAAAAACCACAAAACACAATTTGTTCTTTCCACTTCAACTGGTCTTCCTTAACTTTGTACACAAAGTAGCCTCTATGTCGATAATCATAAAAAACATAGCTTTCCTCGTCAATCCATTGGCAGAGCTCTTGTTTATTGCATCCGTTGACAAATACTTTATAAGCCCGGCGCTTAGTGGTAAGAAACACCAAAAACATACATCCGTTTTTGTACCATCCTATAAAAGGTCGGCCCTTCCTCTTTTCTGATCCTAAATCTACATTAAGGAGCCCTTCCAAGTACCTCAGACCTTCCAACTTAACAAAACCAAGAAACCTCTCCTCTACCTTAGATATGAGTTTTTCCACTCCCTTTATAGGTTGCCCTCCCATATAAGTATTATACACAAAAGCCAAAACGGTGCTATAATATAATATCAAGTGGTAAAGAGGGTCCACATAGGACCCTTGTTATCTTGGCAACTGAATAGAGGGTTGGTATTTCTTTGCAAGAGTGACTTTTAGGCATCTGGACATTTTTTAGTATTGATGTCTTGATGCAGAAATTTCTAATGCTTGAGAGAGTAAGCTCAGAGAGGGGTACTTTTGAATGCTCTCCGAGACACCTGGAGTTTCCGAAAATAAACTTCATTTTGCGAAGGGTACCCCCTCTCTAAAGTTGTTGATTCTGTAAGATAAGATTAATATGAAGAGTTGAGGTTTCTAATGTACCGTGTGGAGTTGAAAGGCAAGAACAAGGGACTGAGGAAACGCCCGAGCTGGAGTTTCTAATGTACCGTGTGGAGTTG